>NZ_JBFTQX010000009.1:0-159308 GCF_056399225.1 Dyella sp. 01N448 | reverse complement strand
CCCTGTGCGCGACAAACCTACGAAGCGGTACACCCCGGCGTGGCTGTCGCGCACAGGGTGCGCTCCCACAGACAAGCCAAGCGCCAGGCGCGCATCCAGTGCGCCATCTGTGACCCAAAGCCGATGCGCAGCGAGGCCCCGCGTTAAGTCCTCAGCGATTCGGGCGCGTTGCGCAGCGCAATGCAGTACCCGCTGTGTAGCCTCGGAGGTTGTCCCACAACGACGCACCTCAAGCGTTCGGGCTTATCCCAACACAATGCTGCGGGCGTTATCAGGCCATTCTCTTTGGGTTACTTTTCTCTTGGGCCAGCAAGAGAAAAGTGACTCGAGCGGCGGCAGCCGTTCGAAACGCCCGCCGCGCAGGCGGCACCCTGGCGGTAACGCGACAACTGAGCCATGCCGCTACTGCTTCCGGCCTGCACCGGAATGACGAGCAAAGGGGCGGCCTCCAGAGGAACGACGAGCAAATAAGCACGCCGCCCACTCGCGCGAACATCGCACCGCGAACCACACCCCCTCTGTCCACACCCCATGTGGATCACCACCCCACAACCCTGTGGATAGAACACCCAACCTCTCGCCACCACGCAAGTTTCAGCAACCTGCGCAAACATTCACCAACCACACGCAGTGTTTTCCACAGCCGTTGGGGAAAGCCTGGTAGCAACCCTGTGGACAACTCGCCACGCGCGTTGCGTGGCGCGCACTTGCATGACATTGCGCAAACTTTGCTCAGCAGTTCTGCAGTTGCGCGTGCAGTTCCTGTTCGCGTTGTTCAAGCGGTGGCTGGTCGCTCTTGAACGCGCGGCGGAGTTTGGTGGCGTTCTCGTCGAAGGCATCGCGCAGGGCGTGGCAAGTCTCTGCGCGCGTGAGTTCGCGGCATTGGTCCTGCACCCATACGTAGTGATTGGCGATCAGGCCGGGGGTGACGCGTCCGCGATTGAGTTCGGGGGCGGAGGCGCCGGCGGCGTTGGGTCCGCCGTAGACCTGCGATAGCGGCAGCGACCCCGCGCCGAGGATGCCGTAGGGCACCTGATAGGGCTGCGGATCGCCGTTATCGCTGAGGTAGGGCTTGCCATCGGTGGCGCGCACGCAGCCGTACATGAGGGGCAGCGCGGCCATGGGCTGCGGTGGCGCGGGCGGCGGCACGGGCTCGAAGGTTGGTGTGTCCGGCGTTGCGGGCGGCGGTGGCGAGATGGGCTGGGAATCGTCCAGCTGCAGTACCTGCTGGCGCTGGTTGGCGCTGCAGGGTTTGTCCTGGAAGGTGAGCTTGCCGCTCGCATCCGTGCATTGATACGCCGTGCCCGCCATGGCCGGCAGGCCAAGCAGCAGGAGTGAAGCGAGGATGCACAGGCGGATCATGCAAAACTCCTGAGGCGTGGTCGCTCAGAATTCGGCGACGTGTTCCTCGGCGGCAAAGCCGAGCGTCACGGCGCCTTCGCCGACGTTGACCATGCCGGTGATGCTCATCGGCGCTTCCATCAGTTCCACGCCGCATTCCTCGCAGGCGGTGCGCAGCGCCGCGTAGCCAGGCAGCTTGCCCAGTTCCGACAGATCGCCGCCGTAGCTCACGCACACCGCGGGTACCAACAGGCCGGCATGGATGCGCTTGGCGGTGTAGTTGAACAAGGTTTCCGCGCCATGCTCGAACCCGCGTACCTTGCCGACCGGGCTGGTCTCGCCGCGGTAGCCACGCAGCAACGGCTTGATGTCCAGCGCCGAACCGAGCATGGCGCTGACCAGGCCCACGCTGCGGTCGCCTTTCTTCTTGGCGCGCGCGCGCAGGTAGTACAGGTCGCGCGGCAGCATGTAGCCGTACGAATTATTGGCGATGTAGGTGAGGCGTTCGCGGATCGCCGCAGGTACTTCGCCGGCATCGATCAACCGCGTGGCTTCGACGATGGCCGGGCCCGATCCGGCGAACAATGTGCGGGTATCGATCACGCGCATCAGGAACGGGCCGGTGAGGCCGTTTTTCTCGCGCACCTCGCGGTAATGCTTCAGTACCGCAAAGCTGGCCTTGATCACGTGATCATTGATGGCGCTGCGCGTGGCCGTGATGGTGAGGCAGAACACGCAGTCCCGCTCCAGCACCAGCTTGTCGAGGAAGAGCTTTTGCACATCTTCGACGGAGCAGGGAATGGTCTCCGCCGAGTGGCTGCGACTGCCCAGCTTGCGATCCAGGAAGCGATGCAGCTCCACCTGGTTGCGGTTGTCCATGAAGATTTCATCGTCGATGCGGATGGTGATGGGCATCACCGCGATGTTGTGCTTCTGCAGAAATGCCTGCGGCAGATCGCAGGCGGCATCGATCGCTATACCCATCCGCATGATGTGACTCCCCTATGACAAGCGCGGCCAACATAGCACGCACCTGTGCACGTGCCGACCCTGACCGTTGGGACAGGGCCGGGCATTGCGGTATGCCTGATCGACTGCGACGCGCAAGGTCAACGCAGCTGGCGGTAGGTTGCGGGGTCGAAGGCATCGACCTGCACCACCGCGTCACGGGCCTCGTCGGCCTCGCTGAGCGCGTCGAACTCTGCCTGCGTGATGATGCCGGCGGCCAGCGCGTGTTGGCCGAGCTCGTCGCCGGCGGCGCGGTCCAGCGTGCCGGCGCGGATCGCATCGCGCAGTTTGGTCTCCACCGGCAGGGCCCGCACGGCCTTGTCCAGCGCCGCCTCCAGCTGGCCCAGTCCAGGTTCATCAGGGCCCGGCACATGAATGTCGCCGGTGAGGTGGATGCGCGCTTCGCGGTCTTCCAGGATGGCCCGCGCCGCGCGCTGGCCCAGGCGATCTGAGGGCGGCTGGAAGCGCGCGCCCAGTGGGAACACCAGCAGTCGGGCGACGCTGGCTGCGAGCTCCGAGGGCAGGTTGTCCAGCACGCCGCGCAGCGCCTCCTGCGTGCGATAGAGCGCCAGGGCCACGCCCCATCGCGCCAGGTCGTAGTGAGAGGCGAGCTTGGGTCCGTCGTGGTAGCGCTTGAGCGTGGCGGCGGCGAGGTATTGCCAGGCCAGCGCATCGGCGAGGCGTCCGGAAATCTTCTCGCGACGCTTGAGCGTGCCACCCAATGTGGCCATGCAGGTATCAGAGACCAACGCAAAGGCCGAGGCGAAACGCGTGAGGTGCTGGTACTGGCGAGCGAGTTCGCTGTCCGGCGCGCTGGCCAGGCGAGATCCACTCAAGCCCAGCAACAGGGCCCGCACGCCGCGGGTAAACACAAAGTTGATGTAGCCGAAGGCGCTGTGGTCGACTGCCTTGAGGTCCTTGGCGGCAATCGCATCGATCAGCTTCTGCACCCACGGATGGCAACGAATCGCGCCCTGGCCATAGATGATCATCGAGCGGGTGAGGATGTTGGCGCCTTCCACGGTGATGCCGATCGGCACGGACATCCACATGTGCGAGAGCGCATTGCGCGGACCGCGCTGGATCGCAGCGCCCGCACGGATGTCCATCGCGTCGCTCACCACCACGCGCATGGCGTCGGTGAGATAGGCCTTGGCGATGGAACCAAGCACCGCCGGTTTCTCGCCGGCATCGAGCGCGCCGCAGGTGAGCGTGCGTGTGGCCGTCATCAGATAGGTGAGGCCGGCGATGCGCGCCAACGGTTCTTCGATGCCTTCGAAGCGACCGATCGGCGTGTCGAACTGCTCGCGTACGGTGGCATAGGCGCCGCAGATGCGCGTCGCCATTTGTGCCGCACCTACGGCAAGCGCAGGCAGCGAAATGGAACGGCCCGCCGCCAGGCTCTCCATCAACATGCGCCAGCCATGGCCGGCCTGCTCGACCCCGCCGATGATGGCGTCGAGCGGAACGAACACGTCATGGCCGACGATCGGACCATTCGCGAACGGCACGCCCATGGGATCGTGATGCTGCCCGATCACCACGCCCGGCAAGTCGCGGGAGATCAATGCACAGGTGATGCCGCGATCCACCGCGCCGCCCAGCAGGCCGTCGGGATCCTTCAGGCGGAACGCCAGGCCGATCAGCGTGGCGACGGGCGCCAGCGTGATGTATCGCTTGTTCCAGTTCAGTCGCAGCCCGATGACCTCCTCGCCGTTCCACTGTCCCCGCTCGACCACGCCTTCGGACTGCGTGGCCGCGGCATCGGAACCGGCCTCCGGTCCGGTGAGCGCAAAGCAGGGTACCTCGCGGCCGTCGGCGAGGCGGGGCAGGTAGTGGCGCTTCTGGTCTTCGGTGCCGTAGTGCAGCAGCAGTTCGCCCGGGCCCAGCGAGTTGGGCACCATCACCGTCACGGCCGCCGCGACCGAGCGCGTGGCAATACGCGTGACCACGCGCGAATGGCCGATTTCGGACATGCCCAGGCCGCCGTAGGTCTCCGGCAGCACCATGCCGAAGAAGCGCTCGCGCTTGATGAAGTCCCACACCTCGGGCGGCAGGTCGCGTTGCTGCTCGATCTGCCAGTCATCGAGCATGGCGCACAGCTGGGTAACCGGCCCGTCCATGAAGGCCTGTTCGCGTTCGCTCAGCGGCTTGCATTCAAAACGCAGCAGAGAGTCCCAATCGGGCATGCCGGAGAAGATCTGCGCATCCCACCACACCGTGCCTGCTTCCAGCGCGATGCGTTCGGTCTCGCCCAGGCGCGGCATCACCTTGCCGAGCATCGGCAGCAGGCGGCGTGCAAACAAGGCGCGGCGCAGCGGCGCGAAACCAGTTACCAATGCAACCAAGGCCGCTGCAAATAGCAGTCCATATAAAAGGAGTGGCGATTGCACGCCGCGTACGATCCCGGTGAGGAACAACACGGCCAGCGCCAGCACCCAGGCCAGCCATCCACGCCCGACGAAGGCAAAGCCGAGGAAGACGGCGAGGGCGACGATCCAACCAATCAGCAGCATGGTGTTCTCCTTGGCATGCCGCCCATCGTGGGCGGGGCCAGTTCAAGGAAATGACAACAAACCGCCCAGGGATGGGCCGTCACCCGCTAAGATGCACGCACTGATCTGGCATCTTGCCGGCGTGGCGTCGCCGGTAACGCGCAACGGAACCCACGTTGCGCCGACCTCAAGGGGTCTCAATGAAAGACAAGCAGGAGATCGTCTCCAACTGGCTGCCGCGCTATACCGGCACGCCTCTGGAGGAGTTTGGCCAGCACATACTGCTGACCAATTTTGGCCACTACGTTGACCTCTTCGCCGAGTGGCATGGCGTAGAAGTACGCGGGCGCGACCGGCCCATGCCCAATGCCACCGCCGACGGCATCACCCTGATCAACTTCGGCATGGGCAGCCCCAACGCAGCCACCGTGATGGATCTGCTCAGCGCCGTCCATCCCAAGGCTGCGCTGTTTCTGGGCAAGTGCGGTGGCCTCAAGAAGAAGAACGCCATTGGCGACCTGGTCCTGCCGATCGCGGCGATCCGCGGCGAAGGCACGTCCAACGACTATCTGTTGCCGGAGGTGCCGGCCTTGCCGGCGTTCCAGTTGCAGCGCGGTGTCTCCACCATGATCCGCGACCTTGGCTACGACTACTGGACCGGCACGGTGTACACCACCAACCGCCGCGTCTGGGAGCACGACGACGCGTTCAAGGATTACCTGCGTCGCACCCGCTGCATGGCCATCGACATGGAGACCGCCACCATCTTCGCGGCAGGCTTCGCCAACAAGATCCCCTGCGGAGCACTCCTCCTGGTCTCCGACCAGCCCATGATCCCCGAGGGCGTTAAGACGGAATTAAGCGACCGCAGCGTGACCACGCAATTTGTTGAACGCCACATACGCATCGGTATAGAAGCCTTGAAACTGGTGCGTCGCAAGGGACGCAGCGTCAAACACCTGCGCTTCGAAGCCGATACCGGCACGGAGTGAACCCCTGCCAAATCAGAGGTCTGGCGAGGCCCATGGCGGCTTGCCAGCCTTTTTTCACCCTGGCTTCACCCCATTGCAACGATGTTCCTCGCAGCGCAGCAAGCATTTGCGGGGCGTTTAGCGGCGCGGATTTGATGTCGAAATCGTAGAAAATTGCGATAGTTGTCACGGCACTTTGTTTTCTTGCCGTATAGATTTTATTGACTATCTGTAAGTAAAGCGTGATAAATGCCGAGCGCTGTAGACCAAACTTTGTAGGTCTACGCCTGAATTGTTTGGGTGAATCGGGCGCGGGTTTGAGGCGGGGAAAGTCTGTCAAACCCAGTCAATATAAATAACGGGAGGGTGTTCTCATGAAGTTCGGGGAAAATAAACTGTGCACGTCGGTGCGTCTGGCTCTGTCGCTGGGCATGCTCGCAGCAAGCGCCTACGGCACTACCGCTTTCGCGCAGGACGCGCAGTCCACTACGCCGGCACCGGCCGCTGACCAGGCCAAGAGCAAGACTCTCGAAACGGTCACCGTGACCGGTTCGCTGATTCGCCGCGTAGACGTCGAGACGGCCAGTCCCGTCGTAACCATCGATCGCGCTCAGATCCAGGCCACCGGCAAGCAGACGCTTGGCGACCTGGTCCAGCAGCTGCCGGCCATGACCGGCGGCAACGTCAACCCGCAGACCAACAACGGTGGCGGTACCGGCGGTTCGTCCATCAACCTTCGCGGTCTGGGTTCGCGCCGTACGTTGATCCTGATCGACGGTCAGCGCCTGCTGAGCAAGGATCCGAACGCCATCCCGGCCGATGCCATCGAGCGCATCGAAGTGCTGCCGACCGGTGCGTCGGCCACCTACGGTTCGGATGCGATCGGCGGCGTGGTGAACTTCATCACGCGCAAGAACTACCAGGGTGCCACCTTCACCGCGAACGTCGGCCAGTCCGATCGTACCGACGGTGACCAGAGCGGCTACACCTTCACGTTCGGCCAGACGTCCGATAAGGGCAGCATCATGGCCGGCATCAGCTACAACAAGCAGGACGGCGTCCTGTCGGCCAACCGCGACTTCTCGAAGAACGCGCTCAGCCTGTCCGGCACCCAGGTCGCCGTCGGTGGTTCGTCCTCGACCCCGGTCGGCCGCATCCAGCTTGGCGATTCGCAGGCCGCAGCACTGGGCCTGGGCTGCAACCGCGTGTCGTTGAACGCCGGTGGCAACCCGACCGTCCTCAGCTCGGCCAACTATCACTGCTACGGCAACGCCGACAAGTACAACTACGCGGCCGTCAACCTGATCATGACCCCGCAGGAGCGCACTGGCGGCTTCATCAATGCGGAGTACCACCTGGCCGATCACGTGACGGCCTATGTTGACGCGGTCTACAACAAGACCTCGGCCAACTTCCAGCTGGCTCCGGCCGTGTACGGCTCGACCTCGACCGCCGCGACGGTTAATCCGGGCAACGGTTTCAACGTGTTCAACTCGCCCGTTCTGGTCAACGGCGTCCCGACGGGCGGCGGCTTCGGCACCGCTGCCGGCAACGCTTTCACCCAGCGTCTGACCTCGGCTGGTCTGCGTGAGGCCTTCACCGGCCGTACCGACGCTCAGATCAATACGGGCTTGAAGGGCGACTTCACCGTATTCGACAAGAACTGGAACTGGGACGTCGGCTTCAACTACGGCCACCAGAGCGTCGTCACGACGACGGCTGGCCTGGTCGATCAGACCAAGCTCTACACTGGTGATTCCACCGTCGCCAATGGCGTGGCGACCTGCCCGGCCGGTACCGATCCGGTGGCTTGCCAGTTCAATCCGTTCGAGCCCAATTCGTCGGCAGCCAGCATTGCTGCCGTGCGTGCGGCCAGCGTGACGGCCCCGTCGAACACCTACCTCATCGAGAAGACCTACCACGCTGGTCTGAGCGGTGAGCTGTTCAGCCTGCCGGCCGGTGCCGTGCAGCTGGCCGGTGGTTTCGAGTGGCGCAAGGACTACCAGCACACCGTGCCGGCTCCGCAGCTGGAAATCGACCCGACCACGGGTAGCTGTATCCTGGGCAGCCAGTGCTTGAGCGCCGTGCAGGGTGGTTACACCACCAAGGATCTGTACGCCGAAACGTTCATCCCGATCCTGGCCGGTCTCCCGGGCATCCAGTCGCTGAACCTGACCATCGGTGACCGCTACTCGAAGATCGGTTCCTTCGGCAGCACGAACAACTTCAAGTTCGCGGTCGAGTGGAAGCCGTTCGACGACCTGCTGCTCCGCGGCACCATGGAAGACGTGTTCCGCGCTCCCAACCTGACCGAGCTGTACTTCTCGGGTTCGGATGCTCCGCTGATCCACACCGATCCGTGTACCAATTACGCTGGCGCTCCGGCAGGTTCCCCGCTGGCTATCGCCTGCGCGAACGTGCCGGCCAACGGCACCTTCCAGAACCAGTACGTCGTCTCGCAGACGCAGGCTGGCGCTGTGGTGCAGGGTTCGCGCGTCGCGGGCTTCCCGGTCAAGCCGGAGCACGGCAAGTCGTATGACTTCGGCTTCGTGTACAGCCCGTCCTACGTGCCGGGTCTGTCGACCACGGTCGACTTGTGGCGCGTCAACCTCAACGACACCATCACCACGGTGGGTCTGCAGAGCCTGCTGAACCTCTGCGCCAATGGTTCGACCCAGTACTGCCAGTACATCCAGCGTCAGGTCGGCGGCCCGAATGCTGGCCAGCTGCTGCAGTCGACGGTTGAGCCGACCGGTAACCTGGGTTCGTTGAATACCTCCGGTATCGACTTCTCGGCCAACTACAAGCTGCCGCAGTTCTCCTTCGGCCAGTTCAACGTCGGCCTGAACGCGACCTACCTGAAGTACTACGACCAGGTCACCGCACCGGGCGTGGAAGGTTCGGTCACCTACAAGAACGCCGGTCACCTGCTCCCGTACGGTTCGGCTGCCTCGGCTGCCTGCCCGGATAACGCTGGCGTCTGCTTGTTCCCCCGTTGGCGCGGTCAGGCCTTCGTGGATTGGCAGGCCGGTGGCTGGAGTGCCCAGTGGCGCATGCGCTACATCGGTCGCTTCCAGAACGGTGCAGCGACGGGTTCGCCGCAGGATAGCTTCCCGAACGGTGAGTCGGGCACGATCCTGAAGTACGGTGCGACGACGTACAACGACGTGTCGGTCGGCTACAACCTGGCCATGATCAACACCCGTCTGGACTTCGGCATCAACAACCTGTTCGACAAGCAGCCGCCCATGCTGTACGCGAACAACACGTTGAACGCCAACACCGACCCGAGCGACTTCGACCTGATGGGCCGCTACTACTGGGCWCGCGYYACGGTSAAGTTCTAAGTCGTAGATATAAGCGTTAACCTTGAGGGCCGCGTGAGTCATCACGCGGCCCTTCTTTATTTGCGTGAAGCCATGGCTCCGAACGAACTCACACAGATCACCGCAGCCATCCAGAATGGCCAACTCCAGCGTGCCGAACAACTGAGCCGCGAGGCGCTGACACGCTTCCCGCGGCAAACAGACCTGACCTTGATGCTCGCTCTCAGCCTGCACATGCAAAAGCGGGTGGACGAGGCCTTGCCCTTCTACGCCGAGCTCGCACAAGAGCTGGACAGCACCAGCAGCTGGAACAACTACGCGACCGCCCTGAAGGACTCCGGCAACGTGCCTGAGGCTGCCAAGGCCTTTGCGCGTGCGGTCGAGCTGGATCCAGGCAACCTCACGGCCAAGGGCCAGCTCGGTCTGCTGTTGATTGACCTGCGCGACTACCTGACCGCGCGCAGCCTTCTGCTCGATGTCGTCGCCGCGGATCCCGACTCGCTGGCTGCCCGCATCGATGCGGCGCGCGCCTGCTGCCACTGCCAGGACACCGAAGGTGCCTCTGAACTGCTGCGTCGTTGGCGACAATGGCTGCCGTTCAACGACGACGACCTGCAGTTGTCGTTGGCGCAAGTGTTGACCTTGAACAACGACATCCCCGACGCGGTCGACCTGCTGGAGGATCTGCTGGCGCGTTGGCCTGCCCAGTTCGACGTGCGCCTGCTGCTGGCCAATCACTATGAGCGGTTGAACCGCCTGGCCGATTCCGAAGCCGTACTCGCGCCGCTGCTGCGCGCCGGATCGAACGCCTCCGAAGTGCAGTCCAAAGAAGCCAGTCACTTGCTCGCTACGCTGGCATTGCGCAAGGGCGACGCTGCCGCGGCCAAGGATCTGCTCGAGCGGGCGGGTCCGGAGGCGGAAAACAGTTACAGCCACTACTTCCAGCTGGCATCGGTGTACGACAAGCTGGGTGAAACGTCGTCCGCGATGGAAGCGCTGCACGTCGCTCACCGCATAGAAGCGAATGAGCGGCGCTTCGATTCACCGGAGTTCTTCGTGGCCGGCTCGCCCGCCATGCCGGTCGACGCGCCCCGTGTCACCGCCGAGCAATTTGCGCGCTGGCCCACGCTGACGGCCCCTGCGATGGGTGATTCGCCCATATTCGTCGTGGGTTTTCCGCGTTCGGGCACGACCTTGCTCGAGCAGGTGCTGGACGCGCATCCGGGCTTGCAGTCGATGGACGAGAACCCGTTCTTCAACCGGCTTGCCGGCGTACTGGGCAATCACGACCGACGCATCCTCGATGACCTGAGCGTGCTGCGCCAGTACGACGTCGACGAATTGCGCAAGCGTTACCACGTGATGGTGGGCGAACGCATCCAGCGCGATGGCGATGCCCGCCTGGTCGACAAGAATCCGCTGAACATGCATTGGCTGCCGATCATGTATCGGCTGTTTCCGGAAGCGAAGTTCGTACTCGCCGTGCGCCATCCGTGCGATGTCATCCTGAGCTGCTACATGCACAGCTTCCGTTCGAGTGCATTGGCGGCCGCCTGCAGCAACCTTGAGCGGCTTGCCCATGCCTACGTGGAAACCATGCAGCGCTGGCTGGAAGAGGTGAGCATCCTGCAGCCGTCGGTGATGTTGTCGCGCTACGAAGATCTGGTCGCTGATTTCCCGGGGCAGGTTTCGCAGATCGCCCAGTTCCTGGAACTGGATGATGCCTCGCCCATGCTCGGTTTCGACCGCCATGCGCGCAGCAAGGAATACATCGCGACCCCGAGCTATTCGCAGGTGATCGAGCCGATCAACCGCAAGGGTGTGGGTCGCTGGCACAAGTATCGCGAACAGTTCGAACCGCTCTTGCCGATACTCGAGCCCATGCTTCGCCACTGGGGCTACGACACCGCACCGGTGTGAAGCAGTCGCGCAGCGGGGCGGCAATCAGCGCGTGTTGATTGCCGCCAGCTCGGGCATCAAGGGCAGGTAGTGCTGCCAGCGCCCGACCGAATGCGTATACACCGCCTGGCGGGCTTGCCAGGCGCTCGCCGTCGCAATGGCCTTGGTCTGTTCGGTCGGCATGTCTTGGGGCGCAGCGGACTGGGGAATGCCCAGCCACTGCGCAATGGCGGCCAGCGTGTTCTCCGGCGCCTCGACGACTTGCTCGTAGGACACGCTGAGGAAGGCGGCGGGATAGCGTTCGCGCCAATGCGCTGCCAGGCGTCGACAGTCGCGGATCACGGTGGCGATGTCGCTCATGTCGTAGGCGTAATCATGGGCCGGGTCATGGAACGACTGCGACCACAATGACAGGGCGGTGTCGCGCGGATCGCGTTCGCAATGGATGATCCGCGCATTCGGCCATAACGCCATGGCCAGATCCACGCGCAGCAGGTTGAGCGGCTGCTTGTCGATATACCAATGCGCGGGCTCATCGTCCTGGCGGAGCTGGCGTGCGTATTGCGCGGCGGCCTCCTCCAGTTGCTGGCGCGAGGGCGAGACGGCAGCGAGTCGCTGTTCCCAGAAGGACAGCCAACCGAGTTCGCCGCGAACCTTCACCGACGGATAGCGGGCCAGGCGCTGCGCCAGCAAGGTCGTTCCCGAGCGCGGCACGCCCACGATGAACACCGGTGTCCAGTCGTCTGCCGGCTGCAGTGTCAAGCGGTTGGCCGGTGCCGCCAGGCGCGCTTCGATGCTGCGCTTCCAGAGTTTGCGCGACCATTGGCTGCTCGCGTGGGCGAGGGCGTTGGCCTGCCGAAAATAGGTGGCGGCCGAGGCGAAATCACCCAGGTCGTCGTGCGCCTTGCCCAGCGCAAACAGTACGGCGCGGCGCGTAGGCTCGCTCAGGCCGGGTCGCTGCAGCACGCTGTGGAAAAAGTCGAAATCGTGATGACCACGATCGCTGTAGCGCTGCAGCCCGGCCAGGCCAAGCGGGATGTTCCAGTCGATGGCGTCGGGCGTTTGTTCCAGCGCGCGGACGTAGTGCGCACGGGTGCGTTCAAACTGCCCCAGCTGAATGCCGAGCATGCCGGCGTAGGCGTGCAGGCGTGGATCATCGGCACCCGCACGAATGGCGTTCTCGCAGATGGTGAACGCTTCGTCTGGCCGTCCATAGTCGTCGAGCATTTCGACCGCACGGATGACCGTGTCCACTTCGTGACCGCCCTGCGCGAATGCCGAACGCAGCACTTCGCCAAGCGCAAGCAGCCGGCCCTGTTCGCGCAGCAGCGAAGCCAGCAGGAAGGCGGCGCCGGTATCGCCGGGATGGGATCGCAGCCACTCGTACAGCAACTGTTCCGCCCGTTCGCTGTGACCGTTCTGCCACAGCAGCCCGGCCAGCCCGAGGAGGATATCGGCCGACTCGGGAAAACGCGCGGCGGCGGCATCGAAAACCGCAAGCGCGGCGGCTGTGTCCGAGCGCAACGCAAGTGCGCGCCCCTGCGCCAGCCAATCATCCTGCGGCTGCGACGCGAGCGTGTCGAGCAGGGCCCTCACGCTCCCCAGGGGCGTGTTGGCGATGGTCATACGTCGTGGGCCGGCAATCCAAGCGCCGCCCGCAACGGGTTGAGCAGCGCGCCATAGCGTTGCGAACGCGCGGTGTCCGTGCGCATCGGCTGGCGTACCTGGGTTGCGCTGGGCGAACGGACCACGCGCTGGTTCTGGTGGAAGTTCACGCAGGCTTCTTCGAAGGGCAGCCCACAGAACGCGAGCAGTTGGCGGATCTGCGTTTCGGGGTCGGCGACCATCGCCTCGTAGCTGTGCTGGCGAACGTGGCCGCAATGGAGGGCGGCGCTACGCGATACGCTGCGATCGAAGTCGTGCCAGAAGGCGGCCAGATCATCGAAGCTGCGGCTGTAGCCATTGCTGCCATCCAGCGGCTGGCGATAGCACGAGAAGCAGGTCTCCAGCGGATCACGACGCACCACCACGATGTGCGCGCCCGGCAGCATGGCGCGAATGGCGCCGATATAGATCCAGTTGTTGGGCAGCTTGTCGGTGAAGACGGGGCGTTCGCTGCGCCAGCGCGCGGTGCGGTCAAGATAGCGTTGCCCCAGGCGTCGCCAGTCCTCTGGTGTCGCTTCGCGCGCCCATTGCGGAATGGGCTTGCCGCCCAGCCGCTGGGTTTCCTCGGCCAGCACCTGCGGGAGATCCGGCAATTCGCCCGCGCCTTCGACCAGGGAGTGCGAAGCGAGGATCTGCTCGACCAGGGTGGAACCGGAACGGGGAAGACTGACGATGAAGATCACGTTGCTTCCCAACGGCTCGTTGCTGCCGATGGGCGCAGGCTCGAAGGCGTCCGAAATCGTGCCGATGGCCTTGGAAAAATGCGGTGCATTCCAGGCCTGGTAGCGGCGCGCGGTGGCATTGGCGCGCGCCAGCGCCTCCAGCGACTGGGCATATTGCCCCTCGTCATCGAAGGCCTTGGCCAGGGCGAAACCGATGGCGATGCGGTCGTTTTCGGTCGCGTCGGCACGCTGCAGCGCAGCCTGCATCTGCGCGATATCGCTTGCATCGAAACGCTGCGTGCGCAGGTCGGCCAGGCCCCACCAGGCCAGTCCGAAGGTGGGTCGTACCGAGAGCAGGCGGCGATATTCCGTTGCCGCCGCCTCGACGTCGCCGCGCGTGCGCAGCAGGTCCGCCAGCAGCGCGCGGGCGGCCACGTGATCGGGTGCCAGGGTCACGGCCCGCTGCAGCGCTTCAGCGGCCTCTTCGTTGCGTACCGACTTGGTCAGCATCACGCCGAGGTTGTACCAGGCCATCGCCAGTTTCGGCTCCAGCTCGCAGGTGCGCCGCAGGGCGCGGATGGCGCCTTCATAGTCGCCCGCCGTGCCGAGCAGGGAGCCCAGCGTGTTGTGGTAGAGCGCATCCTGTGGACGATGCACCAGCGCGCGCTGCATCAGGCGCACGGCGTCGTTGTGATGGCCGCGCAAGCTCAGGATGCCCGCCTTCATGCGCAGCACTTCCGGATGATCGGGGTAGGCGGTGAGCACGCGTTCGAGCTGGCGGTCGGCCTCGTCGGCGCGCCCGGCGTCCAGCGCCTGGGCGGCGATCATCACTTGTTGGGTGGCTGATGGTCCCAGCCCTTGCAGTCGCGAATTCATCAGTGGCCCGATCGAAGGGAAGGACTACCGCGACACAGTTTCCTGCTCACGAAAAAAGCGCGTGCGGCCCGTCGAAACGCGTCTATTATGCCCATATGCACCGGGGTGGGGACCGCGGTGCGCAATGGCATAGTGAGTTCGCAGGCGGTGGGAGCAACGATGAATAGCGGAGTGGGAGTGGCAGTGCCGGCGCTGCGTGAGATGGCGCTCAACGGATTGCGGCAGGGTGATCCGGCATTGGCCGAGCAGTATTTCGGGCGCCTGCTGGAGCAGGCGCCCGACGACGCCGAAGCGCTGCAGTTCGTTGCCAGCCGCCATCTGGCGCGGGGAGACACCAGCCGCGCGCTGGCCATGCTGGCGGCCGCGGCGAAGGCGCATCCGGAACATCCGGATCTGCTGCACCAACTTGGCGTGGCACAGACCGTCGCCGGCGACCTGAGCGGCGCCGCGGCAAGCCTGCGCCGCTGCGTGGACATCGCGCCCAACATGTTCGTGGCGCGCCTGCGCCTGGGCATCGCCCTGGAACAGTTGGGCGAGATGCAGCGTGCGCTGCTCGCCTATTTCGGCGCGGTCAATGCGGCCCAGGCACAGGGGCGCTGGATGAGCGACGCCACCACGGCGCCAGGGCTGCGCCAGGCCGTGCAGCACGCCATGCGTTTCATCGACGCCGGCCGTCGCCGTACCTTTGATGCGGTGCTGGAACCGATGCGCGCGCGCTATGGCCGCGACGCCCTGTCCCGTGTGGAAGACTGCCTGGCCATCTATCTGGGCGAGCGTCGGGCGGAGCTTCCCGATCCCCGGCAAAAGCCGAAATTCCTGTATTTCCCCGGCGTGCCGAGCCAGGCCTACTACGGTGCCGAACGCTTCCCGTGGCAGGCCGACCTGCAGGATGCCACCGAGGTGATCCGCGAAGAACTGCAGTCTGTGCTCGCGGAAAATCGTCCATTCGAACCCTTTCTCGGCGAACAGACGGAAGAAGGGCTCAAGGGACATCTGCGCTCCTCGGGCGAACAGCCGGCCGCGTGGGATGCCTTCTTCTTCTATCGCCACGGCGACCGCTTCGACGAGCATCACCTGCGCTGCCCGCGCACCTCGGCAGTGCTGGAGCGCGCGCCGCTGGTGCGCATCCGCGACCACGCGCCGGAAACGCTGTTCTCCGTGCTGCGGCCGGGCACGCACATCCTGCCGCACCGTGGCGTCACCAATACGCGACTGGTCACGCACCTGCCCCTGATCGTGCCGCGCGATTGCGCGATCAACGTGGGCGGCGAGCTGCATGCGTGGAAGGAAGGCCGCTGCGTCACCTTTGACGACACTTTTGAGCACGAGGCGTGGAATCGCAGCGACAGCACGCGCGTGGTGGTGATCCTCGACAGCTGGAATCCCGACCTCACCGAGGTCGAACGCATGGCCGTCACCGACCTGGTCGAGACCATCGGGGATTTCAACCGCGCCAGCGAAGTCGCCGTACCGGGGGAATGACGGCAGCGGAAGGGCTAGACTCAGCCGACGCCGGCTGCCTGTGTGTCGTACGCCAGGCGCACGCGGGCGGCGGGGCGGGCGCGTACCGCCTGGCACTGCGCGCGCAGGTCCTCGTAGGAGGCCAGGCGGCCTTGTAGCCAGCGCTGCATCCGGGGGCCAAACAGGCCGTCCACCTTGGGATCGGCCTCGCGCAGCTGGCCTTCGATGGCCGAGATCTTCCACGGTTCGTCAGTGAGGTTGGCGATGGACTGCTGGCAGGCGTTGTCCAGTGGAGCGTCCGGCGCCAGGTCGAGGAAGGCGCACAGGCGCGCCCATTCGATATCGGGCTGGCGCACCAGATCCTCGAGGAAGACGAAGTGGTGGTTGGCCCGGCCGATGTGCTGGCTGTGGATGTCCATGGCCCGGTTCCAGCGGCGCGCCCAGTGCACGGTGCCGCCGCCGAAGGCGTCGTCGTTCTCGAAGCGCAGATAGACGTCGGCCAGCGAGGCCAGTACGTCCATGCCGCGGCGTACCACGTGGACAAAGCGCGCGTCCGGCGCCAGGGTTTCGATCTCGGGGATGTAGAGCAGGTGATTGGGTGTCTTCTCCAGCCACATCGATCGCCCGGCCATCACCGCCGAGCGGTCCAGGAGTGCTAGAAACTGCCCGGAAAGCGTGCGCCAGTGGTAGGCGGAGGGCATGGCTGGGCGAGCGCCCGCCAGCTGCACGTGCAAGGCGACAAAGGTCTCGCGGATGTGCCGGCGGGTCAGGCCCAGCGACTGGCGCCAGCGGCGGCGGCGCGGCTGCACGCGGGCATCGCCCCAGCGCCAGGCCAGATCGCCGTGCAGTTGTTCGAAGAACGCCGTTTCCGGCAGCGTATAGATCGCAGGGTGGCGCGCCAGCAAAGCCTGGACAATGGTGGTCCCGGAACGTGGGCAACCCACGACAAAGGT
Organism: Dyella sp. 01N448; assembly: GCF_056399225.1. Taxonomy (NCBI): domain Bacteria; kingdom Pseudomonadati; phylum Pseudomonadota; class Gammaproteobacteria; order Lysobacterales; family Rhodanobacteraceae; genus Dyella; species Dyella sp. 01N448. The sequence continues at coordinate 142,651 of NZ_JBFTQX010000009.1, read as the reverse complement.
TCGCCGCATGGCGCTGTCTCCCTGAACAATGGCCGTGACCTGCCGGCCAATGACGGTGAATAACGCGTGATTTCTCGTTGCGTTGACTAAAAATACAGCTTCCCGTAAGGAAAAAGCGACTGTTTTTTCACTCTTGTCTGTTGGGAAGGCAGGCCAGCGGGCAAACTTGCCATCCTCGGCCCCCTACGCATCAGGACCACGCCCATGTACGCACTGACCTTCGACCGCTTCGGCCCCGCCGAGGTACTGCGCTGGACCGAGCGCCCGGACCCCACCCCGGGACCAGATCAGGTGCTGGTCCGCATGCATAGCGTTGGCCTCAATTTCGCCGACGTTTACCGCCGCAACGGCAATTACCACCTCAGCGGCTCAGCGCCATGGGTGCTGGGATACGAGGGTGCGGGCGTGGTCGAAACCCCCATGCCGGGCGATACCCAGTTCCCGGCAGGCACGCGGGTAGGCTTTGCCGATATGCCCCACGCCAACGCCGAGCTGGTGGCGGTGGACCGTGATCGCCTGATCCCCCTGCCGGCGGATATCGACGCCGATACGGCGGCTGCCGTACTGCTGCAGGGGTTGACCGCCCAATACCTGGTTACCGACAGCTTTGTGGTGCGGCCGGGCGACGTCGCCGTGGTGCATGCCGCCGCCGGCGGCGTCGGGCTGCTGCTGGTGCAGATGCTCAAGGCGCTCGGCGCGGTGGTGCTGGGCATCGCCTCCAGCGAGGCCAAGCGCGATGCGGTGATAGGCGCAGGCGCCGATGTGGCCGTGGGCTACGACGATTGGGTGGATGCCACCCGTTCGCTCACCGGCGGGCATGGCGCCAACGTGGTCTACGATTCGGTGGGTCGCACCCTTGCCGACAGCATGGCCGTCGCCCGCATCGGCGGCACCGTGGTGTTCTACGGCATGGCGGCGGGCGATCCCGACCCGGTCGATCCGCGGCTGTTGATGGACCGCTCGCTCACCCTGACGGGCGGCGACCTGTGGAACGTGTTGACCGGCCCGGCCGAGCGACGCCGGCGTGCTGCGGCGCTGTTCCAGCAGATCAGGCAGGGCAGCGTGAAACCGCAGATTGCGGCGCGCATCCCGCTACGCGATGGTGCCCGCGCACATGAATTTCTGGAAAGCCGCGCCGCCATCGGCAAGGTGCTGCTGACGCTTTGAGCGCCACTCAAAAACGATCGGTGTTCTCGTTGTCTTCCACCGGCAGCACCTGGTGGAACACCCCGTAGTCGATATGGCTGACGCCTTGATCGTCGTCGTGCACCAGGTCGATATAGCGATGATTCCAGCGCCACTCGCGATGGCTCCACTGGTGCCGGGCAAGCATCGATTGCGCGGTGGTTTCGTCGATGCCCTCGATGCACAGCATCAGGGTGGCTTCGGTCGTCGCCAGTTCCTCCTGGCTCATGCCGTACAAGGGGCTGTCTTCGTCGATCACATGCATCAGGCTCCAGCTCAGCGTGAACACCGGGTGCCGGTCGCGCAGGAGCTTGAGGTCATGAATCCGGCGCAGGCGAAAGCCCTCGGGTGAGGTTTCGCGCAGCAGCAAATGCAGTTTGGCGGAGGCTTCGGCGATCACGTTCTGGCGCGCGTTTGCCGCGCGTATCATCAGCGTGCTCTGCCCATGCACCTGGCGGATCACCGGGTGATTGGCAAACAGCATCTTGGCGCGCGGTCGCGAGAAGCGCGAAAACACGATGCCGGTGACCAAGGCGATGCTCAACATGCCGGCGAAGATCTCCACCGTCGCCACGATGTGCGCGTACATCGTTTGCGGATGCATGTCGCCGTAGCCCACCGTCGCCAGCGTTTCCACGCTGAAAAAGAACGCACCGGCGAAATTGCGCGGAAACTGGTTGGCGATGGCGTGGTCGCCCAGCTGGTAGAGCGCGGCGAACACGGTGTTGAGGGCCAGGAATCCCGCCGCTGCCAGCGCGAAAAACGTGGGCCAGCGGATATTGAGGGCGAAATGGTAGATATCGTCCCAGATGCGCTGGGTCAGACCTTCGCTGACGAACGGCCGTCCGCCGATCTGGATCGTGCGTGGACGATTGAGCCATTGGCGAAACCAAACGAACATGGAGCCATACCTGGCGGTGAGGGGCGTGGCGATTCTATCGCGGCGTGCGCGCTTCAAGCGCATCGCGCCAGGTCAGGAACAGGCGCAGGTCCAGTTCCTGCTGGTGATAGTCCGGCTGCATGTATTCGCACAGCTGGTAGAACGCCTTGTTGTGCTCGGTTTCCTTCAGGTGCGCCAGTTCGTGCACCACGATCATTTTGAGGAACTCCGGCGGCGTATCGCGGAACAGCGAGGCGATGCGGATTTCCTTGCGCGCCTTCATGCGGCCGCCGTGCACGTGCGATATCGCCGTGTGCATGCCCAGCGCCTTGCTGATGACATCGAGCTTGCTGTCGTACCACACGCGGTCGATGCCGGGCGCATTGCGCAGGTGCTCCTGGCGCAGGGCATTGGTATAGGCATACAGCGCCTTGTCGCTCTGCACCTCGTGGCGGCCCGGGTGGCGCTGTTGCAGATACGTGCCGAGCTCATCGCGGTCGATCAGCTGGCGCACCTTGTCCAGCAGCGCCGGCGGATAGCCGCCGAGGTACTTCAGCGCCGTCATGCCGCGGGCGGTTCGTCGTCAAAGCCGGTATAGCCTTCCGGGAACACCGGCGTGCCGTCCTCTTCCAGCGACTCGATGGCGGCGAGTGCCTTGTCGGCGGCGGCTTCCGCCAGCGCCTGTTCGCGGAAGTTGCGGTTCTCGCAGATGGCGAAATACACCGGAAAACCGCTGCGTTCGCGCGGCGTGACAACGATGCAGGCGGTGTAGCGCGAGCCCTCGGCAATCGCCGTGGTGTGGACCGCGTAGTGGTCGAAGAGGCGTTCGGACATGTCGGTATTCCACCAGGTAGGACGCTCATTTTAACCGGGTGGCTGTGCCACCATGCGCGCCATGTCCAAATCCGTGCCCCGTCTCGTCCTCGACACCAATGTCGCGCTCGATCTTTTCGTGTTCCGCGATCCTGCCTGCGAGCGCCTCAGCGCCGCGCTGGCACAGGGTCTCGTGGTCGTGGTGGTGGATGAGCCTTGCCGCGAGGAATGGCAGGCAGTGCTGGGTTATCCGCAGTTTGGCCTCGGCGAGGAGGCCCGCCGGCAGGCCATGGCGGCGTTCGACCTTGCGGTGTCGCTGCTGCCGGCGGCAGCCATGACGCCACGCCCCGAGGTGAAGCTGCCGCGCTGCGCTGATCCGGACGACCAGAAGTTCCTCGAGCTGGCGCTGGCATCAGGTGCCGAGTGCCTGCTGAGCAAGGACAAAGCGTTGCTGCAGCTGGCCCGGCGCACGGCACGCGAGGGCTGGTTCCTCATTCTGTGCCCTTCGGCATGGGAACCACCGGTGACCTGAGCGTACGATTCACAACCGATTGATCGCCCATTGGCGATGCTAACTATCCAAGATGGAGTCCGCTGATGAAGATCATGCAGAACGCAGCAAGTGCAGTGTGGGTGGCCTTGGGCCTGGTGGCCCTGACCGGCTGCGGCGTGACCAACGACCATGACAAGGTCATCAAGGACGTGGTGTCCAATCGGCAGTTCCTCTACCAGACGCCGGGCGACGGCAATGCCACGCTGCAGATCGTGCGCAGCAACGGTTACTTCGGCGGCGGTTGCTCCAGCCAGGTGCTGGTCGACGACAAATTTGCCGCGCAGCTGGAGACCGGCGAGCAGGCCACGTTCTATCTGCCCAGCGGCGCCCACACCGTATCGCTGCGCAACTCCGGCGCGTGCCACAAGGCGGGCGACAATGCGCACGTCGACACCAACCTGGCCCCCGGCGAAACCGCGCTGGTGGAAGTGAACAAGTGGGGTTCGTCGCTGTCGCTGGCCAAGCGCTGAGCGATAGTCAGGACAGGGGAGTCGAGGAGGGCGCCATGCTCGATCAAGTCTTCATCCACTGCCCCTACTGCGGCGAAGCCATCGAGATCCTCGTCGATGGCTCCGTCGACAGCCAGCATTACATCGAGGACTGCCAGGTCTGCTGCCGTCCGATCAATATCAGCGTAAGCGTTGATGAGGAAGGCGATCCGCAGGTCAGCGTCGCCTCCGAAAACGAAGGCTGACGCGCTCAGGCCAGCGCGGTCGAGTCGAGCACGTCCACGCCGAGGTTCTCGAAGCGCAGGCGTGTGGGGATATCGGTCTCGGGCGACACCGGCCGGGTGAGATCCCACAGCACGTGCGTGCGATAACCCAGTTCCACCGCATCTTGCGCGGTCCACAGCACGCAGACGTCGCGCGCCAGCCCGCAGACATAGACCTCATCCACCCCTTGTTCGCGCAGCCAGCTGTGCAACGCAGTGGATGGACGCTTGCCGTGCGGCCCGTGGTTTTCGCGAAAGCCGCTATACGAATCCACGCGGGGATCGTCACCCTTGCGGATCACCGTATCCACCGGGGACCAGTCGATCGACGGATGCAGCGCCGCGCCCGGCGTTTCCTGCACGCAGTGCGGCGGCCACAGCGTCTGCGCATGTCCATACAGCGGAATGCGGTCGAACGGCGCGCGTCCGGGGTGTGAGGTGGCGAACGAGACGTGGCCCTTGGGGTGCCAGTCCTGGGTGGCCACCACATGCTCGAAGACATCCCGCTTCAGCAGCTGGTCGATGCCCGGAACAATGGCGTCCCCCTCGTGGCAGGCGAGCGCGCCGCCGGGCATGAAGTCCGGTTGCACGTCGACCAGGATCAGGGCGGCGCGGCGGCTGATAGCTGGGCTCATAGGGATGGGCTCATGGTCGCGTCGAGTCTCGCAAAAGGTTGCGCCGGAAAGTCTAGTGGGCTGGAGGGGGGCGTGGTGTGACGCGTTCGACGGGGGATTTGTCATCCATATGGAGCGTTCAGGCTGAAAATCACCCCACCCCAGACGATGGTATGGCCCGGCGGGGACGTCGTCGCAGGCATAATGAGCCCACGGCAACCGATAGGGACCAGAGGCATGTTTTTTGACCAGTCGTGGATGGGCTACGGAATCGTAGGCGCGCTGGAGGCCGGCGGGATTGCCCTGGTCATCGGCCTGCTCGCCTACGTGATCCTGCATATGTTCGGCCGTACCCAGGGCTGGAGTCTCGGGCTCGAGGTAGGCTGGGCGAGCGTGATCGGCGTGATCCTGGCCGGTGGCAGCGATATGTGGAACCTGATCTATTTCAACTACGGCCGCGTGCAGTCGCTGCAGCTGCTGAAAATACGCCTGGCCGAAGTGCACGACCCGGACAATCTCGGCGCACGCGTGTTCTTCGAATTTGTCGGTGTCGCCGTGGGTGTATTCATCGGCTGGCTGTTGTTCGTACGTCGTCGCTCGTCCGTGTAAAGCGTTGCATCGGCATTCCCCCTCGCGCCGATGCAGCCGCTGTCTCCTCCCCCAAAGCAGTACCCATGAATACTCACGTTGAAGCGGGCGCCAGCGGCTTGCCGTTGACCCGACGAATCGTCCAGATCGTTCTTTTCACCTTTCTGGCCTATCTGGTGATCGGCATGCAGCTGGCGGTGCTGCCGCCGTTCGTGCACACCGAGCTTGGCTTTGGCGCCGTGCTGGCCGGCCTGGTGATCAGTACGCAGTACGTGGCCACCTTGTTGAGTCGTGGTTTTGCGGGTCGCACCTCCGACACCGCTGGCCCCAAGCGTGCCGCGCTGATCGGCCTGGTGGCGTGCGCGATCAGCGGCCTGCTGATGATCGCCGCGGCCCTGCTGCGTGCATGGCCGGTCGCCTCAGTGGGCGTGATGCTGGTGGCGCGACTGGCCCTGGGCATGGGCGAAAGTTGCGTGGCCACCGGTTGCATCATGTGGGGCATCGGGCGGGTCGGTGCGGAACACACCGCCAAGGTCATTTCCTGGAACGGCATTGCCACCTATGGCGCGCTGGCGGTCGGTGCGCCGCTGGGCGTGGTGCTGAACGCTGCGGCGGGTTTTGCCAGCATCGGCATCGCGGCAGTGTTGTTGATGGTGCTGGGCCTGTTGCTGGCGTGGCGTCGCCCCGCCGTGCACGTCGAGGCCGGCGAGCGCCTGCCGATGCATCACGTGTTCGGCCGCGTGGCGCCCTACGGCATGGGCCTGGCGCTGGCTTCGGTGGGCTTCGGGGTAATCGCCACCTTCATCACGCTGTACTACGCGCGCGAGGGTTGGTCCGGTGCCGCTCCCACCTTGAGCGTGTTCGGCGTGTGTTTCGTGGGCGTGCGCCTGGTGCTTGGCTGGACCATCGCGCACTTCGGCGGCTATCGCACCGCGCTCGTTTCGTTGCTGGTGGAATGCGCGGGCCTGATCGTGCTGGCCATGGCCAATCACCCTGCCATGGCCATGCTGGGAGCCGCGCTGAGCGGCATCGGTTTTTCGCTGATCTTCCCCGCGCTCGGGGTGGTGGCGGTGGAGCGCGTGAGCGGAAGCAATCGCGGCGCGGCACTGGCGTCGTATTCGGTGTTTATCGATGTGGCGCTGGGCGTGACCGGTCCGCTGGGCGGGTGGATCGCGTCGGGTGGACGCTATGGTCCGATGTTCGTGGTGGCTGCGATGTTGTCGTTGGCGGGAGCGGTGCTTACCGGCAGTCTCTATTTGCTCCATGGCAACAAGGCGACTGGCTGATCGCGACAGCAAGGCCTCGGCACGGCTTAAAGCACCGGATCAAACAAGCGCGCCACGTGCATCGCCAGTCGCCGCAGATACGGCGCCTTTTCATATTCCGCAGCCGTGACCTCGTGCGCGTGGGCGAAGTCATCGCACAGCATGGCTTCCACCTCGCCAGCGAATTCGGGATCCACGTTCAGGGCGCCGATCTCGAAGTTGAGACGGAACGAACGGTTGTCCAGATTCATGCTGCCCACCGAGGCGGTGTCATCGTCCACCAGCAGCACTTTCTCGTGCACGAAGCCCGGCTGATAGCGAAACACGCGGATGCCGGCGAGCACCGCATCGTGGGCATACAGGCTGGTGGCAAGGAATACCGTGCGGTGATCAGGGCGGCACGGAATAAGCACGCGCACGTCCACGCCGCGGAACACCGCCAGCCGCAACGCCGACATCACTGCCTGGTCGGGCACGAAATAAGGCGTGGTGATCCATAGCCGGTGACGCGCGGCGTGGATCAGCGAGACGAAGAACAGCGAGCAGGTCTCCTGTCGATCGGCCGGCCCGGTGGCCACGATGAGCGTGTGCGCGTTGCCGACCTGTTGCTGCGGTTTGAGCAGCGGCGGCAGCTCACCGGTGACCCAGTGCCAGTCTTCGGCGAAGCTGCGTTGCAGATCGGCGACGGCCGGGCCTTCGATTTCCAGGTGCGTATCGCGCCATGGCGCCAGCGGGGGGCTGAGGCCGAGGTATTCGTCGCCTACGTTGAGGCCGCCGACGTAACCGCGCATGCCATCCACGACCACAATCTTGCGATGATTGCGGAAATTGAGCTGGAAGCGGTTGCTGCGCCGCTGGGTGGCGAATGAATGGATGATCACGCCCGCCTCCTGCAGCGTTTCCACATACTCGTTCGGCAGCGCGTGGCTGCCGATGCCGTCGTAGAGCACACACACATCCACACCGGCGCGCACGCGATCGATCAGCGCCTGCTGCATGCGCTTGCCGAGCATGTCGTCGTGGATGATGAAAAACTGCACGAGCACGCAGCGCCTGGCCTCATTGATGGCCGCGAAAATCGCCTCGAAGGTGGCGTCGCCGTTGATCAGCAGTCGCAGCCGTTGCCCGGCGTGGAAGCGCGCGCCGAGCATGTGCGCGATCTCGCCATAGCGATCGTTGACCTCCGGCGCGCTGGAGCCATTGGCCAGCTGGGCGTCCGCCAGTGCCTGCATCTGGTCGCGTCGTGCGCGATGCAGGTCCACGTAGCCGTGAAAATGGCTGCGTCCCAGATACAGATACGGAATGAGCGTGGCGTAGGGCAGCAAGACCAGGCCCAGCGCCCACGCAAACGCGCCTTGCGGCGTGCGCGTATTGATCACCGCGTGCATGGCGGCGAGCACGCCGGCGATGTGCAGAACCAGCAACAGGGTGCCGACGATGGTGGTCAACATGCCGCGCCACCGGCGAGATGAGTGAGGCGATCCTTATCGAGCATGGGTTCCCCGCATCAACGCATGGCGTCGCGCACAGTATCGAGCACATCGCGTTCGCGTGCCTGCAGTGCCTGCTGCAGGTGATCGACGAACAGGCGAATGCGCGCCGGCAGGTAGGCACGGCTGGGATAGATGGCGTAGATGTGGGCGTCGGCCAGGAACACCTCGTTCTTCAGCGGCACCAGGCGGCCGGCGCGCACGTCGTCGGCGATATCCCAGGCGGACTTGAACGCGATGCCGTGGCCGGCAATGGCCAGGCTGCGCATGAGGTCGCCGTTGTCGCAGGTCATCGCCGCTTCCACGCGCAACGGACGGGAGCCGTCCGGCGTCTGCACCATCCACGGCAGCACGCCATGGCCCGGACGGTGCAGCATCAGGCAGCGGTGCTGCTGCAGTTCGTCGGCATGGTGCGGATAGCCATGCCGTTCCAGATAGTCCGGCGAAGCGCACAGCACGCGGAAGTTGTTGGTGAGCAGGCGCGACACCAGGCGCGAGTCGACCATGGTGCCGCCCCGCACGGCGACGTCCACGCCGTACTCGAACAGATCGAGCATGGCGTCGGAATTGGTGATGCGCAGATGCAGCTGCGGGTGCTGCTCGGCGAAACCGGCCGCCATCGGGCCCACATACTGGCGCCCCATATCCACCGAGGCGGAGATGTGCAGCTGCCCGCGCACCTCCAGCTGGCGCAGCCCGACGGCCGAGTTGGCGTCGTCCACGTCGGCGATGATGGCCTGGCAGCGCTCAAAGTAGAGCGTGCCTTCCTCGGTGAGCACGAGGCGGCGCGAGCTGCGCTGGAGCAGCCGCACGCCCAGCGCGGTCTCCAGCCGGGTCAGCCGCTTGCTGGCGGCAGCGGGCGACAGACCCAGTTCGCGCCCGGCCGCCGACAGGCTGCCTTCGGTCACGGCGCGCACGAACAGGCGCATATCTTCGAAATCGACCATGTTCCAGAGACCTTGGCGAGCAGGCTGGTACGGCCTGGGAATGAGCCATCTTTAACTTTCAGGAAAAGATGCCTCTCTAGTTTGCTCAATTCCCGCAAAGATCTACAAGGCGCACAGTGGCGGCCGTTTCCTTCAGGGATCCCCTCCCATGAACTCCCCACGTTCTTCCGAAAGCGCTGCTGCGGCCGCAGCCGGTTCATCCCGGTTGGCCCTGCTGGCCTTGTCGGTCGCCGCGTTCGCCATCGGCACCACCGAATTCGTGATCATGGGCCTGTTGCCCGAAGTGGCCACGGACCTGCACGTGAGCATCCCGTCCGCCGGCCTGCTGGTGTCGGGCTACGCACTGGGTGTCGCGGCCGGCGCGCCCCTGCTGGCGGCGCTCACGGCCCGCATGGAGCGTCGCAACGCCCTGCTGCTATTGCTCGGCCTGTTCATTCTGGGCAACGCGCTATGCGCGGTGGCGCCCAACTACGGCGTGCTGATGGTGGCGCGCGTGGTGGCGGCGTTCTGCCATGGCTCGTTCTTTGGCATCGGCGCCGTGGTGGCTTCGCATGTGGTGCCGCGCGGCCAGGCTGCCCGCGCCATCGCCCTGATGTTTACCGGGCTGACCCTGGCCAATGTGTTGGGCGTGCCGTTCGGTACCTTTCTCGGCCAGTGGGCGGGCTGGCGCTCGACCTTCATGGCCGTGACCGGCCTGGGCCTGATCGCCGCGATCGCCGTGTGGCGGCTGGTGCCGGCCTTGCCGGATCTGGCGTCGCCGAACATGAAGCGCGAGCTGGGCGTGCTGCGTCAGCCGCAGGTGCTGCTGGCCTTGCTGATGACGGTGCTGGGCTTTGGCGGCGTGTTCACCGTGTTCACCTATATCGCGCCGATCCTGCAGCAGGTGGCGCATGTGAGCGTGGGCGCCACGGGTTGGGTGCTGATCCTGTTTGGCGTGGGCACCACCATCGGCAACATGCTCGGTGGCCGCCTTGCCGACTGGCGCCTGATGCCCTCGCTGGTGGGCGTGCTGATCGCGCTGTCGCTGATCATGCTGGCGTTTGCCTGGACCATGCACAACACCATCGCTGCCGTGGTCACCGTGTTCGTCTGGGGCATCGCTGCCTTTGCCACCGTGCCGCCGCTGCAGATGCGCGTGGTGCAACAGGCGAGCGATGGTCCGCATCTGGCCTCGACGCTGAATATTGCTGCGTTCAATCTCGGCAATGCGATCGGCGCCTTCATCGGCGGTTCGATGATCGGCATGGGTCTGGGTCTGCCGTCGGTAAGTGTGGCCGGCGCCGTGGTCGCCTTGCTGGGTCTGCTGGTGACTTTGGTCAGCGCGGCGCTCGAACGACGTCGCCGCCCAGTCGCGGCAGCTTGCGCCGTCGGCGCCTGATCGAACTCTCTGCGTGCAAAGGATGGGCATGAGCAAGCAAACCAAGGTCGCACTCGTGGTGGGTGCCCAGGGCGTGATCGGTCGCAATCTGATCGATCACTTGTCGACGCTTGAGGACTGGCAGGTGATCGGCTTGTCGCGTCGCGGTGGGACAGGTGCTGGCCGCGTGCAACACATCGCCGTCGATCTGCTCGATATTGACGACACGCTGGCAAAGCTGCGCAAACTCGATCACGTGACGCACGTGTTCTACGCGGCCTATCAGGATCGCCCCAGCTGGGCCGAACTGGTGCCGCCGAACGTGGCGATGCTGGTGAACGTGCTGGACGCGATCGAAGCGGTGGCGCCGCAGCTTGAACACATCAGCCTGATGCAGGGCTACAAGGTCTACGGCGGACACCTCGGTCCGTTCAAGACGCCGGCGCGCGAAACCGATGCGGCCTTCATGCCGCCGGAATTCATGCACGATCAGCAACGCCTGCTCGAACAGCGACAACAGGGCAGGGCGTGGAGCTGGTCGGCGATCCGCCCTGCGGTGGTCGGCGGTTTTGCGCTAGGCAATCCGATGAATCTCGCGCTCGCCATCGCCGTGTATGCGTCGATGAGCAAGGAGCTCGGCCTGCCGCTGCGTTTTCCCGGCAAGCCGGGTGCCTACGACAGGCTGCTGGAGATGACCGATGCCGGTCTGCTCGCCAGCGCCACGGTGTGGGCGGCCACCGAGCCGCATTGCGCCAATCAGGCTTTCAACATCACCAACGGCGACCTGTTCCGATGGAACGAGATGTGGCCCTTCATCGCCGATTATTTCGGCCTTGAAGTCGCGCCACCACTGCCGCTATCGCTCGATAGCGTGATGGCAGACAAGGAGCCGCTGTGGCAAGCCATGGGCGAACGCCACGGCCTCGCGCCGCATGCCTATGCCGAGGTATCGTCCTGGCGTTTTGCCGACTTCGTGTTTTCCTGGGACTACGACATGTTTGGCGACGGTTCCAAGGCGCGGCGCTACGGCTTCCACGAACATGTGGAAACCAAGGCGATGTTCACGCGACTGTTTGATGACTTTCGTCGGCGCAAAATCATTCCCTGACTTTTCAGATTCGCAAGGAGAGCTGCATGAAAGCCGTCGCGTACCGACAGATCCTGCCCATCACGGATCCGCATAGCCTGATCGACGTCGAGTTGGCGCAGCCCGCGCCGCAAGGGCGCGATCTGCTGGTGCAGGTCGAGGCGATCTCGATCAATCCGGTGGATACCAAGGTGCGCCAGCGCGCCAACCCCGAGGGTGCAGACAAAGTGCTGGGTTGGGATGCCGCCGGCACCGTGGTGGCGGTGGGCGCCGACGTTACGCTGTTCAAGCCGGGCGATGCGGTGTACTACGCCGGTGCGATCGATCGTTCCGGCAGCAACGCGCAATTCCAGCTGGTCGATGAGCGCATCGTGGGACGCAAGCCCGGCACACTCGATTTCGCGCAGGCCGCGGCGATGCCGCTCACCACGATCACTGCGTGGGAATTGCTGTTCGACCGGCTCAACCTGCCTCGCGGCGCCACAGCGCGTCCTCGCGTCATCCTGGTCGTCGGCGGTGCAGGCGGGGTGGGTTCGATGGCGATCCAGTTGGCACGCACGTTGACCAATGCCACCGTGATCGCCACGGCGTCGCGTGAAGACAGTCAGGCGTGGGTGAAGGCCTTGGGCGCGCATCACGTGGTCGATCATCATGGCGATCTGGTCGCCGCGGTGAAGGCGGTGGCGCCGCAAGGCGTGGACGATGTGCTCAGCCTCACGCACACCGAGCAGCACTTCGCGAAGCTGGTGGAACTGCTCAAACCACAGGGCAAGCTGGCCTTGATCGATGATCCGGCCAAGCCGCTGGAGATCAACCTGCTCAAGCAGAAGAGCATCTCGCTGCACTGGGAGTTCATGTACACGCGCTCGCTGTTCCACACCGAGGACATGCAGGCGCAGCATCGTCTGCTCAACGAAGTGGCCGACCTGGTCGACGCCGGTGTGTTGCGCACGACGCTGCGCGACAACCTGGGTGCGATCAATGCGGAGAATCTGCGTCGCGCACATCAGCAAGTGGAAAGCGCGAGCTCGATCGGCAAGCTGGTTTTAAGCGGCTGGTAATCGCTGGCACGCAAAAAAAAGGAGCGCCAAGCGCTCCTTTTTTTATCCGCCCTTCAACAACCGGTCGGCGAGATTGCGCGCCTGCTGGCGTATCTCCGGCATGGCCGTGGATTCCCACAGCGTGCCGCGCAGCAGGGTACCGATCGCGTAGAAGTGCGGCCACGGCTGGTTGCCATGCGCCACGCGTCCTTCCGTCGTTGCCGTGACGCCCAGACCGAGCGGATCGGCGGTGACATGGCCATTGGTCGACAGCTGGCGGATCAACGGATGCTGCGTGCGCCGCACATCCGTGTTGAGGCCCACCGTCTGGATGACCAGATCGGCATCCATGGTTTCCATGCCCTTGCCGTGCGGACGGCGGATTTCCAGATGCAGCTTGTCGCCGACGACATCGACCGTCTGCAGACGACCGCGACGACGGTGCAGCCGGTCGCCATCCTCAAGCGCCTTCATGGCCGCCATGACCTGCGGCGGCATGCGATGGCGCACGCGTTCCCAGGCCCAGCGTGCATGACGCAGGAAGCGCGAGCGTTCCGCTTCCGCCAGCAGCGCCCATAGCGAAGGCGTATGCGGGCGCAGGCTGTCGACCACGGTGCGCCAGTCGGCGCTTTGCGCCATGGCTTCGCGCAGCAGGCGGATCCAGGTACGGATGTAGGGTTCGTCGCGCATCGCCTCGATCAGTTCGCCGCTGTCGTCAGCTGGCGCGGAGGCGTGCTGCAGATGTGGCTCCGGCAACAGGCCGTGGCGCGAGATGGCTTCGAAGCTGGCGTTCGGCCACAGCGCCGAAAGCTCCAGCAACACGTCGACGGCGGTGAGACCCAGTCCGATCAGCACCACTTTGCGCGGACGTGTGTCCGGCTTGGCCTGCGCAAGAAAACCCCAGGGTTCAGTCACGTACTGGCCGCTTTCGAGCGCCGCATCGCTGACGCCATTCAACGGCAGCGGCGGCAACGAACCGATCGCCAGCACGGCGGCGTCGGCACGTGCGCTGTCCTCGCCATGGATCACATTGACGCCATCGTGCTCCGGCACGATGGCATCCACCTCGAACGGCAGCACGCGCACATCGTGGCCGGCTGCACGTGCACGCTCGAGCGCGCGCTCCACCTGAGCTTCGAGATAATCGCCATAGAGGCGTCGCGGCAGGAAATCGGTACCGGCGATGGTGCTGTCGCCACGCTGGGCGTATTCCAGAAACCCGTGCGGCCGGGCAGCAAACATGCTCATCGAGGCCGCACGGACGTTCAACAAATGTTTGTCGGACCGCGTGCCATACGCGACACCACGCGGCGAGTTACCGCCGCCGGTATACCAGTCCAGATGCAACAGCTGCGGCAACTGGCGTTCCAGTAGCTCGCTCAGCAGCGCTGCCGCTGCAGCACCGCCGCCGATGATGGCGACCCGTCGATACATGCCACTCCCTCAAAAAAAGCGTCTTCACGTGTGTGGCTTCAAGCATACAGGCGGCCGGCCAAGGCGCTGCGCTGCTGGCTTGCGGTCCACTGGCCAGCTTCGCCAGCTTGTTGGTATGTAAAGTACTGTGCCAGATCGCCACCGTACACGTGAAGCGTCAAGGCAGTGTCGTGCCGGGAGAGGTTGCGGCAACGGTGGACGTGGCGGTCGTCAGCGTCGAACCAGGTGACATCGCCGGGGCCTAGCCAGTCGCGGCCGGTCAATCGCAGGTTCTTCCCGTCCTGGTCACGGTCCCAGGATTCCACTTCGAGTGCCCCATGCAGGGCCATCTCCAGGCCCCACAGGCCATCGTGATCGTGGATCGGGGTGGCGTAGTTGGCGGGCCATGCCATCACGAGCACGCTGATATCGGGCTTGTTGCGCTGCGCCACCAGCCAGCGTTCAAAGCCGCGGTTGCGCTCGCGCAAATCGGCCAGGTCGCCGATCAGGGCCTGCTTATTCTGGTAAACCGTACGACTCAGTTCCCTTGCCATCGAGGCAAGGTCAGGGTGCTCGCCCACCCCATAGTCAAATGCGATTTCACGCAGCGCCTTGAGGTGTTGCATGTGTTTGGCCATGCGCAGTCACTCATGGAAACCGGCGCGCAGTGGAGCATGCGTATCGTTAAAGTCCCGTAACACCGGGGCGAGATCGGCATGGCGAGGGACATGACTTTCGCGACATGCGCGACATGCCGCAAAAGCGCACGATGCTTTCCAAGCAGGCCTTGAAACTTGCATCGGTTGCCACAACTGCTCGATGCGCAACGGTCGCCGGCAGTGACGCCGGGAGGAGACACATCATGTTTGCGATAAGCGTGCTCTTGATGTTGATAGTAGGCGTTTGGCTCGGGGTCGCCTTGATCGGCCTGGTCTTCAAACTCGCCTTCGCCTTGATCGGCGGGCTGTTCAGCCTGGTCGGCGCCGTGCTCGGTCTGGTGTTCGGCGGCCTTGCCTTGTTGATCGCCGCGCCCATCGTGGCGCTCGCCCTGTTGCCCTTGTGCCTGCCGGTGATTTTGCTGGTGGCCGTGGTGTGGGCCATCGTGCGCCTGGCGCGCGGACCTGCGCCGGCGGCGCCCGTCAACGCCCACTAGAACTTCGCTTGCCGTGGAAGGGCCCGGCCTGCCACTGGATGCAGGTCGGGCCTTCCGCTTCAGATCGTTCTAAAGCGCGACGAAGCCGCTCAAAGCTCGTTCAAATTGAACGTCACCGGGACACGTGCCCATGCACGCACGGCCCGGCCATTCACCATCGCCGGTTCGAACTTCCAACTCTTCAGCACCTGCTCGCGTGCACTGCGATCGAGCAGGCTGTAGCCGCTGCTTTGTTCGATAGCGACCTCCTGCGGAACACCGTTCTCGTCCACCAACACCTTCAGGATCACTTGCCCTTGCAGGCGCGAATGCAGCGCCTGTGCGGGATATTTCAGCGGCGTCGCCCGATAGGCGAGGGTGGCTTCGACGGGAGTGTTGGTAACGTCCGCTGCGGGAGGGGCGATGGTGGGCGGAGTCACGGGCGCTGGCACCGTGCCATCGTCCGTGGTGTTGACCACTGGCGGCGTCACCGGAAGGGGATGCGTTAGCGCTTGCGGATGTGGAACGGTCTTCGGCGGCGCCAGCTTTTTGATATCGATCGGTGGTGGCGGAGGCACTTCCTTCGCCGGGGTGATCCAGCTGATCGGCGTGGCGGCAATGCGTTGCACCTGCTCGGCCAGTTGCGGCGCCATCGGACGCATGAGGGCGAGCAGCGCAGCGAGGTTGAGGGTGATCGCCACGCTCATCGCGGCGATGCGGATGTGGTCGGGATGGGCATGACGGGGTGCAGCCAGGCTTGCGGACGACATAGGCGACCTCCTGACGTATCGATGTGAATTTTGACGCCTGCTGGAGCAGGCGGATGGCCCGTGCACGCCGCGCGGGGACGCGGAGGGATCGTGTCGGTGCGCTTGCAGCCTAAGCCCGAAAAAAAGACTTGCGCAAGTAGCCGTATGGAAGGCTATTCTGGCGGGCGGGAGCTGCCTGGCCCGGTTCGGGCTTTTTTCAGTGCGCCACCAGCATCGGCACGTCGCCATGCATGAACAGGTGGCGGGTGGTGCCGCCGAGCACCATTTGCGCGAGCCGCGAGCGGCTCCAGGCGCCCATCACGATCAGGTCGGCTCCCTGGCTATGCGCAGCCTCCAACACGGCGGGCCCCGCGGCGTGACTGGGGCCGCTATCGAGCGTATCGATGCGGGCGTTGATGCCGTGGCGCTGCAACCAGTCGGCCAGGCCGGGCGGCGGCAGCACCGGCAACATGTCCGCGTTCATTTCGCTGCCGTCGAGCACGCGCACCAGATCGGCCTTCTGCAGCAACGGCACGGCCGCGGCCAGCGCGAGCGCGGATTCGCGGCTGCCGTTCCATGCCACCAGCACATTGGCGCCGACGCTGGGCACGGGCGAGACATCCGGCACTACCAGTACCGGCCGCCCGCTGGCAAACACGCAACGCGACACCGAGCCGAAACCGACTGGCGCATCGCTGCGCTTCTGGCTGCGCTCCATCACGAGGATGTCGTAACCGGAGGCCGCCTGGCTCACCGCCTGGACGGTGTCGCCCTGGGTGACCCGCCAGCTGCCGTTGAGCGCACGGGCGGCCAACGCCTGCTGCCAGTGGTGGTCATGTGTTCGTGCTTCGGCGACGCGGCGCTGTGTTTCTTCGAGTTGTACGGGCACGGCTTCGGGAAGACTGAAGGCGGTGGCTGGCAGGTCGGCCACGTAGAGCGCGTCGAGCCTAGCCCCCAGCCGTTGCGCCAAGGCCAGGGCGGCACGCGGAGCGGCAACGCCCAGGTCGAGATGGTCCAGATGCAACAGCAGGTCGATCGCAGACATGGCGGCTCTCCTGATTCCCAATCCGATATCAGCATAGAGCCTGCCATCGGTGGCGGTGTAGCGCGCGAAATCGCAGGACAAAAAAAGCCCCGCACAGGACGGCGGGGCGGTAAGGCCGGGCATCGGGGGAGAGAGAGGGGATGCCCGGTTATCGCATTGTTTCCCCTTGCGGCTTGCTATGGCGTACATCCTGGGTGAATGGCCTGTTCACGCCGCAGCGGGCTGGCGATTGCCAGAACCGCGCGCTTGCTGCCTACTGGCAGCGCGCAACCAGGGAGAAGGGCAATGAGCATGTCGAAGTGGATGGCTGCCACCGTGCTGGCCGTGGCCGGCTGGGCGGCATCAGTGCCGGCACATGCCGGCGATATCGAGTGCAAGATGAGTTTCAACCTCGCGGGCTGGTCGGTGTTCTATCAGACGGCCACCGGCAGCGGTACTGTCCACTGCAACAACGGCCAGAGTCTGTCGGTGCACCTGCGCGTCAAGGGCGGCGGACTCACCTTCGGCAAGAGCCAGATCACCAATGGCGTGGGCAAGTTCTCGGGTGTCAGCAGCATCAGCGAGATCAAGGGCCATTACGCCGATGCCGGCGTGCATGCCGGTGCAGCCAACTCGGCCGGTGCGCGCGTGATGACCAAGGGCAATGTGTCGCTCGCGCTCAGCGGCACCGGCAAGGGCTGGGACCTGGGCGTGGCCTTCGGCGCCTTCATCATCGAGTGATCGGACGGCACGGCGCGCCGGCGTCGTGCGGTCTTGCGTCGCGGGCATGCCTGACGGATGCCCGCTTCCGCTCTTGTTGAATCGGATCGGGCGTCCTAAGGTGGCGGGGCCGTACGCTCCAGTACGTTCCGTTTGAGGAATCCCCATGTCCGCCACCTCCGGCACGGCTCTCCCCCGCTATGCCTTCGGCGACGAGCTCGCCAGCAGTGTGATTCACGGCATCGGCATCCTGCTGAGCATTGCCGGCCTGGTGACGCTGGTGACGTTTGCAGCGCTGTACGGCGACACCCGGGCCGTGGTGGCCAGCGCGGTGTTCGGCACCACGCTGATCCTGTGCTACACGGCCTCGACGCTGTATCACTCCATTCCCGGCGCGCTGCCCAAGCGCGTGTTGCGTACGCTCGACCACATCGCGATCTTCCTGCTGATTGCCGGCACCTATACGCCGTTCACCCTGATCGCCTTGCCGGGCGCCTGGGGCTGGAGTCTGTTTGCCACGGTGTGGACGCTGGCGCTGATGGGCAGCGCGCTCGAACTGGGCCTGCTGAAGAAGTACCGCAAGCTGGCGGTACTTATGTACATCGGCATGGGCTGGGTGGGCGTGATCGCGTTCAAGCCGTTGCTGGCGCATCTGCAGACGGGCGGCATGGTGTTGCTGCTCGCCGGTGGCGTGGCATACACGCTCGGCGTGCCGTTCTACCTGTGGCGCAAACTGCCTTATCACCACTCGGTATGGCACTTCTTCGTATTGGCCGGCAGCGTGCTGCACTATCTTGCCGTGCTGCTCTACGTGCTGCCCGACGCGCCGATGTGAACCCCGCGATCGAGCTTCTGCGCCAGGAACTGGAAGACGCCGCCACGCACCTGGGACGTCCACACGATCTGCGGTTCAAGCCGATGTTCGGCGGGCTGATGGCCTGGTTCGATGAAAGGCCGTGCGCGTGGTTATCGTCACAAGGCCTGGCATTGCGCCTGGCTGAGGCGGACCAGGCTGGCTTGCTCGCCCACGAAGGTGCGGCTCGCTTCCGTCACAGGGCAGACGAGCCGCCCAGCCGCGACTACATCCTGGTACCGCCAGCACTGCGCAGCGACACGGCGAACTTTGCGCAGTGGCTGGAACTCAGCAGTCACGCGCCCGCCCCGCAAAAGAAAAGGCCGCGCCCGAAAGCGCGGCCTCGTCAGAACTAAACAGCGGCTTTTACTTCGCCTGCTTCTTCTGCGACGGAATGAACTGCGTGCGCACCGCTTCGGCGAGCTGCTCGGGCGGCAACAAGCCCTGGCCGATCACGAAGTCGTTGAAGGCCTGGCGGTTGAAGTCCTTGCCCAGCGCCAGCTCGGTGTTCAAACGCGTCTGCTGCAGGCGCATGTACCCGTAGAAATACGCAGTGGCCTGGCCCGGGCTGTTGAAGGTGTAACGGTCCAGTTCCTGCTGCGTCATCGCCTCGGACAGGCCCACGTCGTAACGCAGCACATCGTGCGCACGTTCCTTGGTGATCAGGCCGAGGTTGAGCATCGGATCGAGATACGCACGCGCCGCGCGCTGCAAACGCGCCTGCAAGGCCACGAACTGGCCCGACGGCGGCTCGTACGGCAGCATTTCCGACTCGGCATACAGCGCCCAGCCTTCCACGTTGACGCTGTTGAAGGCGAACAGGCTGCGTGCCAGCGACACGCCGCGTTCCACCATCGCCGCGAACTGCAGCTCGTGACCCGGACGGCCTTCGTGCGCGGTCAGCGTCCAGGCGGCCGCCTTATAGGTGAAGTCGTCATACGAATCGGACTTGCCACCACTGGGGTTGCCCATGGTCAGCACGAAGGTGCCCTGTTCGCCGTGGTTGTTGATGAACGGCGGCGGGTCCATGTGCGGTGCCGGCACGGCGGCGGTTTCCGCTTCCGACGCCAGGCGCATCTGCATCTTGCGCTGGGGCAAGGTGATGATGTGCTCGCGGCGGATGGTGTCTTCGATCTTGCCGATGATCTCGTGGTACCAGGGCACCACGTCATCCTTGCCCAGCTGCTGCTTTTTCAGCGCCTTCAGCACGTCGCGATAGTCGGTGGCCTGGATGCCTTCTTCCTTCGCCACCACCGGCGCCATCATCTGCATCATCGAGCGCAGCTCGGTGAATTCGAACTGCGCTTCCTTGATCAGCTGTTCCGGCGGAATGTCGATGCCGACCTGCTTGAGGTTGTACGCATACAGCGGCTCGGGCAGGCGGAAGTCAGTACGCTCGCGCGGCACGATGGTGGTGCGCACCCAGCTGTCGTAGTCCTTGAGCTGGCTGTCCAGCGCATCGAGCGCGGCCTTGCCCTGCGCGTCGTCCAGCTTGTACTTGGCGAACAGCTGGCGGATGCCCTGGGTGTAGCGCGGCGTATTGCTGAGCTTCTGCTCCACTTCGTTCTTGTACGGGCCGATCAGGTCCTTCTCGCCCAGTCGTGCCGTGGTCTGCGCCTTGGCCAGCTCGACCAGCGGCGTGCAGCCCGCGGTCTTGCCCACGTAGCATTCCAGGCGCTTGAGCGCGGCGGGGCGACGATTGGCGGCCACGTCGTCCTTCAGCAAGACGAACTCGCCCTGGAAGATCAGCTGGCCCACGTCCTGGTACGGCAGCATGTACTTGTGATTGAGATCGATGCCTTCGATCTGCTGATCGACGGCCTTGATCATGATCTGCAGATCCTGGCGGACGTTCTCGTCCTTCTCGCTGGCCAGCATCTTTTCGAGCTTGCCCTTGGCGTCGACGAAGGCGGCACGCGAACGGGCGTCGACGTCGGGCTTCATGTCGACGACCTTGTCGTCGAAGCCGGGCACGCCGATCTGCGAGGCGAATTCCGGGTTGAACTTCGCCATCACATCGAGCAGCACCTTGGCGTCGGTGTTGCTGCGTTCGATCCAGGCGGGCGACTTGGTTTCCGCTTGGGCGGAACCGACGGCGACCAGCGAAACCGCCAGTGCCAGGGCGAGACGTTTGGACATGAGCACTTCCCTGAAGGTGGAGTGCCCCCGAGCCTATAGGGCGGCGCGTACGCTGCGCCATGTGCCGAAGGTCGCGCTAGCCGAATGGCCAGCCCCGGCCCCGGGCTCAGCCAAACAGCATGGCAAACGCGAACAAGCCGATCATCACAAAGGAAATCACCAGCTTCACCACGGTGCCAAACAGCAGCCCCAGCCAGGTGGCCACGCCCACATGGGCCGAACGCAGCACGCTGGTGCCCGAGCTCAGCTCGCCCAGCAGGGCGCCCAGGAACGGACCGACTATGAGCCCGGCGAGGCCGAAGAACATGCCCACCACGGTACCGATGCCGGCTCCCCAGATCGCTCTGGGGCTGGCGCCCACCCGTTTGGCGCCCAGCGACGCAGCCACAAAGTCCAGCGCCACGCCGATGGCGCCGAGGACGCCGATGACCACCAGCCACCACGTTCCCAGGTGCCGATACTGGTCCACCGCGGCCACCAGCCAGATGCCGCCGAAGATCATCGGGATGCCGGGCAAGGCAGGCAGAATGTTGCCGGCGAGGCCGCCGATCATCAGCAGGGCGGCCAGCACGTAGAGTGCAATCTCCAGCATGAGGTTCTCCATGTTCGAGAACCCAGCATATCGGCATGGCCATGCCGCCGGCATCACGCCGTTGGGTGACAATGGTGCACGGCCACCGCAGGGAGCATCTGTGGATACCTCAGGCGACGCGCTGCTCAAGTCCGATGAACTGGGTCGCATCGAGATGATCGAGCGGCATGGCGTGCGCGTGATCCGCCGCGATGTCCACGCGGCCTGCTGGTGGGCACGCGCTTTCGCCCGCCGCGCCGCCGCACGCGAAGCGCGTGCGCTGATCAAGCTCGATGGTGTGGAGGGGGTGCCTGCGCTGCTGGGCTGGAACGGGCGAGAACTTCTGCGCAGCTATATCGCCGGCGCACCGATGCAACAAGGGCAACCTTGCGACCGCGCGTATTACCGCGATGCACTGCGACTGCTGGCGCGCCTGCATCGGCGCGGCATCGTGCACAACGATGCGGCCAAGGAGCCCAACTGGCTGGTGGGCGTGGATGGCCGCCCTGCGCTGGTGGATTTCCAGCTCGCCTGGACGCGCGGCAAGCGTGGGGCATTGTTCCGTGCATTGGCGCGCGAAGACCTGCGTCATCTGCTCAAGCACAAGCGTACGTATTGCGCGCAGGCGCTGACCGCACGGCAGCTGCTGATCCTGCAAACACCTGCTCCGCATGCGCTGCTATGGCGTGCCACTGGCAAGCGCCTCTACAAACTGATCGCGCGACATGTGTTCGGATACTGGGACAACGAAGGTAAGGGCCGCGTGCGCCAGTGAAGGTGCCTCGCCCTTTGTAGGAGCGCACTTGTGCGCGACCGCAGCGCCTCAGGGTTTTCGTTGCGTGGGGCGGTCGCGCACAAGTGCGCTCCTACACAGAAGCTTCCGCCCCGAAGCGCTCCAGCAAAAACTCAATCATGCTGCGCAGCTTCGCCGTCGGCCGGCGATCCTGCGCGTACAACAGATGCATCGGCGTCGACGGCGGCGCCCATTCGGGCAGCACCGCCATCAGTCTTCCTTCGGCCAGATCGTCCGCCAGCAATACCTCGGGCTGCAGCACGATGCCGGCGCCGTGCAGGGCGGCGACACGCAAGGCATCGCCATGATCGACCGATAGCCGCCCCTGCACCGGTACATCGCACTCCGCACCCTCAGGTCCGAGCAAACGCCACTGGTCGCGACGACGCCAGTTGGTGAGGCCCAGGCAAGTGTGTTTGGAAAGCTCCTCGGGACGCGACGGGTTGCCGTGCTTGGCGAGGTACTGAGGGGACGCGGCCAACAGCATGCGATACGGCAGCAGGGGGCGTGCGACCAGCTGCGGGTCATCGACTGCGCCAATGCGGATGCCTAGCTCGTAGCCTTCGCTGACCAGGTCGAACACGCGATTGTCCAGCGACAGTTCCACGCTGACATCGGGATAGCGTTGCAGGTAATCGGTGAGCGCTGGGGTAAGCCTGCGGCTGCCGAAGCTCATCGGTGCGGTGATGCGGAGCCGTCCGCGCGGCGTGGCCTGCAATTCGTGGGCGCTGCGCTCGGCCAGTTCCACATCGGCCAGTACCAGCTTGCAGCGTTCGTAATAGAGCCGGCCTACCTCGGTGAGCTGTTGCCGGCGCGTGGTGCGATGGAGCAGGCGCGCGCCCAACCGTTGCTCGATCGCGCGGATGTGCTTGCCGGCCATGGTCGGCGACACCCCGCTGGCCTCCGCGGCTGCCGCGAAACTGCCGGTATCCACCACCCGCACGAACATCGCCATGCTTGCCAGCGTATCCATGATTGAAAACCCATGGTTCGGAATGGGTCGCATCATGGCACGTTTATTGTGACCGCGGCTCGGCGGACACTGGGGGCTTGGCGACCCACGCCGGGGCGCATCCACGAGGCTTCACCATGCGAATTCTTCTAGTCGGTGCCAGCGGCATCGTCGGCCAGGCGGTGGCAGGGGCCTTGGCGCCCCACCACGAACTCATCCGCGCCGGGCGCCACTCGGGCGATGTACGCGTCGATCTCACCGACATGGCGAGCGTCGAGCGGATGTACGCGGAGGTAGGTCAGCTCGATGCCGTGGTCACCGCGGCCGGCAGCGTGCATTTCGGCGAGCTTGTGAACACAACGCCCGCGCAATTCATGTCCGGACTGCAGGACAAGTTGATGGGGCAGGTGAATGCGGTGATCGCCGGCATCCCGCATCTGCGCGACGGTGGCTCCTTCACGCTGACCAGCGGCATCACCGCCGAAGAGCCGATCAAGCTGGGCACCAACGCCACCACGGTGAATGCGGCGATCGAAGGCTTCGTGCGTTCGGCTGCAACGGAATTGCCGCGTGGTCTGCGCATCAATGCGGTGAGTGCCACCTTGCTTACCGAAGCGCTCGAAGCGTATGGGCCGTATTTCCCGGGCTTCGAGGCCGTGCCCGGCGCACGCGTGGGTCAGGTGTATCGACGCAGCGTGGAAGGCGTGTTGACCGGCCGCGTCTACAAGATCTGGGAATAGACGCAGCGCTGAGAGAAAGAAAACTGTGGGAGCGCACCCTGTGCGCGACGGCGCTTCGTTGTACCTCGACGCAGCGCCCGTCGCGCACAGGGTGCGCTCCCACAAAAAAATCCGCGGTGTTCCGCGCGATTTATTTCTCGACGAACGCCCGCTCAATCACATAATCGCCCGGCTCTCGCGTACGCGGCGACACCTGAAAACCCCGCGTATCCAGCAACGCGCAGGTGTCGTCCAGCATCGAGGGACTACCGCACAGCATCACGCGATCCGTCGCCGGATCGAGCGGCGGCAGGCCAATCGCAGAGCTCATCGCCCCATCGACGATGTTGTCGGTGATGCGTCCCTGGTTGCGGAACGTTTCGCGCGTCACCGTGGGGTAGTAGATCAATTTCTCGCGCACCAGTTCGCCGAGGTATTCGTGCTGCGGCAGCTCGGTTTCGAGATAGTCCTTGTAGGCAAGATCGTTGACGTTGCGCACGCCGTGCGCGATCACGATCTTCTCGTAGCGATCATAGGTTTCCGGATCGCGCACCAGGCTCATGAACGGCGCCAGGCCCGTGCCCGTGCCCAGCAGATACAGATGCCTGCCCGGCTTGAGGTCGTTGAGCACCAGCGTGCCGGTCGGCTTGCGGCTGACGATCAGCGGGTCGCCCGGCTTGAGGTGCTGCAGGCGCGAGGTGAGCGGACCATTGGCCACCTTGATACTGAAGAACTCCAGGTGTTCCTCGTAGTTCGCGCTGGCGATCGAATAGGCGCGCATCAGCGGACGGCCATCCACTTCCAGGCCGATCATCACGAACTGGCCGCTGTCGAAACGGAAGCCCGGATCGCGCGTGGTGCGGAAGCTGAAGAGACTGTCGTTCCAGTGGTGCACGTCGATCACGTGCTCCGTCGCCAATGCCACCATTGCCGGTACCGTCCTAAAAAAAGCTTGGGGAAGCTGCGGGCAGGGTACCGGCCAGGCCGGTACTGGACTCGTGTGGGGAAGGCGGAATCCGCTGCGCCTGACGAGTGCTGCCCTGGGGGTGCAGCGAAGGCGCCATTATGCCATGGCGTCCTGGCAGCTCAGGCTGCCGGGCGTCGCGAGACCCGGTTTATTGCGTCAACCTGCCGCATCGAGCGGGCCGCACGGGCAGGGCCTTCGCGACCCGCCGGGCCGAGCAAGTACAATAGGCCCCATGTCAGCCCCGATTTCTCCCTTGCGGCAGCCGATCCAGAAGGACGACTGGCGCCTCACCGTCGCGCCCATGATGGACTGGACGGACCGCCACTGCCGGTATTTCCACCGGCTGCTGTCGCCGCATGCGCGCCTGTATACCGAGATGGTGACCAGCGCCGCCCTGGTGCGCGGCAAACAGCTGCGCCTGCTCGAACACAGCCAGCAGGAGCACCCCGTGGCCCTGCAACTGGGCGGCAGTGATCCGGCCGAGCTGGCCATTGCCGCGCGCTACGGCGCTGAGGCGGGCTATGACGAGATCAACCTCAACGTCGGTTGCCCGTCCGACCGCGTGCAGTCCGGCCGCTTCGGCGCCTGCCTGATGCGCGAGCCGGCCCTGGTGGGCGATTGCGTGAGGGCCATGCGCGATGCGGTCGATATCCCGGTCACCGTCAAATGCCGCATCGGCGTGGACGACCAGGACGACTACGCCGACCTGCAGCACTTCACCGAGACGATGATCGCCGCCGGCGTGGAAGTGCTGGTGGTGCATGCGCGCAAGGCCTGGCTGCAGGGCCTGAGCCCCAAGGAAAACCGCGAGATCCCGCCGCTGGACTATGAGCGCGTGTATCGCCTCAAGCGCGAATTTCCCGACCTCGTGGTGGTGATCAACGGCGGCATCACCTCGGTCGAGCAGGTGCAGGCCCACCTGCAACAGGTCGACGGCGTGATGCTGGGGCGGGCGGCCTATCACGACCCCTACCTGCTCGCCCAGGTCGAGGCCGCGCTCTACGACGAGCCGATGCCGACCCGTGAGGACGTGCTGCTGCGCCTGCGGCCCTACGTCGAGGCCGAGCTGGCCCGCGGCACGGCGCTCAAGCACATCAGCCGCCACCTGCTGGGTCTGTACCAGGGCGAGCCCGGGGCCCGCGGCTTCCGCCGCCGGCTCAGCGAGGGCGCCCATCTGCCGGGGGCCGATTGGTCGCTGATGGAGCAGGCCATCGCACAACCGCGCATCGCCGCGTGACCGTTCAGGTTCGTCCGGCCTATATTCAGCCGCGATTCCATAGTCTGAACGCCGATGGATACCGTCCCCTGCCGTTACCCGGGCTTTGTTTAACAAAATGAAAACAATCCTGCGTCCCCTGGCATGGCTGCTGGCACTGTCGACAGGCACCGCTGCCTGGGCGGCACAGTCCACGGAGCCATCCATGTCGCTGGAGCAGGCGGTGACCCAGGTGCAGCATGAAACAGGCGGCAAGGTACTGTCCGCCAGTACCGTGCGGCGGGGCCGCAGTTCCTTCGAACACCGCGTGAAAGTGCTGACGCCCACCGGGCACGTACGCGTGGTGACAGTGACCACGGAGGCCAGCAAGGCGCCGGCTTCCAGTGATTCGACCAAGAACCCGTCCAGTGACGGTGGAAGCAACAAGGAGAAACACTGATGCGCATTCTTTTGGTTGAGGACGAGGCTCCCCTGCGCGAGACCCTCGCCGCCCGCCTGAAGCGCGATGGTTTTGCCGTCGATGCGGCCCAGGACGGTGAAGAGGGCATGTACCTCGGACGCGAAGTGCCCTTCGATCTGGCCATCATCGACTTGGGCCTGCCCAAGATGTCGGGCATGGACCTGATCAAGTCGCTGCGTGAAGCCGGCCAGCGTTACCCCATCCTGATCCTCACCGCCCGTGGCGGCTGGCAGGACAAGGTCGAAGGCCTCAAGCACGGCGCCGACGACTACCTGGTCAAGCCGTTCCACGTCGAAGAGCTGCTGGCGCGCATCAACGCGCTGGTGCGCCGCGCCAGCGGCTGGTCCAAGCCCATCCTGGCCTGCGGCCCGATCAAGCTCGATACGACCGCCCAAACCGTGACGGTGGAAGGCAAACCGGTCGACCTGACCAGCTATGAATACAAGGTGCTCGAATACCTGATGCTGCACGCCGGTGAGCTGGTCTCCAAGGCCGACCTCACCGAGCACATCTACCAGCAGGATTTCGATCGCGATTCCAACGTGCTGGAGGTCTTCATCGGCCGCCTGCGCAGGAAGCTGGACCCGGAAGGCAACCTCAAGCCCATCGAGACGGTACGTGGACGCGGATACCGCTTTGCCATCCCTCGCAGCGAAAGCGAAGACGAATGATCCATCGCCGCCGCGCCGCCCGCTTTCACTGGCGGGCCGCGCAGCGCTGGCGACGGGATTTGTGCTGGCTGCGTTCCTGGGCGTGGTCGGTCTTACGCTCACGCGCACGGCAGCCGACAGTTCGCTGAAGGGGCTGCAGGATCGCCTGCAGAATTTTGTCGTGGCTTACCTCGCGGGCACCGAAGTCGGTCGCTCCGGCAAGGTGCTGCTGCCCGACACGCCGCCCGATCCGAGTTTCTCGCGACCGGGCTCGGGCCTTTACGCGGTCGCCATCGGCGACAACGGTTTCAAGTGGGAATCGCCGTCGGCCATTGGTCGCGACTTCGGCTTCCTGCATCCCCTCGCGCCCGGCGAAGAGCACTTCGTCGGCCCAGTCGATACGCGCATGGGGCGCCTCTACTACTACATCTACGGCGTGGCGCTCGATACCGCCGAGAAGAAATCGGTGCACCTCACTTTCATGGTGGCGCAGACGGAGGACCAGCTCGAAGGGCGCAACGCGGTGTTCCGACGAAGCCTGGTGTTCTGGCTGGCGTCACTGGGCGTGATGCTGATCCTGCTGCAGATGCTGTTGCTGCGCTGGAGCCTCACGCCGTTGCGCAAAGTCGCCAACGAGATGTCGCGCGTGGAGCGCGGCGAACGCGAGCACCTGGGCGATCAATACCCGCTGGAACTCACCGGCCTTACCGAACGCATCAATGCCTTCATCGACAGCGAGCGCGAACAGCGCGTGCGTACGCGCAACACGCTGGCTGATCTTGCGCACAGCCTGAAGACGCCGTTGGCGGTGATCCGCTCCAGTCTGGAAAGCGCGATCGCCCAATCGGCCTTGCGCGATCCGGTGCTCGAGCAAGTACGCCGCATGGATGAGCTGGTCGCTTACCAGCTTGCGCGCGCCGCCACCTCCGGCCGCCAGACCTTTGCTACCACCGCCATTCCCATTGCCGGTCACGCGGAAGATCTGGTGCAGAGTCTGGAGAAGGTCTACGCCGCCAAAAACGTGTTGTGCGAATTCGATATCGACGACAACGCGGCGTTCTACGGCGAGCAGGGCGATCTGCTCGAACTGATGGGCAATCTGTTGGAGAACGCGTTCAAGTGGGCGCGCCATCAGGTGTTGCTGGTGGTGAAGATGCGTCCCGTTGCGGGTCGCCAGCGTCCTGGTTTGTGGTTGAGCGTCGAGGACGATGGTCCGGGCATCAATGACGACAAGATCGAAGCGGTGCTGCAGCGTGGCGTGCGCGGTGATGAGCGCGTGCAGGGGCACGGGATTGGCTTGTCGATCGTGCAGGACATTATTCGCGCTTATGGCGGCGAGTTGGTGGTGGATCGGTCGCCGGAGTTCAATGGGGCGCGGTTTAGTGTGACGTTTCCGCCGGGGTGAGGTTGGCCCCCATCTTCCCCGTCTTTGCTCGTGATCCCGGCGTAGGCCGGGGTCCAGTAGCGGTGCCGCTCGGTTGTCGCGATCCCGCCAGCGTGCCGCCTACGACGCAAAGCTAGTCCCTGTGGGACGCGGCGGGCGTTTCGATCGGCTGCCGCCGCTCGAGTCACTTTTCTCTTGCTGGCCCAAGAGATCCCTCGGGACTAGCTTCGCGTCGAAAGTAACCCAAAGAGAATGGCCTGATAACGCCCGCAGCATCGTGTTGGGATAAGCCCGAACGCTTGAGGCGCGTCGTTGTGGGACAACCTCCGAGGGTACACAGCGGATACCTCAATGCGCTGCGCAACGCGCCCGAATCGCTGAGGACTTAAAGCGGGGCCTCGCTGCGCATCGGCTGTGGGTCACAGATGGCGCACTTGATGCCGCGCCTGGCGCTTGGCTTGTCTGTGGGAGCGCACCCTGTGCGCGACGGCCACGCAGGGGTGTACCGCTCCGTAGGTTCGTCGCGCACAGGGTGCGCTCCCACAGAAGAGCCGACCGGCAAGATTGATCCTCAACCCACGAACCTGCGTAACCCTTGTAGGAGCGCACTTGTGCGCGACCGCAGCGCTGGGATGTATCTCTCCGTAGGCTAGTCGCGCACAGGGTGCGCTCCCACAGTGATGTGCTGCGGATGGCCGCTTTTACGCAGCATCAACCTGGCGCAGGCGACGGCCCGTAATACGCCTCAAGCAATCCGGCGACAGCAGCATCCGCCCGACGCAGCACCGACGGCTGCGACCAATGCAACTCACTCACCACGGCAAAAAATTCGTCCGGACTTTCGGCAGCGTACGGATCAATCAAGGTGTCCCGTCCACGCGCCACGTCATTTGACAACAAATCAAACGCGCGCTGGAACGCAACAATCCATTGTCGTCGTGGAATGTTCGCAGGCAGCAGCGGCACGCCATCAGGCGGCCCGTCGAGCATGTCGAGCTTGTGGGCGATCTCGTGCACGACCACGTTATAGCCGTCCCACGGATGGGCGAGGTCGAGCTGCACGTCGGCGAGCGACAACACCAGCGGGCCGTGTTCCCAGGCTTCGCCGATCAGTACGTCCTCGCTTTCGGTGACCACGCCACTGCGGTCGTCGTGATGGCTGCGCTTGACGCGGAACTCGCCGGGATACACCAGGATGTCTCGCCAGCCGCGCAGGTTGCGCGGGCCTTGGCGTAGCACGGGCACGCAGGCTTGCATGGCGATCAAGGCGCAATCGGCGTCAGACAGTTCGACACCGCCCAGAGGATGGAAGCGCTTGCGTGCGAGGAACACACCAACGAGTCGACGCAATTCGTTCTGACGCGCGTGATCGAGACGTTGAGCCAGCGGACAACCCTGCAGCGCGATGCGCCAGGGTTCGTCAGCAAGCGGGGGAGGCGTGACATAGGCGCGTAAGCGCCGCCACCAGGCAGCCGACACGAGTTGGGTCGTTACTGGATGGAGCCCGGCAACAAGGACTGCCAGCCGATGTGGTTCTGGCGGCTGCGCGGCGCACGCGCCGGGGCCGTGGTGGGGCAGTTGTCGCTGGACGAAGAAGAAGCGGCAGGGGCGGTGTTGGCCTCGCGCGACAGACCCAGGGCATCGCCCCCGCTGCCGCTCGCGCCGTCGTGACTGCCGGAGCCGGTGTCCACGGTGCGCTGCATCGAGCTCAGATCCTGGCCGTCCGCATCCATGGCCGATGCAGCACTGACGCCGCCGACGCATAGAACACAGCCAAACAAGAACTTCGCGACACCCATGGCGGCTCAACCCCTTGATCCGCAATCGAAGAGCTTGATGCTGGCAGAAAAATCGCGGTGATACCAGTGCCTGCGTAACCCTCGTGCAAGGCTTGCGAGTCCCAGAAGTCACGGACCCCGAGCGGTGTGGCGAGCGGCGTAGGGCAGGCTCGGCAGGCTAGAATCGCTGGATGTCACGCTCCCTGATCCCGTCCCCAGCTCGCCACGGACGCCGCCAACGCGGTCGATCGGCGCGGGATGCCGCCTGATGCAGCCACAGGACTTGCTCGTGGCCTTGGCGGACGGCGGCATGGTGTCGGGCGCCCAGCTGGCCGAGCGCACAGGGGTGACCCGGGCAGCCATCTGGAAACAGGTCGAGGCGTTGCGTGCACGCGGCGTTCCGGTGGAGTCGCGCGGCACGGCTGGTTATTGCCTGCCCTGGCCGGTGCAGTTGTTGAACCTGCCCACGCTGCGTGACTTGCTGCCTGCCAGGCTGGGCAAACGCCTGGGCACGCTGGAGCTGCATTGGGAGATCGACTCGACCTCCAGTGAGATCCAGCGCCGCCAGGCCGATCTGCCCGACCTGAGCATGGTGCTGGCGGAAACCCAGACCGCCGGACGCGGCCGTCGCGGCCGGTCATGGCTGTCGCCGCCGGGCCTCAATGTGTATCTGTCCTGCCTCAAGCGCTTCGATGGCGGTTTTGCCGCGCTGTCGGGACTGTCGCTGGCGGTCGGCGTCATCGTGATGCGTACGCTCGCTTCCTTGGGCATCGAAGGCGCCGGCTTGAAATGGCCCAACGATGTGCTCAGCGACGGCGGCAAGCTCGCCGGCATCCTGGTCGAACTCGGCGGCGAATATCAGGGGCCATGCGCGGCTATCGTCGGCGTGGGTTTGAACGTGCGCCTCACCGCGGCCCTGCACGAACAGGCGGGTCAGCCCGTGAATGATCTCGCCACCCTGGCGGGTCGGGCGCCGGATCGCAATCGCGTGGCGGCGGCTCTGATGACTGCGTTGGCCGAAGGGCTCGAACAGTTCGAGCGAGAGGGTTTTGCGGCCTTTGTCGATGAATATGCACGCCATGACCTGCTGCGTGGCAAGCCGCTGCGCGTGCAAGGCCCGCAGGCCATGCTGGAAGGCGTGGGCGCCGGCGTGGATGCGCGCGGCGCCTTGCTGCTGCAGGCCGAGGATGGCCTGCATCGCATCGACAGCGCCGACGTCACGGTGCGTCGCGCATGAGGCTCCTGCTCGATCTGGGCAACACGCGCCTGAAGTGGGCGCTGCGCGAGGGCACGCAATGGCGCGAGCAGGGCGCCGTCGCATGGAACGAGGACGTTGCGCTGGTGCTGCATGAGGCATGGCGGCAGCTGTCGATACCCGGCGATGTATTCGGCGCTTCGGTGGTGGATGGCGCTCGCGAAGCGCAGATTGCCGCCGTGGTGTCGACCAGTTTTGCGCGGACCACGACCTGGCTGCGCACGCCGGCGGAAGCCTGTGGCGTGCGCAACGCCTATGCCGAACCAGGCCGCTTGGGCGTGGACCGCTTCCTCGGCATGGTGGCCGCTCGCGCCGAAGGGTTGGCCCCGTGTGTGATGGCTGGCGTGGGTACCGCGCTGACCCTCGATGCACTCGACGCCGATGGCCGCCACCTCGGCGGCTTGATCGCGCCGGGACCGCAGTTGATGCAGCAGTCGCTGCTGGGCGCGACCGCGCGCGTGCTGGTCGACCGCCCCGGCCAGGTGCTGGAGGTGGCCGACAACACGCCCGATGCCGTGGCATCGGGTTGCTGGCAGGCTGCTGCGGCGCTGGTGGAACGTTTCGTCGCGCATATGTCCGCATCGCTGGGCGGTTCCCCGCAGCTGATCCTGGGGGGCGGCGATGCCGAGGCGCTGGCGCCATTGATCGCCCATCCGGCGCGGCTGAGTCAGGACAGTGTGCTGCGCGGACTATCCGTGTGGTCCGACGCACATTCACCCATCGAGCAGGCTCCCTAGAATGCCAGCTCTCCCGCCGCTTGCCTGACGGATCATCGATGTTCCTGCGCCTGCTCTTTGTCCTGCTGATCGCACTCAATATTGCGGTAGGCGCGTGGCTGTTGCTGGGCCAGGACGACGTGCACGGCCGCAGCGCCACCGATGCCGGCGTGCCCGAACTGCACCTGCTGAGCGAGCGCCCGCCGGCGCCCTCGAGCGCACCGGCACCGGCGTCGCCGACAACGACCATTGGCGCCGCGACAGCGGCGACCGCAGCAGGCCCGACGTCCAATGCCGCGCCGGTGGCGCAGCCCCCCGCGCCCGCGCCGCCGCCGCCATCGCGACCCAACACCTATACCTGCATGGCCCTGGGCCCGTTCGCCACGCAAACCGACATGCGCAACGCGCGCAGCGCGCTGACCAGTCAGGCGGCACGCATGCGCCAGCGCCAGGAACAAACCACGCAGACCACCGGGTGGTGGGTCTACCTGCCGGGCGGTGGCAGCCGCGACAAGGCGCTGGAGCTGGGCCGCCGTCTGGCCGCGGCCAATGTCGGCGAATACTTCGTGGTCAGCGCCGGTGACCAGTCCAACACGATTTCGCTGGGGCTGTTCAAGGATCCCGCCAACGCCCGCCGCCGTCGCGAACAAGTGGTCGCCGCCGGATTCCCGGCCCAGATGACCGAACGCACCGAAAGCGTGGCCGAGTACTGGCTGGACGTAGTGATCGCCGACAACGGCCACACCGACTGGCGCAATCGCGTGCGCGGCGTGGGTTCGCATAGCACCGGCTGCTTCTGAGGCCTTTGGCGTTGCACCGCGGGGGCCTGTTAGACTTCGCTTCTTCGCCGGTATAGCTCAGTTGGTAGAGCAACTGATTTGTAATCAGTAGGTCGCGGGTTCGACTCCTGCTGCCGGCACCAGATCGAGGGTTTCCCGCATGCTCAAGGCCCACCTGGCCGCACTGCTGATGCTGGCGGGCATGGGTACCGCCATCGGGGCAGATGCGCCAATCAACGCCTCGCAACTGCTGCAACGCCAGCAGGCCGGGCAGGCGCCGGTGCTGGTCGATGTGCGCGGGTCCGACGAATACCTCGACGGCCACATTGCAGGCGCACTCAATATCCCCGTCGACCAGTTGGCCAGCCGCGCCGGCGTTCTCGGCGTGCCCCGCGACAGCGAGATCGTGGTGTATTGCGTCTCCGGGAAGCGCGCTGCCAGGGCGCAGGAAACGCTTACATCGTTGGGCTATACCCATGTGCGTCTGCTGGACGGCAGTTTGAACACATGGCGGCAACGTCGTCTGCCTCTGGCACACTAGGACGACTCGTATTCCGCTTTGACACTGCAGGTTTTCATGGTCAACAAGGCACTCTCCCTGATCGGCGTTCCCACGGACATTGGCGCGGGGCATCGCGGCGCGTCCATGGGACCCGAAGCACTGCGCGTAGCAAACCTCGCCGCCCGGCTGGCCAAGCGCGGGCTGGAAGTGGTCGATCGCGGCAACCTGCAGGGACCGCTCAATCCGTGGCAGCCGCCGGTGAACGGCTATCGCCATCTGCCAGAAGTGGTGGCCTGGAACCAGGCCGTGCATGAGGCGATCTACGCCGAACTCACCGCCGGTCGCGTGCCGGTGATGCTGGGTGGCGATCATTGCCTGGCGATCGGTTCGATCAGCGCCATCGCGCGTCATTGCCGCGACACGGGCAAGACGCTGCGCGTGCTGTGGCTGGATGCGCACGCCGACTTCAACACGGCCGATGCCACTCCGTCGGGGAATATCCACGGCATGCCGGTGGCCTGCCTGTGCGGCAATGGACCGAAGGAATTGGTCGAGATGGGTGGCCATGTGCCGGCTACTTCTCCGGCGGCGTTCCGCCAGATCGGCATCCGTTCGGTGGATGAGGGCGAAAAGCGTCTCGTGCGCGAGTCGCAGGTGAGCATCTTCGACATGCGCCACATCGACGAAGTGGGCATGAAGCGCACGATGGAAGAAGCCCTCGCCGGTGTGGACGAAAACACGCATCTGCACGTGAGCTTCGACGTGGACTTCCTCGACCCGACCATCGCGCCGGGCGTGGGCACCACCGTGCGCGGTGGCCCGAATTATCGCGAGGCACAGCTGTGCATGGAGATGATCGCGGACAGTGGCCGCGTCAGTTCGTTGGACATCGTCGAACTCAATCCCGCCTTCGACAAGAAGAACCAGACCGCGCGCCTGGCCGTGGACCTGGTGGAGTCGCTGTTCGGCAAGTCCACGCTGATCCGCTGATCGCCAACACCAAACAATACGAAGAAACCAGCACATGAAGACCCGCGTACTCACCGGCATCACCACCACCGGCACGCCCCACCTGGGCAATTACGTCGGCGCGATCCGCCCGGCCGTTGCCGCGAGCAGGCGCGACGACGTGGATGCGTTCTACTTCATGGCCGACTACCACGCGCTGATCAAGAGCGACGATCCGGCGCGCATCGAGCGTTCTCGCCTGGAAATTGCCGCCACATGGCTGGCCGCGGGCCTGGATCCGCAGAAGGTCACGTTTTATCGCCAGTCCGATATTCCGGAAATACCCGAGCTGACCTGGTTCCTCACCTGCGTCACCGCGAAGGGTTTGCTCAATCGCGCGCATGCTTACAAGGCGTCCGTGGATAAGAACACGGAAAGCGGCGAGGACGCCGATGCCGGCATCACCGCCGGCCTGTACATGTATCCGGTGCTGATGGCGGCCGACATCCTCGCGTTCAACGCGAACAAGGTGCCGGTGGGCCGCGACCAGATCCAGCACATCGAAATGGCGCGCGACATCGCTCAGCGTTTCAACCATATCTACGGCCGCGAATTCTTCGCGTTGCCCGAAGTGGTGATCGAGGAACAGGTGGCGACGCTGCCCGGCCTCGATGGCCGCAAGATGTCCAAGAGTTACGACAACACCATTCCGCTGTTCGCGGGTGGGCAGAAGCATCTGCGCGATTCCATCATGCGCATCGTCACCGATTCGCGCCTGCCGGGCGAAGCGAAGGATCCGGACAGCTCCTCGCTGTTCACCATCTTCCGCGCCTTCGCCAGCGACGCCGAGTCCACCGCGTTCCGCCAGGCACTGGTCGATGGACTGGGTTGGGGCGAGGCCAAGCAGGTGTTGTTCGAGCGCCTGGAAGTGGATGTTGCGCCGATGCGAGAAAGCTACAACGCCTTGATGGCGCGCCCGGCGGTGATCGAGGAGATCCTGCAGGAAGGCGCCAAGAAGGCGCGTGCGATTGCTGCGCCCAAGATTGCAGAACTGCGTGATGCGATTGGCCTGCGTTCGGGTGCAGCGGTGGCATCGGGCACCGGTGGCACCAAGGCGACTGCTGCTAAGGGTGGCAAGTCCGCGCGCTTCGCCAGCTTCCGCGATGCCGATGGCAGTTTCCGTTTCCGCCTGTTCTCCGCCGACGGCGAAGAGCTGCTGCTGTCGCGTTCGTTTGCCGATCCCAAGGCAGCCGGCGCGATGCAGAAGCGCATCAAGGAACTGGGCAGCGTATCGGCCGTGGTGCAGGTGCAGCCGCAGGCCCTGGTGCTGGAAATCGACGGCGACCAGGTCGGCGCCACGCCGGCATACGACGGCGAGCAGGCACGCGACGAAGCGCTCGATCGCCTGCGCGGCGCGCTCGACCAACTGGCAGCGCAAGAATAAAGCGCTCGGCTTTCATGGAGTGAACTGACGTATGCGTTATCTGGCCATCCTCATGCTCGCGCCCTGGTTGCTGATCTTGGGCTGGGCGTTCTGGTCCTATCCCAAGAGCCTGCCGCGCACGCGCCTGCGCCGATACTTCGATGTGGCGGCCTTGCTGCTCGCTGCGTTCGCCGCGGTGGAGTGTGCGAGCACGGCGTTCGATACGGCGACGGTGCCCACGGTGGGCCAGTACGGCCCTTCCAGCGGCGCCATCTGGCAGCAGGTGCTGCCGGCGCTCTACGGTTACGGCGCATGCGTCGTGGTATTGGTGCTGGCGCTGATCGTGCGCCAGCTCGTATGGCGCCCTCACGCGCACTGAAGCAGGAAACGACCATGCAAGACGCCGACCTCCAGCGATACCTACTGCGCCTGTTCGAACGCCATGACGTCGAACTGGAACCCGACGAAGAGTGGCTGATGACGGACGGCGATTTCCCCGCCGTGCGCGCCAGCTGGTTCGAAGGCGCCGCGGGCGAACCCGGCCGTCTGGATGTCGATGTGGTGATCAGTGAGGATCGCCATATCGAAGAGAGTTTCGCCGGCGTTGGCGGTGGTGAAGCGGGTTGCCTGGATGCGCTGCGCGCGTTTGAGCATGGCGTGTTCCATGTGTTGCTGGCGGCGTGCTGGTACGTCACCGACGATCGGCGCATGCAGCTGCAGAGTTGGGATTTTGGTATCCGTACGTGGGATGTGTTCGTTGCGCCGTGGCTGTCGAGTCAGGATGGCGTGGAGCCGCCCGCCGGCTTGGTCGCCCAGCTTCGCACTGCGTTGCAGAGCGAGTCGTTGAACCCGGAGCTGCATTGGGTGCGGCTGTTCTATCGTCGTGGCGACGATGGCGCGGTTACCGCCGAGGCCTTGCTCGACAATGCCGCGTGGCCGGCCGGCGATCGCCTGTTGGCGTCGCTCTCGTGGCCTGCAGCGGAGAAGGGTTACAGCGTGCGCGGGTTTGTGGCGCTGGATATTCGCGATTACTGAAACACCACCGCTGATCTTCTGTGGGAGCGCACCCTGTGCGCGACAATCCTACGGAGCGTAGACGCCATCGCGCCGCGGTCGCGCACAAGGTGCGCTCCTACAAGGGTAGGGTGTCTGGATTTTCTGTGGGAGCGCACCCTGTGCGCGACAAACCWACGGAGCGGAAGCGACGTGGCGCTGCGTCGCGCACAGGGTGCGCTCCCACAGGTGTGGCATGGTGCTCTAGGTGGCACTAACCCCAGCGATTGAGATGCGGCCCGAATTCCTCTCGCTGCGGGCGAACCACACAGAAGCGATGCCCGCTCGGCGCCTGCATGACCCACCAGCGGTCGGGCACGTAATGGACCCGCGTGGCGCCGAGCTTCTCCATGCGCTGCACTTCGGCTTCGATATCGTCCGTTTCAATATCCAGATGCACGCGGTTGTCGTGCTCGACGCGTTGCAACAGGATGATGGGCTCGTCATCGGCGGACGCAAGCCGGGCGTACTTGCCATCGCCATCCTCGTCCAGGGTGACGATGGATTTGCCCAGGGCGTGGCTCCAGAAGGTGGCGGCATCGGCCAGGTTGTCCGTCTTGCAGTCGATCACGATGGTGCACAGTCGGCTGTGATGCATGGCGGCGGTCCCGTGATGAGCGGCCATCGATCGTAGTGCGAGGCCGGGTGCAGGGGCCGTCAACGTTTCGCGCATAAAAAAAGCCCCGGCATGGCCGGGGCTCTTCGTACGCTTAGATTGCCTTAGTTCGGCAGCGACAAATCGTCGAGCAGCGCCTTGAGGAAGCGTGCCGCTTCACCGCCGGTGGCGGCGCGGTGATCGAAGGTGATCGAGATCGGCATGCGGCGATGCACTTCGATGCCGCCCATCACGGCCACCACGTCGTGGCTCAGCTTGCCCGCACCGATGATGGCAACGCACGGCGGCACAACGACCGGCGTGGCGTAGCGACCGGCGAACATGCCGAAGTTCGACAGGCTGATGGTGTAGCCGCTGAGTTCCGACGCGGGAATCGTGCGGTCTTCCACCGACGTGCGCAGGCGCTTGATCGCCGCGCGGATGCCGGCGCCATCGAGCACGTCGGCATTGCGCAGGGCCGGCACGAACAGGCCTTCCTCGGTGTCCACGGCGATGCCGATGTCCACATGCGGGTGCAGCGTGCGGGTGAGGTTCTTGCCGTCGAACCAGGCGTTGAGCGCCGGCACGGTCTTGCAGGCAACCACGATCGAACGGATCAGGCGGGCGGTGATGTCCTGCTTGCCGATCCATGCGTGCAGGTCGGCGTCGTCCACCAGGGTGGTCGGCACCACGTTGGCGTGGGCTTCGGCCATCACGCGCGCCATATTGCGGCGCACGCCCTTGAGCTGTTCGGGCTGGCCGCTGGCCTGCACGCTCGGCGGCGCGGTGCGCACCGGCTTGCCGGCGAGCGAGGTGGCGGTGCGCGGAGCGTCGGGTTCCGGCAGCTGCGGGGCCAGGTGACGACCGGCGGAAGCCGGCACGCTGCTGCGAGCCGGTGCGGCGCCCAGGGCGGCGCTGCCGTTGGCGGCGGCGTTCTTCACATCCTGCATGGTGACCACGCCGTCGGCGCCCGAGGGCTGCACGCGGGCGAGGTCGACCTTGAGCTTCTTGGCGAGCGCACGCACCGCCGGCACGGCCTTGACGCCGCCGACGCTGGAGGCCTGCTCCACGTGCACGTGGCTGCCGGAGACCATCGCACCGACCACGGTGCCTTCGTCTTCGCGATCGGCTTTGCCATTGCCGCTGTCGATCTCGCCGCCTTCATCGGAGGCAACGACCTTGTGCGTATCGGCCGTGGCGCTGCCGGTGCCCTTCTTGGGGCCGTGGTGGTGGCCGGTGGACTCGGCCTCGGCACGCTGCTTGGCGTTCGGATCGGGCTCGAATTCGGCCAGTGCCGAACCGGTTTCGATGATGTCGCCTGCGGCGCCGTGCAGCTTGGTCACCTTGCCGGTGTACGGCGAAGGCACGTCGACGACGGCTTTGGCGGTTTCCATCGAGCACAGCGGTGCGTCGAGCTTGATGGTGTCGCCTTCCTTCACGTGCCACTCGACGATGGTGGCGTCGGGCAGGCCTTCGCCGAGGTCGGGCAGATAGAAAGTCTTGATGTCGGCCATGAGATTGATTCCGTGGTCAGGCGGAGTGTTCATTGTGCGATGCCCGGCATGGCCGGGACATCGAAGGGCATGTTCTTAGCTGGCAGCCAGTGCGCGCTTGGCGGCTTCCACCACGCGCTCGGCACTCGGCATGTACTTCATTTCCAGGCGGAACAGCGGGATGTGGGTGTCGTAGCCGCTGACGCGTTCGACCGGCGCGAGCAGGTCGTACATGCATTCCTCGGCTAGGCGTGCGGCGATTTCGGCGCCGAAACCCGCGGTTTTCGGGGCTTCGTGCACGATCACGCAGCGGCCGGTCTTCTGCACCGATTCGGCGATCGTGTCGAAGTCCAGCGGGGTCAGCGTGGCCACGTCGATGACTTCGGCGCTGATGCCTTCCTCAGCCAGCGCATCGGCGGCTTCCAGCGCTTCCTTCACCTGTGCGCCCCACGAGACGAGGGTGACGTCGGTGCCGTCGCGCAGCACGAAGCACACGTCCAACGGCAAGGCTTCGCCGTCATCGGGCACTTCTTCCTTGTACTGGCGGTAGATGCGCTTGGGCTCGAAGAACATCACCGGATCCGGATCGCGGATCGCGGCGAGCAGCAGGCCATAGGCACGCGCCGGCGACGACGGCATCACCACGCGCAGGCCCGGGATATTGGTGAACAGGTGCTCGTTCGCTTCCGAATGATGCTCCGGCGCGCGAATGCCGCCGCCCCACGGTGCGCGCCACACGGCCGGCACGGTGATGCGGCCGCGCGTGCGGTTGCGCATGCGCGCGGCGTGACAGGCGATCTGCTCCATCATCGGGTAGATGAAGCCTTCGAACTGCGCTTCGGCGACTGGCTTCATGCCCTGGGCAGCGAGGCCCACGGTGACGCCGGCAATGGTGGTTTCGTCCAGCGGCGTGTCGAGCACGCGCAGTTCGCCGAACTTTTCCTGCAGGCCCTGGGTGGCGCGGAACACGCCACCGTTCACGCCCACGTCTTCGCCCAGCACCATGACGCTCTCGTCGTGGGCCATTTCATAGGCGAGTGCCTGGGTGACGGCTTCGATAAGGGTGATCTGTGCCATGACTTAATGGGCCTTCTTGTCGAGCTGGATGGCGAGATCGCGCTGCTTGGCGAGATCGGCGGGGACTTCGGCGAAGGTGTAGTCGAACATCGCCGTGACCGGCTGGGTCTTGGTCTCGAGGTACGCGTTCACCTCGTTGTCCATCCAGTCGTCGCATTCCGCCTTCCAGGCTTCTTCCTTGGCGTCGTCCCACACGCCCTTGGCTACCAGCCAGTTGCGCAGGCGCTTCATCGGCTCCTTCGCCCAGGCGTCCTTCACTTCCTGCTCGCCACGGTAACGGCGCGCATCGTCGGCGGTGGTGTGATCGGACAGGCGATAGGTCACCGCCTCGATCACCGAACCACCCTGGCCGTTGCGTGCACGGTCCAGCGCGTCTTCCATCGCCTTGCGCACGGCGATGATGTCGTTGCCGTCGACTTGGATGGAGAACAGGCCGGCCGCGATACCCTTCTGCGCCAGCGTCGGTGCGCCGGACTGGATCTTGCGCGGCACCGAAATGGCCCACTGGTTGTTCACGATCACCGCCACCATCGGCAGGTTCTGCGCGCCGGTGATATTGATGGCGCCGTAGAAGTCACCCTTGGACGAACCACCGTCACCGATGGTGCACACGGCCACGCGCTTCTCGTTGCGGATCTTGAACGCCAGCGCGGAACCGGCGGCATGCAGGCACTGCGTGGCGATCGGCACCGACCAGGCAAAGTCGTGGCGGGCCGGTTCTTTCTGGTAGTCGTTGCCGCGCTCGTCGCCGCCCCAGTACATGTAGACCTCGCGCGGCTGCACGCCGCGATACAGCTGCGCGCCGTATTCGCGGTAGCTGGGGGCCAGCACGTCTTCGGGCTTCATGGCGCTGCCGATGCCCACATGCGCTGCTTCGTGACCCAGGCAGCTGGCATAGGTGCCCAGCTTGCCGGTGCGCTGCAGGGCGACCGACTTGGCGTCGAACACGCGGGTCGACAGCATCAGCTTGTACAGCTCGACCATGTGGTCGAGATCCTTGGCGAATTCAGGCAGATCGTCACGGACCTGCTTGCCTTCAGCATCGAGATACTGGAGGTATTCGATTTCAAACTTGGCGGCGATAGACACGACTCGCTCCCGGAGTGAGTAATGAGAAAGTGGGGTGCCGGGCGTCGGCGGCCCATCCAGTGGGGCCAGCAGCGGACGTAAAGCCCTGAGCAAGACGGAAATGATTACAGGGGGGCATGTTGCGCTGCAAGGCACGGTGCAGCATGCGGGGTGGTACGGGGTGGGCCCAAACACCGGTTACCATGACGCTTTTCCGTTACAGGGAAGGCCATGACCGAGAATCAGCGCGACCTCGAGGCCGGTATCGAACTCGACCTGAATGGTCGACTGACCTATGGCGGCTACCTGCGGCTGGACACCCTGCTGTCGGCCCAGCAACCGCTGAGCCAGCCGGCGCACCACGACGAAATGCTGTTCATCGTGCAGCACCAGGTGGCCGAGCTGTGGATGAAATTGATCATTCACGAGCTGAAGGCCGCCGTGGCGCACCTGCGCCGCGATGAGATCGATCCATGCCTGAAGATCCTGGCGCGCGTGAAACAGGTGCAGCGCCAGCTGTTCGAGCAATGGGGTGTGCTGGAAACGCTTACCCCCGCCGAGTACCTGGAATTTCGCGGTGTGCTCGGGCCTTCCTCGGGTTTCCAGTCGCTGCAGTACCGGCAGATCGAATTCCTGCTCGGCAACAAGAACGCGCAGATGCTGCAGGTGTTTGCGTACGATCCTGCGGCGCAGGACACGCTGCGCGCCGTGCTGGAAGCGCCCAGCCTGTACGACGAATTCCTCGGCTATCTGGCGCGGCGCGGCCACGACGTGCCGGGCGAGCTGACGCAACGCGACTGGTCCCAGCCTTATCAGCGGCATGACGGCCTGTTGCCCGTGCTCAAGCGCATTTACGAAAACCGTGCAACGTTCTGGCCCGAATACCACATGTGCGAACAGCTGGTGGATGTGGAAGAGAGTTTCCAGCTTTGGCGTTTCCGCCATATGAAAACGGTGGAGCGGATCATCGGACACCGGCGCGGTACCGGTGGTTCCTCCGGCGTGTCCTTCCTGAAAAAGGCGCTGGACCTGGAGTTTTTCCCGGAGTTGCTGGACGTGCGCACCGAACTGGGCACCTGATCGTGCGTGTCATCTTCGACATTCATCATTCGATAACTACTGACGGCGCGTGCAGCGCCGTTTCGTTTGCAAAGGGGCATGCATGAGCAACACCACTGAGACCGCGCACGCGTCGGCGCCTGATTTTCCGCAGACGCTGGGGCATCCGCGTCCGCTATGGATGTTGTTCATGACGGAGTTCTGGGAACGCTTCGCGTTTTACAGCGTCAGCTGGGCCCTGGCCTTGTACATCGTGGCGCATTTTTATCACGGCGATGCGTCCGGCGAAGCGTGGGCCAGCAAAATTTACGGAGCTTATACGGCGCTGATCTACGCCTCGAGCATTTTTGGCGGCTACGTGGCGGACAAGATCATCGGCTACCAGCGCTCGATCCTGATCGGCGCGGCGGTCATGGCGCTGGGCCTGTTCGTCGTGATGCTGCCAAGCAAGGACCTGTTCCTGTTTGGCCTGGCGATGGTCGTGGTGGGCAACGGCCTGTTCAAACCGAATATTTCCTCGATGGTCGGGCAGCTCTATGGCCCGACGGACGAACGCCGCGACCGTGGTTTCACTCTGTTCTACATGGGCATCAACGGCGGCGCGTTGCTGGCGCCGCTGCTCACCGGCTGGCTGGCGAGCTATTTCTCCGACACGCCGATGCAGGAGAACTACCGGATCGTGTTCGGCGCGGCCGGCGTGGGCATGGTGCTGAGCCTGTTCTGGTTCTGGTTTGGTCGCCGCGGGCTGCACGGGGTGGGTCGTCCGGCGCCAGAAGCGGCCAGCCGCATGCGTGTCCTATGGGTGCTGCTGGGCATCGTGGTGGCGGTGCCGCTGGTTTATCTGCTGCTGGCCTTTGTCGGCGCCAATGGCCTGCAGTGGCTGCTGGGCCTGCTGTTCATTGGCGTGGCGGCGATGTTGATCGTGGAGGCGATGCGCCACGACCGCGTGCAGCTGCATCGCGTGTACGCGATGCTGATCATCTTTGCGTTCAACATCCTGTTCTGGATGTTCTATTTCCAGCTCGGCACCTCGTTCAACTTCCTCGCGGCCAACATGGTCGATCGCGAAATGTTCGGCGGCTGGGTGTTCCCGGTGGGCTGGTTCCAGTCGGTGAGCCCATTAGCCATCATCGTGCTGGCACCGCTGGTGACCCAGGTGTGGTCGTTCCTGGCGCGACGCCACAAGGAGCCGTCGATTCCGCGCAAGTTCGGCCTCGGCTTGTTGTTCAACGGCCTGGGCTTCACCGCGCTGATGTATGCGCTCACCTATTCGGTCAACAGCAAGGGATTGATCCCGTTCTGGCCGCTGACGGCCTGCTATGTGCTGCAGACCATCGGTGAGCTGTGTCTGTCGCCGATCGGCCTGTCGATGGTGACCAAGCTGGCGCCGCCGCGCCTGGTGGGTCTGGCCATGGGCGGCTGGTTCCTGTCGCTGGCGGTGGGTGGCAACTTGTCGGGCCTGTTGGCCGGGCGCATCAGTGGCGAAAGTGGCATGACGGCCGCGTCTGCGCTGGCGGGTTTCACCTTCAGCTTCTGGCTGCTGGCAGGCGCAGGCGTC
Source organism: Dyella sp. 01N448 (assembly GCF_056399225.1). Lineage (NCBI taxonomy): Bacteria > Pseudomonadati > Pseudomonadota > Gammaproteobacteria > Lysobacterales > Rhodanobacteraceae > Dyella > Dyella sp. 01N448. The sequence goes on along the minus strand of NZ_JBFTQX010000009.1, from coordinate 99,074 downwards.
TTCCTCTTGCTGATCTCGCCGCTGATCAATCGCCTGATGCACAGGGTGCGATGAAGCAGGAGTAAGGGGAGAGGAGTGAGAAGTGAGAGTAGAGCTTGGTCTGCGGCTTTCTCTCACTTCTCACTCCTCTCAACTCACTCCTCGCTTTTTGGTGCAGTGCATTTGACGGGCGTTACGTGTCCCGGTTAGAAGTCGTTGCGCAAGAAATTACGACGGATGACGGCAGCACATGAGTACGAACACAACCAGCGCCTCGACGGTGCCTGACTACCCGCAGACCCTCGGTCACCCACGCCCGCTGTGGATGCTGTTCATGACGGAGTTCTGGGAGCGCTTTGCGTTCTATGGCATCCGCTGGGCGCTCACGCTGTACATCGTGGCGGCGTTCTTCAACGGCGATGCTTCCGGCCAGGCCTTCGCCAGCCGCACCTACGGCGCCTATCTGGCGCTGGTGTATGCCACCGCCGTGTTCGGCGGCTACGTGGCGGACAAGATCATCGGCTACCAGCGCTCCATCCTGCTGGGCGCCAGCGTGATGGCGGTGGGTCTGTTCATGATCATGTTGCCCAATGAGCAGATCTTCCTGGTGGGTCTGGCCACGATCATCGTCGGCAATGGCCTGTTCAAGCCGAACATTTCCTCGATGGTGGGGCAGCTCTACGCGCAGGGCGATTCGCGCCGCGACCGCGGTTTCACGCTGTTCTACATGGGCATCAACGGGGGTGCGCTGATCGCGCCGCTGCTCACCGGCTGGCTGGCCAGCCACTTCACCGAGACCCCGATGCAGCAGAACTACAAGCTGGTGTTCGGTGCCTCCGGCGTGGGCATGCTGATCAGCCTGCTGTGGTTCTGGATCGGTCGCCGCCAATTGAAGGGCGTGGGCCGTCCCGCACCCGACCAGGCCAACCGCATGCGCGTGGTCTACGTGTCGCTGGGCATGCTGGTGGCGATCCCGGTGTTCTACCTGCTGATGGCCAAGGCCGGCGCCGTGGTGCTGCAGTGGCTGCTTACTGCGCTGTTCGTCGGCGTGGGCGTGATGCTGGTGATCGAGGCGGTGCGCAATGGTCACGTGCAGGTGCAGCGCGTGATCGCCATGCTGATCATCTTTGCCTTCAACGTGCTGTTCTGGATGTTCTTCGAGCAGGCCGGCAGCTCGTTCAATTTCCTTGCGCAGAACATCGTGGATCGCCAGATGTTCGGCGGCTGGGAGTTCCCGGTGGGCTGGTTCCAGTCGGTCAATCCGGTGGCCATCGTGGTGCTGGCGCCGATCGTGTCGGTGGCCTGGGGCTTTCTGGACAAGCGGCGCATCGAGCCCTCGATTCCGCGCAAATTCGGCCTGGGTCTGCTCGGCAATGCGCTGGGCTTCGTGGTGCTGATGTATGCGCTGGATGAGCTGGTCAGCAGCGACGGCATGATTCCGTTCTGGCCGCTGGCGCTTTGCTATGTGCTGCAGACGGCGGGCGAGCTATGCCTGTCGCCAATCGGCTTGTCGATGACCACGAAACTCGCCCCAACGCGGCTGGTGGGCTTGGCGATGGGTGGCTGGTTCCTTTCCACCGCGATCGGCAACAACTTGTCCGGCTTGTTCGCCGGCCATATCAGCGGCGAGAGCGGCATGACCGTGGCCTCGGCGCTCAGCGGCTTCACCTTCAGCTTCTATCTGCTGGCGGGTGCCGGCGTGCTGCTGTTCGTGATCGCGCCGTTGATCAATCGGTTGATGCACGGGGTGAAGTAGGGGCGAAGGAGCAGCGTGCGCCCTTTCACTCGCCCCTGAGCGGTCACTTCGGCTCGATCGCCTGCAGCTTGTCCAGGATGCGCACCAGCCAGCTGCGCTCCTCGTCGTCCAGCTTGGACAGCAGGTTGCGCTCATGTTCGCGGGCCATCGGCGCTACGACTTCGTGAATGGCCCAGCCGGCCTCGCTCAGGCCCAGCACGGAGCGGCGCTTGTCGCCGTCGTGGATGGCGCGGGTGACCCAGCCGGTTTCCACCAGCTTGGACAGGGCGCGGCTCACGGCCACCTTGTCCATCAGGGTGCGCTCGGCCACCTCCCGCGCGGACAGGCCGTCGAAACGTGCCAGCACCGCCATCACGCGCCACTCCGTCATGCTCAGGTCGAAGCGGCGCTGATAGTCGTCGGCAATGGCCTGGCTGACCGCGTTGGACAGGATGGAGAGCCGGTAGGGCAGGAAATGTTCCAGCTCCAGCGGTGCGTGGTCGGGGTGATGTTCGTCGGGCACTGCTGCGGCGCTCCTTGCAAATGGTTTCATATGTAACTATAACGTAGGGCTTATGAGAATGGTCGCACGCTTGGACGTAGGCCATTGAGCAGCCATCCACCCGGAGAGCCCCATGAGCGCGCAGCCCAATCTTGGCATGCAGGTCACCACCTTCGAAAACCCCATGGGTATCGATGGGTTTGAATTCGTCGAATTCGCCGCGCCAGCCGGTCGCGGCCACGAGCTGCACACCTTGTTCAAGAAGATGGGTTTCAGCGCCGTGCTCAAGCACAAGTCGCGCCCGATCACGGTCTACCGCCAGGGCGGCGTGAACCTGCTGGTCAACGAAGACCCCGAATCCTACGCCGCCGAATTCGCCCAGGCCCATGGTCCATGCGCGGCCGGTTTCGCCATCCGCTTCCAGAAGCCGTCCAAGGACGTGCTCGGCGTGGTGCTCGGCAACGGCGGCGAAGCGGTCAACCAGAAGGCCGAAGCCACCAAGGCCGTGAACGCGCCCGCCGTGAAGGGCATCGGCGATTGCATGCTGTATCTGATCGACCGTTACGGCGACAAGGGCAGCATCTACGACGGCGACTACGAGCCGATCGCCGGCGCCGAGCAGCACCCGAAGGGTTTTGGCCTCACCTTCATCGATCACCTGACGCACAACCTCTACTTCGGCAACATGCAGAAGTGGTCCGATTACTACGAGCGCCTGTTCAACTTCCGCGAGATCCGCTACTTCGACATCAAGGGCGCCAAGACGGGTCTCGTGTCCAAGGCCATGACCGCGCCGGACGGCATCGTGCGCATTCCGCTCAACGAGTCGAGCGATCCGAAGTCGCAGATCAACGAATACCTCGACGCGTACCACGGCGAGGGCATCCAGCACATCGCCCTGTTCACCGACAATATCTACGAGACGGTGGAAGCGATGCGCGCGACGGGCGTGGAATTCCTCGACACGCCGGATACGTATTTCGACGTGATCGACATGCGCATCCCCAACCACGGCGAGGACGTGCCGCGCCTGGCCAAGAACAAGATCCTGATCGATGCCGACGTGGAGACCAAGCAGCGCAAGCTGCTGCAGATCTTCACGCAGAACAACATCGGCCCGATCTTCTTTGAGATCATCCAGCGCAAGGGCAACGAGGGCTTTGGCGAAGGCAACTTCCAGGCGCTGTTCGAGTCGATCGAACGCGACCAGATGAAGCGCGGCTTCCTGTAAGACTTGGCCACAAGGCCGCCCATGGAGGGCGGCCTTGGTGCCGCCGGTTCAGCGCCAGGAGCCGCCGCCGTGCAGCATGGTGAGGAACACGGCGCCGTAAAAGAACATCGCAAGCACCCACAGGATGATGCCGACCAGAATCAGCACGCCCTGGATCACGAAGTAAGTACGCAGCTTGGCAAGTGCTTCTTTCAGGGCGACGGCATCGCCGCTGAGCTGGGCACGCTCGATCGCCCCGGCCGACTGCATCACCAGCACGCCGATCCAGATCGGCAGCCAGGCGATGATGATGCCGACCAGGGTTATGGCGGTGAGGGCGCCCTGGATGATGAAGACGATGCCGACGAACTTCATCCATCCCTTGCCTGAAGCAAGCGGTTGGCTGAGGTCCTGGATCGAGGGATTCCCGGTAGCTTGGCCCAGCGAGGAGTACGAGTCGGACATGCGGTTTCCTTGAGTGTCATTGCAGTGAATGAACGTCGCCTCTTCCCTTGCGCGAGGCGGTGCCAACAGTCGTAAGCCAAGAGTAATAGGATCGCGTGGGTCGCGTTGTGACCTCTCGCCTCGGCAGATTGCGGAGCTTTCATGTCAGCCAGCCACCAGCAGTACCAAACAGGGTTCGCCAACGAATTCGCCACCGAGGCCTTGCCCGGCGCGCTGCCCGACGGGCAGAACTCGCCGCAGAGCGCGCCCCATGGCCTGTACGCGGAACAGCTTTCCGGCACGGCCTTCACGGCCCCGCGCCACAGCAATCGCCGCAGCTGGTTGTATCGCATCCGCCCCGCGGCCATGCACCATCCGTTCGAGGCGATGCCCGACGGCCGCTTTCACAACCGCTTCAACGAGGTGCCGGCTAACCCCAACCAGTTGCGCTGGAGCCCGTTCCCGCTGCCGACCAAGCCCACCGATTTCCTCGATGGCCTGTTCACCGTTGCGGGCAACGGCGGTGCGGCGGACCAGACCGGCGTGGGTATCCACGTCTATGCCGCCAATCGGTCGATGCAGGGCCGCTACTTCTACAACGCCGACGGCGAGCTGCTGATCGTGCCGCAACAAGGGCGCCTGAAACTGGCGACCGAGATGGGCGTCATCGAGCTTGAACCGCTGGAAATCGCCGTGATTCCGCGCGGCGTGCGTTTTCGCGTGGAGCTGCTGGACGACAGCGCGCGCGGTTACATCGCCGAAAACTTCGGCGCGATGCTGCGTCTGCCCGATCTGGGCCCGATCGGCAGCAACGGCCTGGCCAACCCGCGCGATTTCCTCACGCCGGTGGCGGCGTTTGAAGATGTCGAAGGCAAGTTCGAACTCGTCGCCAAGTTCCAGGGCAAGCTGTGGAGCGCGGCGATCGATCATTCGCCACTGGACGTCGTGGCCTGGCACGGCAATTACGCGCCGTACAAATACGACCTGCGCCGCTTCAACACCATCGGCTCGATCAGCTTCGATCATCCCGACCCGAGCATCTTCCTGGTGCTGCATTCGGCCAGCGACAGCGAAGGCGTGAGCAACATGGACTTCGTGATTTTTCCGCCGCGCTGGCTGGTGGCGCAGCACACCTTCCGTCCGCCCTGGTTCCATCGCAATATCGCTAGCGAGTTCATGGGCTTGATCACCGGCGAGTACGACGCCAAGGCCGAAGGCTTTTCGCCGGGCGGCGCCTCGCTGCACAATTCCATGAGCGGTCACGGTCCCGATGCGGCCACGTATGAGAAGGCGTCGACGCGCGATCTGTCGCAGGCCGATGTCATCACGGGCACCATGGCCTTCATGTTCGAGACGCGCCGCGTGATTCATCCGACCAGGCAAGCGCTGGAATCGCCGGAGCTGCAGGGCAATTACTACGAATGCTGGCAGGGCATCCAAAAGCATTTCGGCGGAGCTTGAAGCGATGACGTTGCGCCGGTTCTGCCTGTTGTGGCTATGCGTGATGCTGGCGTCGTGCCAGTCGCACGACGAGGCACCGGCGCAGGCTCCCGCGTCGACCGCGACGGCACCCGGTGATCGCGACGCGCTGAGTCAGGCCCGTTGGCAGGGCTTTGGCGACATGCGTTTTGGCATGGACGAGCCGTCGTTCCGCAAAGCCTGGGGCGGCGAGTTGAAGGGCGGGGCGCAAGTGGGCTCCGATTGCGCCATGTACGCTCCGGTGTGGGCGAAGCCGCCATTCGAACTCACCTTCATGCTCGAGCACGGTCGTTTCGTTCGCTATGACGTGCGTGGCGACAAAGAAACGGCGCCGGGCGGTGGCAAGGTCGGCATGGCCAAGGCGGACGTGATGGCGCTCTATGCGGGCAAGGTCAAGCAAGGGGCGAACAATTACGATCCGGACGCCAGCGTGTTTCGTGTGGATGGTGAGAGCGGTGCCGTGCTGATCTTCGACATCGGCGCCGACGGCAAGGTAAAGGCGTGGCGCGTGGGCGTGCCGCCACAAATCGATTACGTGGAAGGGTGCAGCTGAGAGCTGCCCGTTGGAGCGATAGCATGAAATTGGGTTCATTGAAGGAAGGCGGTCGGGACGGCACGCTGATCGTCGTCAATCGCGCGCTGACCCAGGCGGTCAAGGCCACCGGCATCGCGCCGACGCTGCAGGCTGCGCTGGATGACTGGTCGAGTGCCGCGCCGCGCCTGAACGCGCTGTACGAAGAATTGAATGGAGGCACCGCAACTGGTGCCTTCGTGCTCGACATGCAGGCGCTTGCCTCGCCGCTGCCGCGCGCCTACGAATTCGTCGACGGCAGTGCCTATCTGCCGCATGTCGAGCGCGTGCGGCGCGCACGTGGCGCCGAGGTGCCGGAGTCGTTCTACACCGATCCGCTGATGTATCAGGCCACCAGTGCCGGCTTCCTGGGTCCGCGTGATCCGGTGGTCGTGCCGAGCGAGGACTACGGCATCGATCTGGAAGCCGAGGTGGTGGTGGTCACGGACGATGTGCCGATGGCGCTGACGCCTGCGCAGGCCGCGGCGCATATCCAGTTGGTGGGTCTGGTCAACGATGTCTCGCTGCGCGGCCTGATTCCCGGCGAGCTCGCCAAGGGTTTCGGTTTTCTGCAATCCAAGCCGCGCTCCGCGCTGTCGCCGGTGTTGGTGACGCCGGACGAACTGGGCGACGCCTGGCAGGACGAAAAACTGCATCTGCCGATGCGCACCTGGCTCAACGGCAAGTGGTTCGGCGAGGCCGAGTGCGGCGTCGACATGCAGTTCAATTTCGCCCAGCTGGTGGCGCACGCGGCCAAGACGCGTCCGCTCACGGCAGGCACCATCGTCGGCTCCGGTACCATCGCCAACGAAGACACCGGCAAGGGCGCCTCGTGCCTGGCCGAGCAGCGCACGGTGGAGACCCTGCGTGACGGCAAGCCGAGCACGCCATTCCTGAGCTTTGGCGACACGCTGCGCATCGATGTGACCGATGCCTCGGGCGCGTCGATCTTCGGCTCGATCGAACAGGCCATCGCGCCGCTCTAGCGCTGAGTCCACCGGCCCGCCGTCGCCTTGCGCGGCGGCGGGCGGCAAAGTGACGCGCCACGATGATGCCCATCAGGCGCTGGTCGGGACCCGGCGACGATACTGTCGCCCATGCGTCAACCTACCATCGCGCCCGAGTTCGATCCCCGGCTCATTGCCCGCTACGACGTGGCCGGCCCGCGCTACACCAGCTATCCCACGGCACCGCAGTTCCATGACGGCTTCGGCGAATCCGCATTGCGTCGAGCCGTGCACGATTCCAACGAACGCGCTGGCCCCCTGTCGATCTATGTGCACGTGCCGTTCTGCTTCAGTCCGTGCTTCTACTGCGGCTGCAATCGCGTGATCACCCGCGATGCGCGCAAGGCGACGCAGTATCTGGACTATCTGGAAAAGGAGCTCGCACTGCTTGGTCCGTTGTTTGAACGCGGGCGGGAAGTGCGACAACTTCACCTCGGTGGAGGCACGCCGAGCTTTCTCGATATCGCCCAGATGCAACGCCTGTTCGAGATGCTCGAGCGACACTTCGATATGCAGCAGTCGTGCTCACGCGAGTGGGGCATCGAGATCGATCCGCGTGACGTCGATGCGACTTATATCCGCGAGCTCGGCCGACTAGGCTTCAATCGCATCTCGGTGGGCATCCAGGATTTCGACGCCGCCGTGCAGAAGGCAGTCAATCGCGTGCAGAGCGTGGCGCAGACGGCCGAAGTATTGAGTGCGGCGCGCGATTGGGGATTCACCTCGGCGAGCGTCGACCTCATCTACGGGCTCCCGCGCCAGACGCTCGATGGTTTTGATCGAACGCTGGACGAGGTGATCGCGCTGTCGCCGGATCGCGTGGCGATCTACGGCTATGCGCACCTCCCGCATTTGTTCAAGGCCCAACAGCGGATCAACGATGGCGACCTGCCCGACGCAGCCACTCGCCTGGCGCTGCTGGGGCTGGCCTGGGAAAAGCTGGGTGCGGCGGGCTACGTGTATATCGGCATGGACCACTTTGCGCGCACGGACGACGAACTCGCGCGCGCCCAGCGTGAAGGAACCCTGCAACGAAACTTCCAGGGTTATTCCACGCATGGCGATTGCGACATCGTGGGATTGGGTGTCAGCGCCATCGGCCGCATCGCCGACACCTACAGCCAGAACGCCCGCGATCTGCTCAGTTACTACGCGGCGTTGGAGGCGGGCCAGCTGCCGGTGAAGAAGGGCATCGAGCTGAGCCGCGACGATATGGTGCGTCGCCAGTTGATCGGTGAACTGATGTGTCACGGCACACTGGACATGCGGGAGTTCGGCGAACGTCACGGCCTGCACTTCGAGGCTCACTTCGCCCAGGACCTGGATCGCTTGCAGCCCCTGATCGATGACGGCCTGGTGGCGCGGCATGGCGACGACATCCAGGTGACGCCGCGCGGCAGGCCGCTGCTGCGGAATATTGCGATGTGCTTTGACGCCTATCTGGGCAAGAGTGCCGCTAGGCCACGCTACTCGCGCACGATCTGAACCCGTCGGCCCGGGCGGCCTATCGTCCTGACGGCCGTCGGCATGTTCTACTTGTGGACCCCATCCAACGAGGTGTCCCATGTCCAACGTCACGCTCAAAGGCAATCCGGTCCAGGTCGACGGTCATTTCCCGTCCAAGGGTGAAGCGGCACCGGCCTTCTCGCTGGTCGGCAAGGACCTTGCCGACGTCACGCTCGCCAGCTTCGACGGCAAGCGCAAAGTGTTGAACATCTTTCCGAGTGTCGACACGCCGACCTGCGCCATGTCTGTGCGTCACTTCAACCAGGACGCCAGCCAGCTAAACAATGCGGTCGTTCTGTGCATCTCCGCCGACCTGCCGTTTGCGCAGGCGCGCTTCTGCGGCGCGGAAGGCCTCAGCAACGTGGTGACGCTGTCGACGCTGCGCGGTCACGACTTCCTCAAGAATTATGGCGTGTCGATTGCGTCCGGCCCGCTGTCGGGTCTGGCGGCGCGTGCCGTGGTGGTGCTCGACGAGCACAACAAGGTCGTGCATAGCGAACTGGTGGGCGAGATCGCGCACGAGCCCAACTATGACGCCGCGCTCGCCGCGCTGGGCTGAGTCGCTTCGCCCCACATCCATGGGCGCGGTGCGATGGCGTGTTGCGCGCCAGGGCGAGAAAAACAAAAGCCGGGCAATGCCCGGCTTTTGCATTCACAGCGATGCGCTTGGCTTACTTGGCAGCCATCATCGCCACCGTCATGTCGAGCATGCGGTTGGAGAAGCCCCACTCGTTGTCGTACCACGACAGCACCTTGACCAGCGTGCCTTCCATGACGCGCGTCTGCGTGGCGTCATAGGTGGACGAAGCCGGGTTGTGGTTGAAGTCGATCGACACCAGCGGCTTGGTGTTGACGGCCAGGATGCCCTTCAGCGGGCCATTGGCGGCTTCGTTGATCACCTGGTCGATCTCTTCCTTGGTGGTCGGACGCGCCGCGTCAAACACCAGGTCGACCACCGACACGTTGATGGTCGGCACGCGGATGGCGAAACCGTCGAGCTTGCCGTTGAGCTCCGGCAGCACCAGGCCTACCGCGGCGGCGGCGCCGGTCTTGGCGGGGATCTGCGAGTGCGTGGCCGAACGGGCGCGGCGCAGGTCCGAGTGATAGACGTCCGTCAGCACCTGGTCGTTGGTGTAGGCGTGGATGGTCGTCATCAGGCCGCGCTGGATGCCGATCTTCTCGTGCAGCACCTTGGCCAGCGGAGCGAGGCAGTTGGTGGTGCACGAAGCGTTGGAGATCACTTCCAGCTTGGAGGTGAGCTTGTCGTCGTTGACGCCGATGACGAAGGTGCCGTCCACGTCCTTGTCGCCCGGGGCGGAGATGATCACCTTCTTGGCGCCGGCGGCGAGATGCGCGCTGGCCTTGGCCTTGGAGGTGAACAGGCCGGTGCATTCCAGCACCACGTCGACGCCCAGGGCGCCCCACGGCAGCTTGGACGGGTCACGCTCGGCGCAGACCTTGATGCGGTCGCCGTTGACGATCAGATCGCCGCCGTCCACCGTCGCGGTGCCCGGGAACTTGCCGTGGGCGGTGTCGTACTGGGTCAGGTGCGCATTGGTCTCGGCGTCGCCGAGGTCATTGATTGCAACGATCTGGATCTCGTTGGTGCGACCCGCTTCGTACAGCGCGCGCAGGATGTTGCGGCCAATGCGACCGTAACCATTGATGGCGACCTTGATTGCCATGGGACAGCGTCCTCCGATGGGATGGCGAAAGTAGCGGCTGTGGGACCGCCGTAAAACCGTCATTTTAGCCTGAACCGGCCGGGCGGTCCCATCCGGGCCGCGGTTTCCCCCGGAAGGGGCTGTTCAGGGGAGCCCAGAAGCGCTTGAATCGGCTACTTTCGGGCAGCGGCCCGAGCAGGAGAGTGGTATGAGCGAGGCAGAACAGAGCTTTGGGATCACCCTGGAGCAGGTGTCGGACTATGAATTCCGCGTCCGTTTCGACGGCACGGCGATTCCCGACCTCATCACCGACGAAACCTCGCCGCTGGGTGGCGATGCGGGGCCCAACCCCACGCACCTGATTGCCACCGCCGTGGCCAACTGCCTGGCGGCCAGCCTGTTGTTCGCGCTGCGCAAGTACAAGAACTCACCCGGCAAGATCGGCGCCAAGGCCAAGCTCACCATGACCCGCAACGAGCACGGCCGGCTGCGCGTCACCCACATCGGCGTGGACCTGCAGCTGGCCGACAAGGCGGAAGTGCTCGCGCATCTCGATCGCGCGCTGGCGCAGTTCGAGGATTTCTGCATCGCCACGCAGAGCGTGCGCCAGGGCATCAAGGTGGATGTGAGCGTGCACGACGGGGAAGGGAAGCTGCTCCCGCTGCCGGAGACCGTCTGACCGAGGTTGGCGCGGAGCTGTCACGAGGCTGTGGCAGACTTCGCTTTTCCCCTGACAAGATCCACTGCACCATGCCATTCCTGCGCCGAACTGCCGCTGCCGCTTTCATCTGCCTCGCCCTGACGCCCGCTGTCCATGCCTGGGGCCAGCTAGGCCATAGCGTGGTGGCCGATCTGGCCCAGCGTCACCTGAGCCCGGCGGCGGAAGCGGCAGTGGAGCGCCTGCTGGCGCCCGAGCACACCAAGGCGCTGGCCGACATCGCCAGCTGGCCGGATGAAATCCGCAACGACCCGACCAAGGACGCGTTGTGGAAGCAGACGCGCGCACTGCACTACGTCGACTTCACCGCCGGCGACTGCAATTACACGCCGCCGCGCGACTGCAAGGATGGACAGTGCGTGGTCGAGGGCATCGACCATTACGTGAAGATCCTTGGCGACAAGAGCCAGTCGGATGCAACGCGACTGGAGGCGCTGAAGTTCGTGGTGCACTTCATCGGCGACGAGCATCAGCCGCTGCACGGTGGTTCGCGCGACGACAAGGGCGGCAACGCCTACCAGGTGCAGTTCCAGGACAAGGGCACCAACCTGCATAGCGTGTGGGACTCGGGCCTGCTCAAGACCCGCGGCCTGGACTACAAGGCCTACGCTGACAAGCTGGAGGCCGAAGGCACCGTCACCCTGCCCAAGCCGATCGCGCCGTTCGACAACGCGTACGCGCAGTGGGCCGAAGAGTCGTGCACAATCTCGCGCGACATCTATCCCGATGGCCACAAGATCGATCAGGCCTATGTGGAGAAGGAGCTGCCGATCGCCGAGCTGCGCCTGCGCGAAGCGGGCCGTCGCCTTGCCGAGGTGCTCAACCTGACGCTTGCCAAGGGCTGAGTGGGCGAACGTTACGGCGCGGCACTCGTTGTCGCGCCGTTGCTGCCCGGACCGATGTTGCGGTCGAGAAAGTCCAGCAGTTTGTTGTACATCGCCAGGCGATGTTCCTGCAGGAAGAAGCCATGCCCCTCCTGCGCCTCGGTCAGCGATTCGTAGTGCTTTCCCTGCTTGTCCAATGCCGAGGTGAAGACGTTGAAGTTGGCGTACGGGGCGCGCGCATCGAGACCGCCATGGATCAGTAAAAGATTGGCCTTGATGCGGTCTACGCCGGCCAAGGGCGAGCGGCGCAACAGCTCGGCGCGATCGTCTCCGAGCACGATCTTCAGGTAGTCGACGCCCGCGTCGGAGCGCTTGGTGTCGCTCTTGTCCAGCTGGATGCGCAGGTCGTAGATACCGGCATAGCCAATGGCGCATCGATACAGGTCGGGCTCGCGTACCGCACCCTCTAGAGCGGCATAGCCACCATAGCTGGTGCCATAGATGCAGATGCGCTGGGCATCGGCATGGCCTTCATGGATGGCCCAGCGGGTGGCGTCGGTCAGGTCGTCTTGCATCGAGGCTCCCCACTGGCGATAGCCGAGCGCCTCAAAATGCGAGCCGAAACCGCCTGAGCCGCGGTAGTTCACTTGCAGCACGGCATAACCACGTGATGCCAATAGCTGCGTCTCCTCATCGAAGTCCCAGCGATCGGCGACACCATGCGGGCCGCCATGTGGAACCACGACCAAGGGGAAGGGGCCGCGGCCCGATGGCTCGGTGAGAAAGCCGTGCAAGGTCACGCCGTCGCGCGCCGCCAGTTCGACTGGCGTCATCGCGTGCATCTGCTTGGGCGAAAGCCAGCGACGTTCGCTGAAGAGGTAGCGGGCCTGCTGCTTGTCCAGATCGAACAAGTAGTAATCGCCTGGATCGCGATCGCCGCTGACTTTGACGATGGCAAGCCCGCCATCGTCGGTAAACGAGGTGAGCTCGACCAACTGACCAGGGAAACTCTTGCCCACCGCTACGCTGATTTGTGCTTCATGACTGGCGGGGTCGAGGTAGTGCATGCCGCGCGCGCCATCATTGGTGACGATGCCATAGACGTCCTTGCCGTCCGCCGTGGCGAGGCCGGCGCCGGGATCGCCAAAGACGCCGCGGTAGACCGGGCTACGCTGGCCGGTCTGCAGATCGAGCAGCTCGACCGAACTGGGGCCTTCCTCATGCGACACCAGCACGTAGAGCCGGTGGTCATCGCGCTGAAAACTGAGCGGCACGATCGAGACCCCGGTCTTGCCCGAGTCGTTGAATAAGCTCCAGTCCTTGCCGGCCTCGCGCAGCCACAACTTGGGCCGATGATAAGTACCGCCGAGTGCGGCGCGCGGCTCACCCTGGTGATCCACGATGATGTCCGTATCCGGCGCCGGGCCGCCGATCACGCGCTTGCTGTCGCCGCTGACTGTATCCAGGCGCTCGATCGAGGGCACGCTGCCGGCCGGGTCATCGGTAAACGGTTGGGTCTGCACTAGCAGGTAGCGGCCATCCTGCAGCGGGGTTGTATCGATCAACCTCGCATAGGCCTCGCGACGCTGGCCGCCATGCAGCATGTGATTGCTGTCGGCATACGTACCGCCGCGCGCGCCGAACAGGTAAACACCGTGGCTGCCATCGGCATCGAAGGCGATCAGCTCGCCGGTGTATCCGGGCTTTTCCAGGCTGCTGGTGCGCACGGCCAGCGCCATGACCAGGCGGTGGTCGTTGACCCAACGGTAGCGCCGGATCATGGTGCGGCTGCCGGAGCGGATGGTCGCCACCGGTTTGCTGGTGGCCGTATCGATGACGGCCAGCATGTTTTCGTACGGGGTGTCCGGTCGCGGCACCAGCGCCGCGATGTGCTTGCCGTCGGGTGCGAGTTGCACCTCGCTGAACTCGGCGGGGCGGATGAAATCGCTCACCGACGGCGGGGTGTTGGCGGCGCCCTCAGTGGACGACGCCGAGACGGGCGCCACGCAGGCAGCAACCATGGCGGCCAACAAGGCCGTGCGGATGAAACGTGGCATGAGCGTTCCCCTTAAGTCCCTTTCGCGGATCCCTCCATCCGCCCGGCGATGCTAGCGCATGGCCGATGGGCTGTCGCAAGTCCATGCGACGTGCAGGGGTGTCATCCGTGGCTGATCATTTTTCTAGCATGTTTGGTGCGGCGCAAAATGAAATGGCGCCGCCTAGGAGGGCGCCGCAAAGGCGGCTGCTGCCCGATGCCTCTGCGGCCATTGAAGATCGGCAGAGTGGAATTGAAGACGGCTCGCCATGACACCAGTGTTTGGACGTCTCTGCGTCCATCGAGCAGACCAGTTATTTGTCTTGACCCCATTCTCACTGTCAATGCGCAATACCAGTGCAGGCCTGTGGTACGCATGCCACAAGCAGTCCACTTGGGCAAAGGAAAACAGGACAAAAAAGCCTGCGCCAACCCTCTGGAAGATCCGCGTGATTTTGCTAGTCTCGATGTATGACTACTGAAAATCCGCTGCGCCGCACAAAAATTGTTGCCACCCTCGGTCCTGCTACCGATGCGCCTGGCATGCTCGAAAAAATCATCGCCGAAGGCGTGGATGTGGTTCGCCTGAACCTCTCCCATGGCCAGCCGGACGATCACCGCGCCCGCGCGGTGGCCGTGCGTGATGCGGCGACCAAGCTGGGTCGCGAGGTAGGCGTGCTCGCCGACCTGCAAGGTCCGAAGATTCGCGTCGAGCGTTTCGCCAACGGCCCGATCGAACTCAAAGTGGGCGACAGTTTCGTGCTCGATTGCAGCCCGGGCGCGCCGCTGGGCGATACCACGCGCGTCGGCGTCAGCTATTACGACCTGCCCAAGGACGTCTCCGCCGGCGACGTGCTGCTGCTCGACGACGGTCTCGTCGCGCTCACCGTCGAGGCGGTGGTCGGCCAGGAAATCCGCTGCCGTGTGCTGATCGGCGGCAAGTTGTCCGATCGCAAGGGCCTCAATCGCCAGGGCGGTGGCCTGTCCGTGACCGCACTGTCGGAGAAGGACAAGTCAGACATCAAGCTCGCCGCCGAAATCGGCTGCGACTTCCTCGCCGTGTCCTTCGTGCGCTCCGCCGACGACATGCACGAGGCACGTCGCCTGCTCGAAGAAGCCGGTGGCAAGGCCTCGCTGGTGGCCAAGATCGAACGCGCCGACGCCATTCCGGTGCTCGGCGAAATCATCGACGCCTCCGATGTGGTGATGGTGGCGCGTGGCGACCTGGGTGTGGAAATCGGCGATGCCGAGCTGCCGGGCCTGCAGAAGAAGATCATCCGCGAGTCGGTGCAGCGCAATCGCGCTGTGATCACCGCCACGCAGATGCTGCAGTCGATGGTGCGCTCGCCCATCCCGACCCGCGCCGAAGTGATGGACGTGGCCAACGCCGTCATCGACGGTACCGATGCGGTGATGTTGTCGGAAGAATCCGCCGCCGGCGCGCATCCGGACAAGGCCGTGGCCGCGCTGCGCCGCATCTGCCTGGGCGCCGAACGCCAGTTCGAGCCGAAGGAAGATCCCGCCACGCAGGGTCATCTGCTCGATCGTACCGACCAGGCCATTGCGCTCGCAGCGATGGTGCTGGCCAGCCAGCTCGGCGTACGCGCCATCGTCGCGTTGACCGAGTCGGGCGCCACGGCGCAGTGGCTCTCGCGTTATCGCAGCGCGGTGCCGATCTATGCGCTGTCGCCGTTCGACGATGCGCGCCGCCGCATGTCCATCTTCCGCGACGTCACCGCGGTGAAGTTCACGCATATCTCGCAGACGCCGGCCGGTTCGGCGCGCGACGCGGTGCGCCAGCTGTTCCTCGCCGGCAAGCTCGTCGAGGGCGATCGCGTGGTGCTGACCCATGGCGATCACATCGGCCAGGGCGGCGGCACCAACACCCTCAAGCTGCTCTCGGTGGGCGCTGAAGGCGTGGTGGAGTGCCTGCGCGACCTCTAAGCGATCGTTGAGATACCTCGTCCGCCGACCGGGTGTGGGCCCGGTCGGCGGACGATGGCTCTCCGTCAACCTGATACTGTCTAGGCAGGATTTCGTCAGGCAATCCATCAGGGGGATGCATGAAAACGACGTTGTACAGCGTGCTTTGCATGGCCATCAGGCTAGGCGCCGTGCTCATGGCGGTAGGTCTGATCGAGCAATGGCCACGGCTATTCGTCATTCGCGCCGATGGACAAGTGGCGATCGATGCCCTGGTGTTGGATGGATTGGGTCTCGTGCTCGCCTTTGTCCTGTGGATCAAGCCCGGGCTACTGGCCTGGTGGGCGGCAGGTAGCGCCCACCGTGATGTGTTCGAAAGCGATATCAGCGCGACACAATTGCAGTACATCGCGTTTTCGGTGGCGGGCATCTACAAGCTCATCACCGGGCTTGCGGGCATGCTGGCGCATGGCCTGAATCTGCTGGCCTATAACCACATGATGGAAGGTGGCGTGCCGGTATCTGTGCCCCCTTACGAAAAGACCATGTTTGTGGAGTACGTGGTGGCCACGGTGGCGGGTCTCGCGCTGACGCTTGGCGCACGTGGCTTGACGGCGTATCTGCAGCAATTGCGAACGGCTGGGCAGCCGGTGGCCATTGCAGTCGACGAGGCTCGTGAAGGCTAAACTAGCCGCGTGCCGCACGCCGCGGTTTGGGAGACGATCATGCAAATGAAGCTTTTAACGATCTGTTCGGCCGCCGCCATGGCTTTTGCCGGCATGGTTTCTCCGGCCATCGCGCAATCCCAGGCCCGCATGGTCGGCCCTGAGCACATCCAGGCGTACTGGCTGATGCTCAACACCAAGGTCGACGCGGACATCCCCAACAGCGGCCGCAACATGGACAAGCCCGGCTGCGTCGCCGTGAGCTTCATGATCGGCACCGACGGCGTTCCGCAGAACGTCACCGTGCGCAAGGTGGTTCCGCAGAGCGATCTGGACGCCGTGGCCAAGAGCGTGGTGACCAATCTTCGCTATGGTCCGTCGCTGAAGAACAGCACGCATGAGCCGGTGACCACCTATTACATCGTGCCGTTCAACCTGCCCGCCGATGCCGCGCAGAAGCAGGCCATCATCGACGCCTGCAAGCTGCCCAACTTCGACCAGGCCTGAGGGCCGCGCCGGCCCAGCGCTGGCGCCGTTCAGGGCCAATCCGGCCCTCGGCGGCCTTATGACCTATAATCGCGGCCTTTCACGACCTTGCCGCCCCCGGGCGGCATCACCTTGTGCGGCCCACACCGCCTAAGTATCCGGAGTTGTCATGAGCATCGAAGATCTCGAAAGCGTTGCCCTCGCAATGGTTGCGCCCGGCAAGGGCATCATCGCCATCGATGAGTCGACCAACACCATCAAGAAGCGTTTCGAGGCCGTCGGCATCGACAACACCGAAGAGAACCGTCGCGCCTACCGCGAGCTGCTGCTCACGGCGCCGAACCTCAGCGAGCACATCTCCGGCGCGATCCTGTACGACGAAACCATCCGCCAGTCGACCAAGGACGGCGTGCCGTTCACCCAGGTGATGAAGAAGAACGGCATCATCCCGGGCATCAAGGTCGACAAGGGCCCGGTGCCGCTGGCCGGCTTCCCGGGCGACGTGATCACCGAAGGCCTCGATGGCCTGCGTGAGCGTCTCGCCGAGTACGTCAAGCTGGGTGCGCAGTTCGCCAAGTGGCGCGCCGTGATCAACATCAGCGAAGACAACCCGTCCTCCACCGCGATCGAAGCGAACTGCCACGCGCTGGCCCGTTATGCCGCGCTGTGCCAGGAAGCCGGCCTGGTGCCGATGGTCGAGCCGGAAGTGATCATGGACGGCGACCACAGCATCGAAGTCAGCTACGAAGTGCACGAAGCCGTGCTGCGCAGCCTGTTCAACGCGCTGTACGAGCAGAACGTGATGCTGGAAGGCACCATCCTGAAAGTCAGCATGGTCATTCCGGGCAAGGATTCGGACGAGCAGGCCGAAGTGGAAGAAGTCGCCGAAGCCACCGTGCGCGTGCTCAAGACCACTGTGCCGGCCACGCTGCCGGGCATCGTGTTCCTCTCGGGCGGCCAGACCGACGAGCAGTCCACCGCTCACCTCAATGCGATGAACCGCATGGGCCCGCACCCGTGGCCGCTGAGCTTCTCCTACGGCCGCGCCATGCAGCAGGCCGCGCTGAAGCTGTGGTCCAAGGACATGAAGGCGAACTTCGCCGACGCGCAGAAGACGGTCCTGGCTCGCGCCAAGGACAACGGCCTGGCCGCGCTGGGTCAGTGGAACGCCAAGTAAGCGACCGCTTCTCATCGCTGCAAAAGAAAACGGGCGCCTCGCGGCGCCCGTTTTTGTTTCGCACTATCTGAAAGATCAGAAGCGGTATTCCGCGCTGACGCTGTACAGGTTGGTCGGCAGGTGGATGTTCTTGTCGCTCTGGCTGCCGTCGTAGTAATCCCAGTTCAGGCCGACGCTGATGTTCTTGTTGATGTTGTAGCCCGCACCCAGGCCGGCGTAGTAACGGGTGCTGTTGAAGTTGACCATCTCGGGGTTGGTCTTGTCGTTGGTCAGGCCCGAGCCCTTGGCGAAGAAGGCGCCGCCACGGACTTCGCCGTACCAGTTCGGGCTGAAGCTGTAACGCAGGTTCAGGCCGGCGGTCGCGCCCTGCAGCTTGGACTTGCCGTTGTCGCCGTTGTAGTTGGCGTAATTCTGGGTGTACTGGCCACGCGCGTCAGCGCGGCCCAGGTAGACGTAACCCACTTCCGCACCCAGGGAGGTATCCGGGTTGAGGGCGAAGCGGTAACCACCCTTCACGCCACCGGCGAAATTGCCGTTGTCGTAAGGACCCTTCTGCGTCTGGGCGTAGCCGGCGTTGGCGCCGACGTACCAGCCCTGTTGGGCGTTGCCTTGAGCGGCGTCCTGGGCGAAAGCCGCCGGGACGACCGCGAGACCGGCCGTAGCCAGGGCGAGAGCAAGAATGGTGTTCTTCATGGGGGACTCCTCATCATCTTATTGGGCCAGTCCGCGGCGCCGGGGGTTCGGTGGAGCGCGGCTGGGTACCTTGTGGACCCGGTACTTTTACTTAGATGGTGAGTGGGTCGATTAGTTTCAATACTGGTTAGTTCATTATTAAGGCGGAGTTAATTTTCTTAACATTTGGGCAAGAGGGCGTGGGGATGCTCTGATCTATTCCACATGGACGGCATGACTTCAGAGCATCCCTGGTGGCGACAGGGGTAAGCGGGATCGGCGACAATGCGTACTTTTATGGCCGCCTTCCCCGGAGACCCCTAGATGACAACCCGTCGCGAACTTGCCAATGCCGTACGCGCCCTAGCCATGGACGCTGTGGAGAAGGCCAATTCCGGCCACCCGGGCATGCCCATGGGCATGGCGGATATCGCCGAAGTGCTGTGGAACGACTTCCTCCAGCACAATCCGACCAACCCGAAGTGGTTCAATCGCGACCGATTCGTGCTCTCCAACGGCCACGGCTCGATGCTGCAGTACGCGCTGCTGCACCTGACCGGCTACGACCTGCCGATGGATCAGCTCAAGCGCTTCCGCCAGCTGCATTCCAAGACCGCCGGCCACCCGGAAGCCAGCGAAACCCCAGGCGTGGAGACCACCACCGGTCCGCTCGGCCAGGGTCTGGCCAATGCGGTCGGTTTTGCGCTGGCCGAGAAGGTGCTCGCCGCGCACTTCAACCGCCCGGGCCACGAGATCGTCAACCACCACACCTATGTGTTCCTGGGCGATGGCTGCCTGATGGAAGGCATCTCGCATGAGGTCGCCTCGCTCGCCGGCACCTGGAAGCTCGGCAAGCTGGTCGCTGTGTACGACGACAACGGCATCTCCATTGACGGCGAAGTGCACGGCTGGTTCACCGACAACACCCCGGAGCGCTTCGAGGCCTATGGCTGGAACGTGATCCGCGGCGTCGACGGCCATGACGCCGATGCCATCAAGAAGGCCATCGCCGCCGCTACCAGCCAGTCCGACAAGCCCACCCTGATCTGCGCCAAGACCATCATCGGCTTCGGCGCGCCGCACAAGCAGGGCAAGGAAGAAAGCCACGGCGCCGCGCTGGGCAAGGACGAAGTGGCCGGCGCACGCGACGCGCTGGACTGGCGTTACGCACCGTTCGAGATTCCGGCCGAGATCTACGCCGGCTGGGATCACAAGACGTCGGGTGCCGAGCGCGAGCAGAAGTGGCATGACGCGGTTGCCAAATATTCGGCGGCCTTCCCGGAGCTGGCCGCGGAATTCAATCGCCGCGTGTCGGGCGAGCTGCCGTCCGATTGGGCGGCCAAGTCGCAGGCTTTCGTCGACAAGCTGCAGGCCGACGGCCCGGAGATTGCCTCGCGCAAGGCCTCGCAGATGACCATCGACGCGTTCGCGCCGCTGCTGCCGGAACTGATCGGCGGCTCGGCCGACCTTGCCGGCTCCAACCTCACCAAGTGGAAGGGCAGCGTCGACGCCGGCAACGGTTTCGACCCGAAGGGCAACTATGTGTATTACGGCGTGCGCGAGTTCGGCATGACCGCGATCGCCAACGGCCTGGCCCTGCACGGCGGCTTCATTCCGTACGACGCCACCTTCCTGGTGTTTTCCGACTACGCGCGCAACGCCGTGCGCATGAGCGCGCTGATTCCGGCGCACGCCATCCACGTCTACACGCACGACTCGATCGGCCTGGGCGAAGACGGCCCGACCCATCAGCCGGTCGAGCACCTCGCCGCGCTGCGCTACATCCCGAACAACCAGCTGTGGCGCCCGTGCGACGCGGTGGAATCGGCGATGTCGTGGAAGCTCGCGATTGAACGCAAGGGCAACCCGGCGTGCCTGGTGTTCTCGCGCCAGAACCTCAAGCACCAGCAGCGCAGCACGCAGCAGGTGGCCGATATCGCACGCGGTGCCTACGTGCTGTCCGATCCGCAGGACACCAAGTTCAAGGCCATCCTGATCGCCACCGGTTCGGAAGTGGAGCTGGCGATGGAAGCGGCCCGCACGTTGGCGCAGCAAAACGTGCCGGTGCGCGTGGTGTCGATGCCGTGCACGGAAGTGTTCGATGCGCAGCCGCTGGAATATCGCGAGGCCATCCTGCCGGGCTGGTGCCGCGCGCGCGTCGCGGTGGAAGCGGCGACTGGCGACTTCTGGCGCAAGTACGTCGGCCTGGACGGCGACGTGGTCAGCATGACCACGTTTGGTGCCTCGGCACCGGCGCCCCAGTTGTTCGAGCACTTCGGTTTCACCGTGGCCCATGTGGTCGATGCGGTGAAGCGCGTGCTCGGCTAAGTCGATTGCGTTGAATGAAAAAGCCGCGGCATGCCGCGGCTTTTTTTATGAGTGCGCCCACCGGCACGTGATTCCCTGCGCGCCGCTGGTTACCCTGGCGCTTTCCAGGAACAAAGTCGCTGAGCCATGAATACACACGCTCCCTCGCGCCGCGACCACCTACGGCAAATGGCCGCCTACAACCGCTGGATGAACGAGAAAATCTATGCGGCGGCGGCCTCGCTTCGGCCTGACGATGTGATGACGGATCGCGGCGCATTCTTCGGTTCGATCCATGCCACGCTCAGCCATATCGCGGTGGCCGACACGATCTGGCTGCAACGCTTCGCCGCGCATCCGGCGAACTATGGGGCGCTGGAACCGTTGCGGGGCGTGCCCATTCAACGCGATCTCGCCGCGCAACCCTTTGGCGATCTGGCTGCCTTGACCTCGCATCGTCGCTTTCTCGATGCCGTGATTGAGGCATGGGCTGACGCCGTGAGCGAGGAAGATCTCGATCACGCGCTGGCCTATCAGAACACCCGTGGCGAAGCCTTTCGTAAGCCGTACTTCTTTTTGACCATGCATTTTTTCAATCACCAGACGCACCATCGCGGACAGGTGACGACGCTGCTGACACAGGCCGGCGTGGATGTGGGTTCGACCGATTTGTCTAGCTTGATCGACGACGCGTGACGCCCGACCTGTGGGAGCGCACCCTGTGCGCGACGGCCCGACAAAGCAGGAATCCTGCAGGTTGCAGTCGCGCACAGGGTGCGCTCCCACAAGGGTTGGGCTTAGCCGCATGATGCTGTCGATCCTTGAGCGGTAAAACAAAAAAAGCCGCGACAATCGCGGCTTTTTCTTCATGCGTGCGCCCGCTTACTTTCTGGCCGCCGTCAAACGATTGAGCTCCGCCAGCGCGTCCTGCGTGTTCTGGTTGGCCTCCTTCACGGCTTGCTCCGCCGCCGAGCCACCGTCGGTAGTGGCATGGGCGTAGGCGTGAATTGCCTGGCGACGTGCATCGATGTAATGCAGCACGGCCTGCTGGAAGGTGTAGTCACGATTGTCAGGAGCAAGCTTGACGGCCACCACGTCGGCGTACATGGCGTCCCACTGCGGTGCAACGTCCTTCTCGAGTCCGTCGGCGAAGGCCTGCGTCGAGATGGCTCCGGCGTGGGCCTTTTCGTAGAGCGCCGTGGTGGCTTCCATCACTGTTTTCTCGCGCGCGTCGAACGTTATCAGGCTGCCCTCGAAGCGCGCCGTCGCCTGTCGTTGGCTGTTGGGATTGGCCAGCGGCCAAAGCATCGCTGCGAGCACGACGACGCCGGAGACCGCGGCCAGCAACAGGCGCGGCACATTCGGGCTGATCCGGTGTTCGGCATTGAGCGGACGGGAAAGCAGCAGGCCCATCAGGAATCCGCCCGCCAGGCCGCCGATATGCGCGGCATTGTCGATGCCGCTGTGCGCGAAGCCGTAGAACAGCGAGTAGCCGGCGAACAGCAGGGTGCTGTTGCGATGCTCTGCCATCACTTCCTTGGGGACGTCGTTGCGAGGATTGATGACAAATGCCAGCAAGCCGCCAAAGATGCCAAAGATCGCGCCCGACGCACCCGCGCTGTTCACCTGCGGATTCCACAGCAGGCTGGCCACGCTGCCGGTCAGGCCGGCAAAGACGTACAACAGAAGAAAACGCGTGCTGCCGAACAGGCGCTCGATCGTGCGGCCGTTCTGAAAGAGCGCCCACATGTTGAGCGCAAGATGGATGATGCCGAAGTGGATGAAGGTGGCCGAGAACAGGCGCCACCATTGGCCGCCGATGGTCATCGGGCCGAAGTTGGAACCCCAGCGAACCGCCGTTTCGCCATCGGGCGTGAGGATGTTCATCCCGCCGATGCACATCGCCACAAACATGGCTACGTTCAAGGCCACCAGGGTCGGCGTGACCGGTGCGCGCGGGCTGAACTGATCCAGGCGTCGGTGGAAATCGGCGACAGCCGCCTGCGATTGCGCGAACTCCTGCGTCTGCTCCGCAGGCAAGTGCGCCATGATCGCCAGGCCCTGTGGCACCGAGGCAGCCGACAACTGCACCGTGCGAAGCGGCTGGTTTTCCCCGCGCACCTGAAAACGTACGGTCTTGCCGGACAGCGCTGCATTGATGATGTCGTTGCGCGCGAACCGGTGCGTTTCCTTGAGGCTCGTCATGAACGGGCGCTTGCGGCCGCCGGCGATGGTCACGGTATCGCCGGAGAAGGCGATGCTGCCCTTGCCGACGAAACGGAACGAATCGGCCGGCGTGGTGTTGAGGCCTACCCGCAGGCCAAATTCCACCTTGAATGATTCGGCCGCCACCGTAGGGGCGGGCGCCGTCACTGTTTCCTGCTCAGAACCGCTGCCGTGCGTCGGCGCGGCGTCGTGCTGCGTCATGTCTGATCCCTGTGGCTGCGCCGCCCCCTCGTCCAACGGCCCGGCAAGCATGCCAGCGGGCGTTGGAAAGAAACAATCGGGCGCTCGGCCTAGGTCAGGGCGGGAGGAGGTTGCCCAGTTCCTCGGGATCGCTAGCCAGTGCATGTGCGCCGGCCTTTTCCAGTTCCGCCCGACTGCCGAAACCCCACAGCACGCCGATGCCGCGAACGCGGTTGGCCACGGCGCCGTCGATGTCGAAGTGCCGGTCGCCGATCATCACTGTGTGCTCCGGCTCGGCGCCGAAATCGGCCAGGGCGGCGGCAATCATGGTTGCCTTTTCGCTGTGCGGGCTGCTCGGGTCCGGGCCATATAGACGGCTAAATGCGGGACCGAACGGCAGGTGTTCGATGATCGGCCGCGCGTGCCGTTCCGGCTTGCTGGTGACCACGGCCAGCGTGTGGCCGGCGGCCTGAAGGCGCCCGATCATCGCCTCGATGCCCGGGTATACCGAGTGCTCCTGCCAGCCGATGGTGTGGAAGCGCTCGTGGTAGAACTCCACCGCCTGTTCGATGCGCTCGTGATCGTGGTCGAGCAGCGGCGCAAAGCTGTGCCGCAGCGGCGGGCCGATCCAGTGGCGCATCTCCGGGGGATGCGCCACACCCAGCTGCGTCAGCGCATGGCGGACGCAGCCCAGGATGCCGATCTCCGAATCGATCAGCGTGCCATCGAGATCAAACAGACACAGCATTACTTGCCCGCGCGCGCCTTGAGGGCTGCCACGGCGGGCAGCTCCTTGCCTTCGAGGAATTCGAGGAAGGCGCCGCCGCCGGTGGAGATGTACGACACATCTTTTTCGATGCCGTACTTGTCCACGGCGGCCAGCGTGTCGCCGCCGCCGGCGATGGAGAACGCCGGCGAGGCGGCCACGGCGCGGGCCAGGGTCTCGGTGCCATGACCGAAGGCGTCGAATTCGAACACGCCGACCGGACCGTTCCACACCACCGTGCCGGCCTTGGCGATCATCTCGGCATAACGGCGCGCGGTCTCCGGCCCGATGTCGAGGATCAGCTCGCCTTCCTTGACCGCGTCCACCGGCTTTACCGTGGCGGGCGCATGCGCCGAGAACTCCGGCGCGACGACCACATCCACCGGCAGCGGCACGTCAGCGTTGCGGCGCTTGGCGTCGGCGATCACTTTCTTGGCGGCGCCGATGAGGTCGGGTTCGTACAGCGAATTGCCCACGGAATAACCCATGGCCGCGATGAAGGTGTTGGCGATGCCGCCACCCACGATCAACTGGTCGACTTTGCCGATGAGGTTTTCCAGCAAGGTGAGTTTGGTCGAGACTTTGGAGCCGGCGACGATCGCCAGCAGCGGACGGGCGGGATGCTCCAGCGCC
Source organism: Dyella sp. 01N448 (assembly GCF_056399225.1). Lineage (NCBI taxonomy): Bacteria > Pseudomonadati > Pseudomonadota > Gammaproteobacteria > Lysobacterales > Rhodanobacteraceae > Dyella > Dyella sp. 01N448. Next base: position 74,365 of record NZ_JBFTQX010000009.1, on the reverse strand, counting down.
TTGCCCAGCGCGTCCAGTTCGGCTGACAGCAGCGGGCCGGCCGCAGCGATGGGGGCGAACTTGATCACGCCGTGGGTCGAAGCCTGCGCGCGATGCGCCGTGCCGAAGGCGTCCATGACGAAGATGTCGCACAGCGCGGCGTACTTCTTCGCCAGCGCGTTGTCGTCCTTGCCCTCGCCGACGTTCATGCGGCAATTCTCCAGCACCACCACTTCGCCTTCGGCAACGTCGACGCCGTCGAGATAGTCGGCGACCAGGCGCACCGGCTGGCCCAGTTTGTCGCTCAGCCACTTGGCGACGGGCGCCAGCGAGGACTCGGCGTCAAACTGGCCTTCCTTCGGGCGGCCCAGGTGCGACAGCACCATCAGCCTGGCGCCGGCGTCGCGGGCGGCCTTGAGCGTCGGCAGCGCCGCATCGAGGCGCTGGGTGGAGGTGATCCGGCCGTTCTCGATCGGTACGTTCAGATCTTCGCGAATCAGCACGCGCTTGCCGCGCAGATCAAGATCGCTCATGCGGGTAACGGACACGGCGCAACTCCCTGGTTTGGATTCATGAATGCGGCGCCGTTGGGCGCGAACCGCCTATTGTCCCGCCCGGTTCGCGGTGATGCAAACCGTATGACAGGTATCCTATGAACCTCACCGTGGTTGGAGGACAAGGTATGGGGCAGGATCTGGTGTTGTACGGCTACTGGCGCTCGAGCGCCGCCTACCGCGTGCGCATCGCCTTGAACCTCAAGGGCTTGCCGTACGAGTCCGAAGCGGTACACCTGGTGAACCACGGCGGCGAGCAGCATCTGCCGGACTTCCAGGCCTTGAACCCGCAGGAGCTGGTGCCGGCCCTGGTCGATGGCGGGCGGGTGTTCACCCAGTCCATGGCGATCATGGAATACCTGGACGAGACCCGTCCCGAGCCGCCGTTGCTGCCTTCGGACCCGGTCGGGCGGGCACGTGTCCGGGCGCTGTCACAGGTCATCGCGTGCGACCTGCATCCACTGGGCAACCTCCGGGTGCTTCAGTACCTGAGCTCGCAACTCGGGGTCGACGATGCCACCAAGGGCGTGTGGTCCCGCCACTGGATCAGCCTGGGCCTGCAGGCGATGGAAACGATGCTGGCGGGCAACGTGGCGACGGGCCGGTTCTGTCATGGCGATACGCCCGGCATGGCCGATGCGTGCCTGGTGCCGCAGGTCTATAACGCAGTGCGCTGGAAGCTGCCGATGGATGATTACCCGACCATTCGTCGCATCCATGAAGCCTGCGAGGCGCTGCCGGCGTTCCAGCGGGCGGCGCCGGAAGCACAGCCGGATGCGCCGGCGGCGGTCTGAGCAAAGTGCGCGGGGCGGCGTGCGCCCCTCGACTTGAAGGATCGAACTTAGAAGCCCAGCCCGTACGGATCGTTACCCGCCAGCTCGGTGTTTTCCGTGTTGCCGCCGCTATCGGACAGGCGCACCTTGAGTGCCAGGCCATCGCGCGAGTCGGCCTTGTTGAGCGCTTCCTCGAGCTCGATGCGGCCTTCCTTGTAGAGGCGATACAGCGATTGGTCGAAGGTGCGCATGCCTTCCTGCAGGCTGCGATCCATCGCTTCCTTCACGTCGTGCACCTGGCCGCGGCGAATCATGTCGCGGATCAGCGGCGTGTTGAGCAGCACTTCGGTAGCCGGCAGACGGCGTCCGTCCTTGCCGATCACCAGGCGCTGGCTGATCACCGCGCGCAGGTTGAGCGCGAGGTTCATCAGCACGTTCTTGTGCGCCGATTCCGGGAAGAAGTTGAGGATGCGCTCCAGCGTCTGGTCGGCGTTGTTCGAGTGCAGCGTCGCCAGGCAGAGGTGACCGGTTTCGGAGAACGCGATGGCCGCTTCCATGGTGTCGGTATCGCGGATTTCGCCGATCATGATCACGTCGGGCGCTTCACGCATCGCGTTGCGCAGGGCTTCGTGATAGCTGTGCGTATCCAGGCCGACTTCGCGCTGGTTGACGATGGATTTCTTGTGGCGGTGCAGGTATTCGATCGGATCCTCGATGGTGAGGATATGGCCCGAGGAATTCTGGTTGCGATGGTCGATCATCGCCGCCAGCGTGGTCGACTTGCCCGAGCCGGTGGCGCCCACCACCAGGATCAGCCCGCGCGGTTCCATGATCAATTCACGGAAGATGCTCGGCAGCTGCAACTGGTCGATGCTGGGGATTTCGCTCTTGATGGCACGGATGACCATGCCCACTTCGCCGCGCTGCTTGAACACGTTGATGCGGAAACGGCCGGCTTCCTTCACAGCCAGCGCCATGTTCAGCTCCAGGTCGCGCTCGAACTGCGGTACCTGGCCCTCGTCCATCAGCGAATAGGCGATTTTCTTGACCATGCCGCTCGGCAGGCCGGTATTGCCCAGCGGGTAAAGCTTGCCCTCGACCTTAATGTTCACAGGGGCGCCCGTCGTCAGGAACATATCCGACGCGCCCTTGTCAACCATTAGCTTGAGGAAATAACCAATGTCCACTCGAATCCCCTAGTTCCGTGCGCATTGCTAAAGTGGATTATGCCCGCCCACAATACGCTGTGACACTCTGAGAGGACTGAGTGATGGTGCACATCTTTTCCCCGCCAGGGCAGCGACCCAAGTTCGCGCGCCTTGCGGTATCCACCCTGGCGCTGGCCATGACGCTGGCGCTGGCGGGTTGCGCGTCCGCGCCACCGCCGGACGGGATCATGAATCAGGCGCAGATGCAGCTGCAGGCGGCACGGGATGCCGATGCGGCGGTCTACGACCCGATCGACCTGGGCAATGCCCAGGACAAGTTCCAGCAGGCCCAGAACGCGATAGCCAAGCGCGATTACGACGTCGCCGCCCAACTGGCCGACGAGGCCAGGGCCAGCGCCGAACTGGCCCGCACCAAGGCCCGCCTGGGCGCCGCCCGGGCGCAGATCCAGAACAAGACGTCGGCCAACCAGCAGCTGCGCGAGCAGATCGACCAGTCCCTGGCCGACCAGCAACAGCAGAACCAGAGCCAGGCGTCCGGCCTGCCGCAACAACAGCAGACCGGCGATATGCCGGCGCCGCCGAGTTCCGCGCTGGGCGAGCCTGTACCGCAGGGGCAGGGCTTCCAGACCTACCCGCAGAATCCCAATCCCGACCAGCCGGCACCTCCGTCGAGCACTGACCAGGGAGGCCATCTATGAAACACCTGACCCTCCGCCTTTCGACGCTGCTGTTTGCAGTAGCCGCCGTGGGCAGCGTCCATGCGGCCAAGGACGATATGGACGTGGCCCGGCTCACCAATAGCCTCGACCAGCTCTCCAGCGATCCGTCCATCGGCACCTATGCCCAGGCCGAGCAGGCGCGCGCCCGTGACGCCGTGAATCAGCTGGCCCAAGCCCGTTCGCGTGACCGCGTGCATGCGCTTTACATCGCCGAGCGTCGCGTCGACCTGGCCCGCGCCACGGCCCAGTTGCAGGACGCGCAGCTGCAGATCGGCAAGCTCGATCGCGAACACGACCAGATCCAGCTCGACGGCAGCCGCCGCGAGACGGAAATGGCGCGCCGCGAGCTCGAACGCCAGCGCCTGCAATACCAGGCCGCCCAGGAAGAATCGGCCCGCCAGCTCGCTGCCGGCGCCGAAGCCGCCGCCCAGGCCCAGGCCCAGGCCGACCAGGCCAAGAAGCTGGCCGCCGCCCAGGCCAAGGTCGCCAATGCCGCCAAGAAGCAAGCGGACCTGGCCGCGCAGGCCGCGCGCGCCATGCGCCAGCAGATGCAGGGCGACAGCACGACCAACAAGGACCAGGGCAAGTAAGTCCTGCCCAGGTGTTCACGAGGCCGGCGGTCAACCCGCCGGCCTTTGTTTTGTCCCTGTGTCGCTGAGATATCGCCGGCCGCGAGCCGCTCTGTTCAAATTTCGCGACGCCGCCGTTCGACTTGTGCAAAAGACTGTTCTGGCAGTCTTTTTTAGGAAAGTTCCGCTATTTCCTGCCGCTCATATGACGCTTGCATGACCCCAGATCGGGGAGTAGGGTCAAGTTCCCAGGGGCATCTCCGCGCCTGGGTCACCGACGTGAGTCATGCGCCCAACCTTCCTCCTTTATCGATCTCCATGGACCGGACAACCGGCATGGATGGCGGGTGCGTGTGCGTGATTCCTCGTCAGCGGGTGTCCCCAAAACGGTCCCCGCCGTACTCTCCAGAGGAGGTTCCATCATGTTTGAAAACCAGCAGCGTGATGATGTCGAAGCTTTGATGAAGGCCGATGCCGAATTCCGTCGGCTCTATCAGCACCACAAAGAACTCGACAGCAAGGTGCACGACGCCGAAATCGGCGTGCTTCCCATCGATGACATGACGTTATCGGGCATGAAGAAGGAGAAACTCCACGCGAAGGAGCGACTCCAGCGCATGTGGGATAGCCGAGCGCACCACATCAACTGAATCTGCGACGTTTTCGCATGAACGCGGCCCCGGCGCCTCACGGCTCCGGGGCCGCGTTGTTTCTGGGGTCGGCGAAGGGTGAGAGCCGCTCGGTTATCATCGTCCTCCCGAGCGGTCGCCAAGAAGCAGCCGCTGCCTACAGGAAGGAGTTTTTATGTCGGTCCACAACAGTGTCCTTGAACTGATCGGACGTACCCCGATGGTACGCGCGCAGCGCCTGGACGTTGGACCGTGCGAGCTCTTCCTGAAGCTGGAAAGCGCCAATCCCGGCGGCTCGGTCAAGGACCGCATCGGCCTGTCGATGATCGAAGGCGCCGAGCGGGCCGGTCGGATTCGCCCGGGCGACACCCTGGTGGAAGGCACGGCCGGCAACACCGGCCTGGGCCTGGCGCTGGTCGCCCAGCAGAAGGGCTACCGCCTGATCCTGGTGGTGCCCGACAAGATGAGCCGCGAGAAGATCTTCAACCTCAAGGCGATGGGCGCCGAGGTGGTGCTGACGCGCTCGGACGTGGCCAAGGGCCACCCGGAGTACTACCAGGACATGGCCGAGCGCATCGCGCGCGAAACGCCAGGCGCCTACTTCATCAACCAGTTCGGCAATCCGGACAACCCGGCCGCGCATATCGCCACCACCGGCCCGGAAATTCTCGAACAGCTCGATGGCAAGGTCGACGCCATCGTGGTCGGCTGCGGATCGTCGGGCACGCTCAGCGGCCTGTCCAAATTCTTCGCCGAGCATTCGCCCAACACCGACTTCGTGCTGGCCGATCCGGTCGGCTCCATCCTGGCCCAGTACATCAACGAAGGCGTGCTCTCGACCAAGTCGGGCAGTTGGATGGTGGAAGGCATCGGCGAGGACTTCCTGCCGAGCATCAGCGACTTCACGCGCGTGAAGAAGGCCTATGCCATCCCCGACAAGGAAAGCTTCCTGGCCGCGCGCGAGCTGCTGGCGAAGGAGGGCATCCTCGGTGGTTCGTCCACCGGCACCCTGCTGGCCGCTGCGCTGCGCTATTGCCGCGAGCAGACAGAGCCGAAGCGCGTGGTCACCCTGGTATGCGATACGGGCAACAAGTACCTGTCCAAGATGTACAACGACTACTGGATGCTCGACAACGGCTTCATCGAGCGCGAACAGCGGGGCGACCTGCGCGACCTGCTGCTGCGTCCCTTCGCCCAGCGCGATACCGTGGTGATCGGCCCGAACGAGTTGCTGATGACGGCCTATACGCGCATGAAGCTGTACGACGTGTCGCAGCTGCCGGTGATGGATGGCAGCCGCCTGGTCGGCATCCTCGATGAATCGGACGTGCTGATGCACGTGCATGCGGACGAAGCCAGATTCCGCGACCCGGTATCCACCGCCATGATCACCAGCCTGCACATGCTGGACGTGCGCTCGCCGATCGAATCCCTGCTGCCGGTGTTCGACCGCGGCCATGTGGCCATCGTGGTGGACGGCGAACAGTTCCTGGGCCTGATCACCCGCATTGATCTGCTGAACTATCTACGCCGCAAGGTGCATTGAAGACCGTGTAAGCGTGCGTCCAGCATAGGCCATCGGATCAACCGCCCATGGCCCCCGAAAGTTTGCTGAAATCGGCTGCGACCAAAGTCGCGGTTTCGCGACCGTGACTGGCCGCGTTCGTTCTAAGGAGTAACAGCTCATGTGTGGAATCGTTGCCGCCGCCGCCCAGCGTGACGTGGCCCCCTTGCTCATCGCCGGCCTCAAGGCGCTCGAATACCGCGGCTACGATTCGGCGGGCCTGGCCGTTTTGGATCGAGGCGAAGTCCAGCGCGTGCGCGCCAAGGGCAAGGTCCGTGAGATGGAAGCCTTGTATCTGGCCGATCCGTTTCCCGGCGGCACCGGCATCGCGCATACGCGCTGGGCGACACATGGCGTGCCCAATGAGGCGAATGCGCATCCGCACATGGCCGGCAGCGTGGCCCTGGTGCACAACGGCATCATCGAGAACTACGCCACGCTGCGCGCGGATCTGCAGGCGCGCGGCCATGTGTTCACCTCGGAAACCGACACCGAGGTGATGGCGGCGTTGATCAACGAGCATGTGCAGTCCGGCGTAAGCCTGCGCGAAGCAGTGCTGGCCACCGTGCGCGAACTGGAAGGCGCTTATGCGATTGCCGTGATCAGCAGCACGGAGCCGGGGCGCGTGGTCGGCGCGCGCCACGGTGCGCCCCTGCTGGTGGGCGTGGGCATTGGCGAGCACTTCCTTGGCTCGGATGCCCAGGCGCTGATCCAGGTCACCAACAAGATCATCTATCTCGACGAAGACGATGTCGCCGAGATCACCCGCGACCAGGTGGAGATATTCAATCTCGACGGCCAGCGGGTCGAGCGTTCCATGCACGAGAGCGAGCTTTCGGCCGACGCGGTGGAACGCGGCGAATATCGCCACTACATGCAGAAGGAAATCTTCGAGCAGCCCCACGCCGTGGCCGCGACGCTTGAAGCGCGCATCGGTCCGCATGGCGTGTTGCCGAACATCTTCGGCGTGGACGGCGACGAACTGCTCGCCAAGGTGCGCGGCCTGCACATCATTGCCTGCGGCACCAGCTACCACGCGGGCCTGGTCGCCAAGTACTGGATCGAGGAACACGCACGCCTGCCGGTGAGCGTGGAAGTAGCGAGCGAATATCGCTATCGCGAGGCCGTGGTGCCCGATGGCACGCTGTTCGTGGCGATTTCGCAGTCCGGCGAAACGGCCGATACCCTCGCGGCGATGCGCGAGTCCCGTCGCCGCGGCTATCTGGGGACGCTGGCGATCTGCAACGTGCCCGAATCGTCCGTGGTGCGCGAAGCCGACCTCAAGCTGATGACGCGCGCCGGTCCGGAAATCGGTGTGGCTTCGACCAAGGCGTTCACCACGCAGCTCGCCGCGCTCGCCCTGCTGACGCTTCATCTTGCGCAGCACCGCGGCATGGACAACACCCGCTATATCGATCTCTGTGCCCAGCTGCAGCATTTGCCGCGTGCGCTCGAAGACGCGCTCAAGCTGGAACCGCAGGTGATCGACCTGGCCGCGCACCTCATCCATCGCCAGCATGCGCTGTTCCTCGGGCGCGGTGCGCAATACCCGGTGGCGCTGGAAGGCTCGCTCAAGCTCAAGGAAATCTCGTACATCCATGCCGAGGCGTACCCGGCGGGCGAGCTCAAGCACGGCCCGCTGGCGCTGGTCGATGAAGACATGCCGGTCATCGCCGTGGCCCCCAACGGCCCGCTGCTGGACAAGCTCAAGTCCAACCTGCAGGAAGTGCGCGCCCGCGGCGGCGAACTGCTGGTGTTCGCCGATGGCGAAGCCAGCCTCGAAGGCAACGGCGCCCGCGGCGTCACGCTGCGCATCAACGGCGGCGGCGATTTCATCGCCCCCGCCGTGTTCACCGTGCCGCTGCAGTTGCTCGCCTATCACGTGGCAGTACTGCGCGGCACCGATGTGGACCAGCCGCGTAATTTGGCGAAGTCGGTGACGGTGGAGTAACGGCACAGGCGCGCGCTCTGGTACTGGTGCGACCTAATAAAGTTTTCAACTCAATAATAGAGTTTCCAACAAAGTTGTAAGTTCGCGGCCAATGCAGCTAAAAGAGATTCCAACTGCGGTTAATCCACGCAGTGTTATCCAGTGATGGTGTCTCGGTTTCCGGGACGGGGGCACCAATTGGTGACCCCCGTCCCCTATGCAGCACATTTAGCTGGTTGACTTCGCACGATGACAAATTGGCCTCTGGGGTCGACCGCTATGAAAAGGAAGGAAGCGTAGCGATCGCACACGGGCCTGCGGGACGTTTGGCCCACCTGGCGCACCCTCATCCTGCACACCGACGGACGTGCACCACGTGCTCGGCCGACTCTCCCACTCTGAGCAACTTCTTCGCATCAGCTATTCGACTGATCGCCGGAGAGCTCGCTCGACAAGGCGTGGCCGAATAGAATCAATCCATTGAAGCATTAGTAGTGCATCCATGCCATTGATTTTAAGGGAATTCAGCCTGTGCCGTGGCTTCTGCGTGGTGGCTGTAGGCCTGGGTGGTGGCGTGGCTGAAAAGCCAAACAGGGAGCTATGATGAAGGCCTTTGAATTCGACCATCGCGTGATTGAGACCTACGAGCGGTTCTCGCGCTCCTTCACGACGATCAGAGCGAATGATCTCGCGCAGGCCATTGACCGCGAATATGCGGAAGGAAGGTTCTGGCCCGACGCCCTGCTGTCATTGAATCCGCATTACCTTGCCGGGCCAACCGTCGAGGAACTCGTGGTTTCCGGCGATCTCGATGAGGCGACGGGTAGGATCTTTCGATTTGGTTCGTCCCCACTGCGCTTGCACAGCCACCAGGCACAGGCGATAGCAAAGGCTCGTGGCCAACAGAGTTACGTGGTAACTACGGGCACCGGCTCGGGCAAATCGTTGTGCTTCTTCATTCCCATTGTCGACGCGGTCGTTCGCGCCCGAAAAGCAGGCCAGCCCCCCAAAACCCGAGCCCTGATCGTCTACCCGATGAATGCGCTGGCCAACAGCCAGGTCAAGGAGATCGAAAAGTTCATCTCGAACTCGGGCATCCCGGATGGACAAAAGCCAGTCGTACGCCGATACACCGGGCAAGAGACACAGGATGAGCGCGAGTCCATCGCTGCCAATCCCCCCGACATTTTGCTCACCAACTTCATGATGGCCGAGCTACTGCTGACTAGACAGGATCCGACGGATGCGCGCGTCATTGAAAATGCACGAGGACTCGAGTTCATCGTACTTGACGAATTGCACACGTACCGTGGTCGACAAGGCGCGGACGTGGCAATCTTGGTTCGACGCCTGCGCGACAGATGCGCCCCAGACCGTACGCCGATCTGCATTGGCACCTCAGCCACAATGTCGAGCGAGGAGTCCGAAGCGGGCCGGGCCGAATCTGTAGCGGAAGTCGCCTCCAGGTTGTTTGGCACGGTCATCGGCCCTGACGGGATCATCAACGAGTCGCTCCAGCGTGCGACCGATGACTCACTTACCCTGAAAGCCGTCGAGTCCGGACTGTCCTTCGTCCTTCGAGCCCCTCTACCGGAACAGCTGACGGACGAAGCACTCCGACGACATCCACTGGCTGTCTGGACGGAGCTCGCGCTTGGCTTGGAAGATGGCCAGGAACTTAAGAGAAAAAAACCAGTGCCGCTCGAGCAGGCGGTGGACGCCCTCGCGGGAGCCAGCGGTGTCGCACGAGACGTTTGTCGTCATCGCTTGGAGGAGTTCTTGACAAGGGTCAGCCTCCCGGAGAGGGACCGTGGTGGAGAGAAGGAGGGGGCCTTTCTGGCTTTTAAGCTGCACCGTTTCATTTCCGGTGCGGGCGAAATGTTCACATCGTTGGGCGATGTTCCACGCCGGGTTTTGTTTGAAGGACAACTCGAGGATCCACAGGCACCGGGCCATCGTCTCTATCCCACTCGATTTTGCCGGACATGTGGTCACGAGTTCCACGTCGTGCTCGAGATAGAGACCGAACGGGGCGCGCTGTTCGTGCCGCGCAATATCGACGACACGCCCATTAACGCAGAGGACGCAACCGACGTCGCCGGCTATCTGACTCCAATGGGCGGGGGCGACGCGGAGTATCTCTTTACCGGCGACTTAGAGACGTACCCGGAAAGCTGGGTGGAGTTCCGCAACGAGGTGCCAAGGCTCCGCAGTGGACGAAAGAAGCGCGTCCCGCAGCCAGTTGTTGTCGGACCAGACGGTAGGCTGTGCGTTTCCGGTCGCCAGTTCTGGTTTCTGCCGGGCAGATTCGCCTTTTGCCCCTGTTGCCTCGATGAGCCCCATCCGAATACACGTGAGCGGAGCAAGCTGGCCGGCCTATCCGGCGAAGGACGTAGCTCGGCCACGACACTGTTAGTGTCGACAGCGCTTGATTGGATGAATCACGACGGAAATGGTCTCACTGCCGAAAAGCGCAAATTGCTTGGCTTCACCGATAACCGTCAGGATGCAGCACTCCAGGCAGGTCACTTCAACGATTTTCTGTTCGTAAGCCTGCTTCGGGGTGCCATCCTTCGAGCGGTATTGGACGCTGGTGATGGTGGAATGACCGAGGAAGAGTTCGGCCTTCGTGTAGTGAAGGCCCTGGGCTTCACCGCGGCCAATCGGTCAGCCAGGACCCACTGGATGCTCGACCCCAATGGCGGAGCTGTCACCCGAGAGGACGCGCAACGTGTCCTTGCAAAAGTACTGGCCCACCGAACCTGGGCGGACCTGCGCCGTGGTTGGCGTTACACGAATCCAAGCCTCGCAGTTTTGAAACTGATTGACGTCGAGTTTGTTGGTCTCGAGGACGTAATCGAGGACGTCGATAGCCTGCGCGCAGTCCTCCCCGAGCTCGGGTCGCTCGAGCTGGATAAGCGCAGAGAGTTGCTGACGACGTTGCTGCACGCAATGCTGGAAGGGTTGGCAATTGGAACGGAGGTCCTCGACCTTCCGATACTTGACACCATCGCCCAAAAATCAAGATCGCTGCTACGTACGCCATGGGCCATTGATCAGAAGGAGAATCCGCGGGGCCGGACAACGCTGTTGTTCGAAGCTCCGGGCCGCGCGGAAGTCGGACTACGGGAGGAACAAACTATCCTTCGGGCAGGACATACGTCCCGCATCGCCAGGCTAATTAACCGCAGGAGCCTGTTGGGAACAAAGCTGCGCAAGCACGACTATCTCGCTGTCATGAGCGGATTGATGGAACTCCTTTCTAAAGAGGGTTTAGTGTCGCCGGTGGATCTTGAGGTGGACGTTCGTGGTTGGCGGTTGTCGCCCAATGCGGTGCGTCTGGTACCTGGCGCGGCCATCCGCAATCGCGAGGCAAAGGGCAATCGATATTTTCATGAGCTCTACTGCTCCATCGCCAAGGATCTAGGCGCGGGAAAGAGTGCTTACTGGGGTATGGAGGGGCGGGAGCATACAGCCCAGGTTTCTCAGAGGCAGCGCGAATGGCGTGAGTGGCGCTTTCGTTTTGAGGATGCCGATCGTCAATGTCTGAAAGAGAACGAGGCAGACATCAAGGCGACAGGAGAGTCCACGCAGTTCCTACCGGCATTGTTTTGTTCTCCTACCATGGAACTGGGTGTCGACATCTCTGCACTGAACGCCGTTTACCTTCGTAACGTCCCTCCAACACCTGCCAACTACGCGCAGCGTGCAGGTCGTGCTGGACGGTCCGGTCAGGCTGCAGTGATTCTGACCTACTGTGCCTCTCAGTCTCCCCACGATCAGTACTTTTTCCAGCGCCGCAACGATATGGTCGCTGGAGTTGTGCGTCCCCCTTCCCTAGATATCACCAACGAGGAACTGGTTCGCTCACATTTGCACGCCGTGTGGCTTGCAGAGACCAAGCTGGCGCTCTCCCCAGATATTCCGAAGATCCTGGATCTTGCAAAGCAGGGATATCCACTAAGGAAAGAGGTCACCGACGTCACTAGAATGTCTGGGCTGCCTTCTCGAGCCCACCTACCCATGAGGCGCGTGCTCAACGAGATTTTGGCTGCAGTCGACGGCCGCCAGCCGGCTTGGCTTCTTGATCCCGAAGAGTTCGTTCTAGCGGTTGCAACGAAAGCACCGGAGGAGTTCGATCGATCGTTTGACCGCTGGCGTGAGCTGTATGACTCAGCTCGGACGCAGCTGCTGGAAGCCAATACAAGGTCCGAGATCGCCGGCCTTTCGGCCGCTGACCGTCGTCGAATCAAGGCTGCACAAATGCAGGCCAGCGACCAGATTGCCATTTTGGAACAGGGGACGGCCTCGAATGGCTCAGACTTCTATTCCTACCGGTACCTTGCCACGGAAGGATTCTTGCCTGGCTACAACTTTCCGCGTCTGCCGTTGTATGCCTTTGTCCCCGGGGATGGGAAGACCGGCTCTTATTTGCAGCGTGCCCGTTTCCTCGCCATTTCAGAGTTCGGCCCACGCAGTCTGATCTATCACGAGGGGCGGGCCTATCGAGTTGTCAAAGCGAAGCTCCCCCCAGAGGTGCGTTCCGGTGACGGTTCCGAACTAGCTACTAAGGACATTTACATCTGCTCAAATTGTGGGGCATGCCATGAAGGAGAAGTTGAGCGCTGCCACGCTTGTGCCAGTCTGATGGCGGGCGAGGTGCCAGTGAAGCGCACGCTTCGCATCGACAATGTAGAAGCTGCGCCAACCGAGCGGATCACCGCCAACGACGAAGAGCGAGTCCGTCAAGGATTTGACATCCAAACGGTGTTCTCGTGGCCTACAAAGGACGGCCGGCTCCAGATTACCGAGGCCGAATTTAGATGCGAAGATGTTCCGTTGCTCACTTTGCAGTACGCGAACAGCGCAGAGATCAGCCGCATCAACAAAGGGCTTAAGCGTCGCGCCAACAAGACGGTTCTTGGTTTCAATATCGATCCGCGTACTGGACGGTGGGAAAAATCGACAGACGAAGAGCCGGGACCGGATGCGCCGCCCGATGTGGTGTTGCCCGTTCGGATCGTGCCAATCGTCAGGGATCGGAAGAATGCGCTCTTGGTGCGCGTCCGCGAGCCACAGGGGTATGCGCCTCAAACACTTGCTACGGTGCAGCACGCGCTGATGCGGGGCATCGAGGTTGTCTTCCAGCTCGAAGAGGGCGAGATACTGGGTGAGCCCTTGCCCGCACGCGACAACCGCCGCGCTATCCTTGCCTACGAGGCCACCGAGGGAGGGGCCGGCGTCTTAAGCCGGCTTGTTGAAGACAGTCGGGCGCTGGGGCGGGTTGCGCGTCAGGCACTGGATCTGATGCACTTCGATAATGTCGATGCAGCGATTACTGAGGGCGACGCGACCCTACTGCAGGATCGGCAAGGCGAAGCTTGCGTCCGAGGCTGCTATCGGTGTTTGCTGTCGTACTTCAATCAGCCTGACCATGAGCTGATTGATCGCACTAGCAAGGAAGCTAGGCAGCTATTGATAGACCTCGCGCGTGGTCAGGTTGCTATTCTCACTGGGTCTACAAGAACGACGGATCCGGACGGGTGGGTTACCGCTTTTAGGGAGTTAGGACTGCCAGCACCCGATGCGGTGCCGATCTCATTCTCTGGCATCGAAGCAAGCTTTGCCTGGCGTGGTCACTGCGTCGCGGCCTGTACGGTCGGCGTGACTCATGAGGCGGCCTCGCTCGCTGAATCCAAGGGCTGGACGCTGGTGAGGTTGCCGGATTCAATCTCGGCTGGCGTGCCAGAGGCCCTTAGCGCTTTACTGAAGGATTGATGGAATGGCTATGAGCTTTGCCCCAGGAGATCTCGTTCGCGCGCGCGGGCGGGAGTGGGTAGCGTTGCCAGCGCCGCGCAGCGGCGTCCTGGCGTTGCGTCCACTGTCGGGGAGTGAAGGCGACTCGGTCCTGCTTGATCCATCTGTCGAGCTCGTGCCGGTCGAACCGGCACGTTTTGATCTTCCGGCCGACGCTCACCATACCGTACAGACAAAGGCAGCACTTCTCGCCGATGCTTTGCGCTTGACGTTGCGACGCGGTGCCGGGCCCTTCCGGTCTGCCGCACATCTGGCCTTCGAACCCAGAATCTATCAGCTGGTTCCTTTATTGATGGCATTGCGTCTGCAGGTGCCGCGATTGCTGATCGCCGATGACGTTGGCATAGGCAAGACGATCGAAGCTGGGCTGATCCTGCGGGAGCTCATGGATCGAGGTGAAGTAGACGCCTTCACTGTCTTGTGCCCCCCCCATCTTGTGGAGCAGTGGATGATCGAGCTGAAGATCCGTTTTGGGATCGAGGCGGTCGCCGTCACTTCCAGTAGCGCGGCTCGCCTGGAGCGAGGCATTCCACTCGCTCAGACGCTATTCGATGCCTATCCCTTCACTGTTGTGAGCCTGGACTACATCAAGGCTGAGAAGCGTCGCGAGACGTTTGCGCGTGCGTGTCCAGACTTTGTCATCGTGGACGAGGCTCATGCTTGCGTGGGGACTCATAAAGGCAGGCAGCAACGCTTCGGACTTCTCTCAGGGCTAGCAAAGGACCCTCAGCGCCGCATGCTTCTGCTGACGGCAACCCCGCATTCAGGCGACGAAGAGGCCTTTGCGAGGTTGCTTTCACTCATCGGCCCATCATTCCAAGGAATGAACTTCGACGACACCCGTTATCGCGAACGTTTGGCGCAGCACTTCGTGCAACGGCGCCGAATCGACCTCGTTTCCGGTGAATGGCACGAGGATCGGACCTTCCCGAAACACGAAGCCAGCGAGTCTCCTTACCGGCTTTCTAGCGTTCACTTAGCTTTTCAGGAGGCGGTACTCGATTATTGCCTGAGCGTCGTCTCAAGAGCGGGTGAGGGTCAACGCGACCGCCGCCTCGCATTTTGGGGCACCTTGGCCCTGATGAGGTGTGTGGGGTCGTCTCCTGCGGCCGCTTTGAGCGCGCTACGCAATCGCGCGGCGAACCAGGCCGATCGCCTTGAGCCTCAAATCTATGACGAGAACGGTGATGACGAAGATGCTGTCGACATCGAGCCAAACGCCATCTTCGGTACCGACCCGGCTCTCTTGGGACTCCTGGGTATGGCTGAAGAGCTTGTCCACACGCCAGACCCCAAGCTCGCCGCGCTGATCGACGGCATCAAACCGCTAATCCGTCAAGGCGCCAATCCTGTGGTGTTCTGTCGATTCATTGCGACAGCAGAGTACGTGCGCGATTGTCTCTGCAAAGTTTTCCCCAAACTTAAGGTTGAAGCCGTCACCGGCGTATTGACACCGGATGAGCGACGTGACCGTGTTGCCGACATGGTGTCTGTAGATGACGAAGCCTGCACCCAGCGCATTCTCGTCGCGACTGACTGCTTGTCAGAAGGCATCAATTTGCAGCAGATCTTCGATACGGTCGTTCATTACGATCTCTGTTGGAATCCGACCCGACTCCAGCAGCGCGAGGGTCGGGTGGACCGGTTCGGACAGCCAGCCGAAGTCGTCCGCTCAATCATGATGTATTCGCCGGACAGTGCCATCGACGGTGCAGTGCTCGAAGTCATCCTGCGCAAAGCAGAGGAGATTCGGAAGGCGACTGGCGTGACAGTGCCCCTACCCGATGAGCGCGGTCCTATGACTGATGCGCTTATGGCGTCGATGATGCTGCGCCGCGGGGAAACACGGCAGATGGCGCTTGATCTCAATTTGGATGAAGGCGCACGTGCCGTGGAGGCGCGCTGGCGCGATGTTTCTGAGAACGAGAAGAAGTCACGCGCCCGTTTCGCACAGAACGCGATGAGGCCCCAGGAAGTCGCGCAGGAGTGGAGCAAGGTCCGATCACTTCTGGGTTCACCTGATGAGGCACGGATCTTCGTCGAGCGAACCATGTCCCGCTTCGGCGTTCCACTTGAGCCTCGCAAGTCGGTGCTTGTTGCGCACATTCAGGCTCTCGAAGCCGGACTGAAGGATCGCCTTGCTGAGCGCGGCCTAGTCGGGTCAATTCGTTTGGCAACCATTGAACCTGCGCCTTCGGGCTCCGCTTTGCTTACCCGCATGCATCCCATGACAGCCACTCTTGCGGAGGCGCTGGTCGAAGCGTCGCTAGATCCGGAGGCGCTTCCCACACTAGGCATCGGTCGCGTTGGTGCCTGGCCTGCGGCAGTTGTGGAACAGGTCACACATATCGCACTGCTTCGCATTCGATTCAAATTGACAGTCCACGCCCGCAAGGAGCGCATGTTGCTCGCTGAGGAGGCCGCCCTGGTGGCGCTCCAGGAGAATCAGGTGATCGCTGCTGGTGAGGCTGTACGCAGTCTCCTGAATGCGCCAGCGGCCATGGATCTTGCCGCGGCCGCCCGCGACAGGTTTATCACCAAGGCAAAGGAGGTTTTGCCCAGATTGCTGGAAGGTCCATTGGCGGACTTTGTGCGCAGCCGTGCGAATGAGCTCATGCAGGATCATGCGCGCTTACGTGTGGCAGCAGGTTCCATTTCCCGCGTGAGCGTGGAGGCCGTGCTCCCGCCGGATGTCGTCGGGTTGTTCGTGCTCGTGCCGAGCGAGGTTTGAACAGATGGCACGCATGCCTATGACTGATATGTCTGCTTGGCCGTCCCTGAGCCTGGAGGGCACACTGATAGCCCCCGCAATGGTTGCCGCCATTGATCGCCAGGAAGGGTCGGAGCAGACGCCTGAGTCCTATGGTGTTCGCAGAGGCCTGAGCCTCCGCGACGAAATTTCCACTGCGTTTCGTGTAGGCCAATCGCATTTCGACTCTTTCGCCAAGCGGGAGAACCCATCCGCCGATGTCACCCGCCGTTTCGTCCGTGACTTCCTGCGCGAAACCTTTGGCTTCGCCGATCTCGAAGCCGGGGGCGATATCGTGACTTTCCTCGCCGGCGGGCGAGTGCCGGTGGTGGTGGTCCCACCCGACGAAGCACTTGACCGACGCAGTAGGACCTTGTCTGTCGAGCGCTCGCGCTCCCCGGCTTTTGCACTCCAGGACACTCTGAACGAACGCGACGAGGCCCTCTGGGGCTTAGTGACTAACGGCTCGCAATTGCGCTTGATGCGGGACAACGCTTCACTTACGCGGCCGTCATACATCGAAGCCGACCTTAACCAGATCTTCGAAAATGAAGACGCAGCGTCCTTCGCTGCGCTCTGGCTGATGATCCACCGCAGCCGCTTCGGAATGTTGGGGGCCCCGGCGGCCGATTGTGCGCTCGAGCGCTGGCGCGAGGCAGGCAGCCGTGAGGGCGAGGCCGCGCGCGATCGCCTTGCCGGTCAAGTCCAAGCCGCTCTTCTGGTGCTCGGTACCGGCTTCCTGCAAGCTAACCCCGAATTGGCAACCCGTCTAAGCACCGGTGAGCTGGCTTTGACGGACTGGTTCAACGAGTTGTTACGCCTTGTTTATCGCCTCATCTTCCTGATGGTGGCCGAGGACCGGAATCTGTTGCACTCGCCGGATGCTGAGCCCGAAGCACGCAAGCTATATGCTGACGGCTACAGCATGGCCATGCTGCGCACCCAGTGCGTGCGTCGCGCGACCTGGGACCGGCATCATGATCGCTACGAAGGTATAAAGATCGTCTTTCGTGGCCTCGCTCACGGACAACAGGTATTGGCGTTGCCTGCACTTGCCGGCTTGTTCGGAGAAGAACAGCTACCGAACCTGAGTAGCGCACGCATCCGAAATGCTGCCTTAATGAAGGCGCTTTATGGCTTAGCCTGGTTGAGCGATAGGACGGGAATGGTGCCAGTTAACTGGCGTGCGATGGAAACGGAGGAGCTCGGTTCCGTCTACGAGTCCTTGCTGGAACTGCAGCCACAAATTGGTGCTGATGGTCGCTCCCTCGCCTTCGCCTCCGAAGCGGCCGAAATGAAGGGCAATCAGCGCAAAACCTCTGGCTCCTACTACACGCCAGATAGCCTGGTACAGGCCCTGCTTGATGCCGCGCTTGATCCCGTTCTCGACCGAACGGAGTCTGAAGCAGACGACCCAGCCAAGGCTTTGCTCGAACTCAGCGTGGTTGACCCGGCCTGTGGCTCCGGCCACTTCCTTCTGGGGGCTGCACGCCGCATCGCCACGCGTTTGGCTCGCATCCGTGCTGAGGGTACGCCATCACTGGCAGACTTTCGCCATGCGCTGCGTGATGTTGCGCGCTGCTGCATCTATGGCGTAGATCGCAATCCTATGGCAGTGGAGCTGACCAAGGTCGCACTCTGGATCGAAACCGTGGATCCCGGCCTGCCGCTGGGCTTTTTCGATGCACAGGTTCGCTGCGGCGATGCGCTGGTTGGCGTGTTTGACCTCAGGGTGCTGCAGGACGGCATTCCCGATGCCGCGTACAAGCCGCTTACAGCCGACGATAAAGAAACTGCTAAGTACTACCTTAGGGTTAACCAGGATGCGAAGGCCGGGCAGGGCGGCTTCGATTTCGATAATCGCCGTACGCGCATGCCGGCCATGAGGCCGCTGGCCGCGGACTTTGCCGGCCTACGTGCGCTACCCGAAAGCACTGTGGAGGAAATCAACGACAAGCGCACACGATTGGAGACATTGCGTGCTTCGTCTACATTCAACCAGTTGCAGACCGCGGCGGACCTTTATGTTGCAGCGTTCCTGTTACCGAAAACAGGAGGAGTGCCTGAAGGGCCGGTCGCGCGGATCGTACCAACGACCGATGAGCTCTGGGCCGCGTTCGCAGAATATGACGCGCCCTATCAGATGCGCACGGCGGTCGGAATAGCACGCCAGGCGCGGGCCTTCCACTGGCCGCTTGAGTTTCCGGATGTCATGCAACGTGGTGGGTTTGACTTGGTTCTTGGCAATCCTCCTTGGGACGCCATGAGTCCGGACTACAAGGAGTTCTTCTCGGTCTACGACCCAACCGTGCGGCATCTATCCCCGGTAGATCAGAAATCAGTCGTCAATCGCTTGCTTTCGAATCCTGCTATCTCCGCACGTTGGAACAAGCACTGTGCGGATCTCTATGCATCGGTCCATTTCATCAAGTCCAGCGGCCGTTACAGGTTGTTTGCGCCTGGCAATCTTGGGAAGGGCGATTTCAACGTCTACCGAATGTTCGTCGAGACTGCGCTGGCTGCGACTCGCGAAGGGCGTGTGGCGGCACAGTTTGTTCCCGAGGGGCTATATAACGGAGCAAATGCGACTGCGATTAGAAGGGAGTTGTTCGAGACATTTTGCCTAAAGAGTCTTGCCGGATTCGAAAACTCCAAGGGCATCTGGTTCCCCGCGATTGATACACGAATGAAGTTTTGTCTGTACGTGGCATGGAAAGGCGGCCAGACCGATCGATTCTTGGCGTCCTTTCGAGTTAATTCAACAGAAGGACTGCAAAACGTTATTGTGGGTCGCACACTAACGATTCCGGTTTCAATCGTTGAAGAGTTTTCGCCGGATGCGCTGGCAGTGATGGAGTTTGCAGATCAGTCGGAGATTGATGTATGCGCAAAGATGTACGCGCGCTATCCCAAGTTCGGCGCCCAGGTCGAAGGAGCACCTTATCGTCATTACATGCGTGAAGTGGATATGGGAACCGACCGCGGTTTGTTCACGGATGGAGACATTGGTCTACCTGTTTACGAAGGGCGCATGATCGATGCCTTCGACTATCGAACCAAGGGATACGTCTCTGGTCGTGGCAGATCCGCTGTCTGGGAAGACATGCCCTTTGGATCGCCGCGCAAACGCATACGGCCGCAATGGCGAGTTCGGCAGGAGTCGATTCCCGACAAGCTTGCTGATCGAGTCTGTCGATACAGGATTGGATTCGGAGACGTGGCGAGTCCAACAAATTCGCGCAGTCTAGTTGCGGCGCTTATCCCGAAGGAAGTCGTCAGCGGCCACAAAGTTCCAACCATTGAGTTTGCAAAGGGAGGCGCCAAGGATCTTCTGTTATGGCTTGGAATAGCCAATTCTTTTGCCATGGATTTCTTGGTTCGTAAAAAGGTTTCGCTGACCATGTCCTACACGATTATGGACAGCCTGCCTTTTCCGCGAGACTTTGAACAAACCAAAGCCGCTGACGAAATTGCTCAGCGTGTCTGCGCGCTCTGCGCTGTGGGGCCTGAGATGGATGCCTTCCGTAAGATGGGCGTGGAGGCCAACATCTTGAGGTCCGTTGACGATGTTGTCGAAGACCCGGATCGCCGAGCGGCACTAGCCGCCGAAGTCGATACTCTCGTCGCGCGTGAGGTGTTTGGACTAACTAAGGACGAAATGCTCTACATCTTGGATCCAGCGAACATACTTGGCGCGGATTGCGGGATCGAAACCTTCAAGGCCTTGCGCAACCGTGAACTACGAGAATTTGGCGAATTCCGTACTCAGCGATTGATCATGGAAGCCTGGGAAAAGACGGAGGCCAAGGAGGCGCAACAAACGATGCTACTTGCCAAGACACCGGCCGGTGATTTGGCGGTACCCGTCGAACTTCCGCCACTTGATGTTCTGCAGGACGGGGCATGGTCGTGGCCAGCGGACATTCCGCCATCGAGTCGTCTCCGCTATGTTGCTCAGTACACTCTATGGCTTGTAGATCCAGCTGAGGATGGCAAGCGCGTGCGGTTTCTTATTGCGTGCCTCGCGGAGCCGGCGCTACTAACCCCATGGCTGTCAAGCTCCGAACGGGCGCACTGGACCAGACTCGTTGGCCCCGAGGCGCAGCCTGTGACTGGGGTAACCCGCTTGCGCCCACAGATCAATGAAGTCTGGCGCTCAATGTTCCAGACGCTTTTGAGTTCTGGTCAACTAGAGGAGCGTGCTGACGGTGGATGGGCACGGGGGCGGGATTTCGAGCCGGCAGGATTAAGGGTCGAATCTGCCGATGCCCAGCGCGTAACATTTGCTATGCGCGTGATTCGAAACCTCGCCACAGAGAGCCTGACTGCTGCCATTGCACCGGAAGATAATGTGATCTGGAAGAGGTTCGGTGGTGGTACGGCAGCCTGATATGTTTGCCGCGCCGATTCGACCTCCGGAGGCCCCGGCGGGTCGCACGGGCCCGCGCCTTTGGGTGCGCCGCTTGGCCATCTTGAAGAATCCCGACACTTTCATCCGGGATGTGATTCTTAGGCCTGGCCTCAACATCATCTGGACGCCTGACATGGCCTCCAGTGGCAATAGCTCGCTAGCCCATGGCAGTGGCAAGACGACGTTTTGCCGGTTACTACGTGCCTGCCTTGGTGAGCCGGAATTCGCGACAGAGGAACAGCACCGACGTATTTCGTCGCAGCTTCCGCAGGGCTTGGTGGCTGCTGAAGTTCTAATCGACGGTATCTGTTGGGTGGCTGTTCGTCCGTTGGGGCTTCGCAGCAGTCAGTTTGTTGTTCAGATGGGCTCCATCGAAGAGGCTTTGACCTCGGTCCGCCGTGAAGATGATCGTTCGTCCCTTGATCCCATCCTGATTGGCGCTTTCTTTTCAGGCTTTGCGGGGATCACTCCTCCCGAGGTGGCTCCCGAGCAGGTCTGGGATGTTCTGCGGGCCTGGTTGACCCGCGATCAGGAATGCCGTCTTGCGGACATTTTGTCGTGGCGATCGCCGCGCACTTATACCCGATCACGTGCGCAGGCTCTGGGCGAGACAGCCAAACTAACAATGGTTCGCCTTGCACTGCGCGCCCTTGATGCGGAGGAGCAAGGGGCTGCTGCCCGTGAGCGAGAGCTTGTGGCTGCAGCGGAGAACGAACGTCGCCGCCAAGCCTATCGTGAGCAGTCGCATGCCGAGAGCTTGAGCTCAATACGAGCAGCCTTAGGTGTTGAAGATGACGTGGGTTTCGAGGACGCCATTGGTCGAATAGGATTGGTATCGCTGGCAGAGAGGGCGTTGACCGAAGCGATTCGTGTCAACTTGCCAGCTCCACCCGACATCGGTTCGCTCTTCACCCGCTTGCATATACTCGCTAAGAGTCGCGGCGATTTAGAGGTCAGGCAGCAGCAATCTGAGAACGAAGTGCGATTCAAGCGAGGTGAGGCCGAACGCTTTCGCGCGGAAGCAAATCTCGGGCAAATAGATATCACACAAGGGAAGGTTAGGATCTGCCCGATCTGCAAAGTCCGGATAGATGACGTCAAGGCGAGGGGCTGCGGCATTTCTCTCGAGCAGTGCGATCTCGCAGCACTCAAGGCCGAGATTGAGGGAAAGCAGAAGAGAGCGAGAGACCTGGATGAAGAGGCGTCCAATGCCGAACAGGAGGCGAATAGGATCGCAGCCCTGATAAATCAGATCGAACCAAAGTTACGGGCACTTGAGAAAGAGGTTCAGGAAGCAGACGCAGCCAATCGGCTCGCGCAAACAGGTTCGATTGAAGTCCAGGATCGAATCTATCGGGCACGTCGCACGCTTGACGAAGTACGGGAGCTGCGTGACAGCGAGGCGGTCGTGAAGCCATTGCGTCACGGAACTGATGAACTAGAGACGGTTCGCGCGCAGTTGGATCAAGGGCGCTCGCGGGCCAGGGCGGCCATCAAAATGCTGGAGGAGAAATACCAGGGAGTTATGGCCGATTGGCTTCCCGAGGGCGTAGAAGGCGCAATCAAGCTAGATGGAAATGGCCTAAAGGTTGACGCCCAATTTTCTGGAAGAGGCGAAGTTTCGACTGCTGCCTTGGACTCACTCAAGGTCGTTGCTTTTGACTTGGCAGCGCTGCAAATGGCGATTGAGGAAAAGGCAGATCTGCCTGCTTTCCTAATTCATGATAGCCCGCGTGAAGCGGACTTGGATGGGCAGCTATACGCTCGCCTCTTCATCCTGCTACAACAATGGGAACTGAAGGTAGTAACGCCTTGCTTCCAATACATCGTCACAACCACGAGTGCACCACCGCTCGAGTTACAGAATGACCTCTACGTCAGGCTGCGAATGAGCTCAACTCCTGCGACAGAACGCCTGTTTGGGATGGACCTTTGATGAGGGCCGAAATGATTGCGTTGGAATCTCCTCAAACTTTCATCGTCTCGCAAGAATGTCAGAAGGTTGCTTGGCAGAACGGGTTTCGTCGCGCTCTTGGCGAAGATAGCGGGTGGTCCCGTTATGGTTCTACTACTGCACAAGGCGTGATCCATCTCGCCGCTTTCGGGCCGCAGGGCCCCTGGGCCCTCGCCCTCGACCATGCCGGTGTTGTCGAAGAATTGAATCTTTCTCGCGTCGACATCCCCGGCCCTGGCTGCGCGCGATATGTATTCGACGATCTGCGAGCGCTCTATGCTGCCATGCCTCGTGTCTATCAGCTGGCTGCGAGCCTGCCGGATGCACCGCTTCAAGCGTTCTTGGCAAAGGTCAGCATGCTGCCCGAGACTACTGAAGCCGAGCGACTCGTTATCCAGCGCATCGGCCAGGACATTTTTCGAGCGAGTTTGGTGGACTATTGGCGGGGCTCGTGTCCGCTGACTGGTATCACCGATCCCGCGCTACTGCGCGCTTCTCATATCGTGCCATGGAGCGTCTGCGCCAGTGATGCTGAGCGGCTAGATGTCCATAATGGCCTTCTGCTGTCTGCGTTGTGGGACGCCGCTTTTGATCGTGGCCTTGTCACCTTTGACGATAACGGCAACCCGTTATTCTCGCCCCACCTTAGTCTGGCCGCGCGAGAAGAGCTCCGTTGGCAATCACCGGTCGCGCTGACAGATGTGCATTTGGTCCGCATGGCATGGCATAGGGCTGAGCGCTTTTGGGGAGCGCCATAATCGACAAGAGATAATGGTGGCTCCTGGCTCCGCTAGGGAGGCAACGATCCATTAGCGCGAGTAACCCAAAAGGGCACAGGTCTTGTACGAAACGGAATAGAAATTCAAACCGGGCTCAAGCGAAATCTATGCTTACTCCGCAAGCCCCTGTGTTTGCTTGGATTGATCACCCCTTTTTCATACTAGTAAACGCAACGAAATCAAGTACTTGACGTGTTTTTGTGAGGCGAGTAGGTTTGGCCCTGACGTACAGCCGGGACGGACTGGGCATGACCGAGCGGGACGTGGACAAATCTCCAACCGCCCGATGGCTTATGCGAGAGCACGGGGCCATCTTGCGCGCATCAGTTGCTGCAAAGATTCTAGGTTTTGAAAGCACTGAGGCTCTTCGGCGTGCACGCATCCGCCAGACGTTACCTATTCCAATGTTTACCATAGAGGGCCGTCGCGGCTGGTTCGCCTCGACGGCTGTTGTTGCTGCCTGGATCGATCGGGCCACAGTCGTGACGACTAGCGCGGGAATTCATCCTCATGAGTAGGATGACAACCTCCTCGGGCCACGCACCTTTGCTGCCTGGGGTGCAGCAACGTGTCATCGCCCTTCCCGAATACCAAACGGAACCGACGCCCTCTGGCCACTATGGTCACTTCGATATCCGTTGGCGATCGGGAATCGAACTAAATGTTTGGTGTTCCAGATTAGTTTCACCCAGCAAAGGAGGGCGAGGTCTAAGTTCAGTGGTCTAAACAACATCCGGAAAAAGAAAAACCACCCTGTGGCGGGGTGGTTTTTCCGGCGCGACTTGATGGCTCAAGCCTGGTTCGCTTGAGCAGGAGTCTGTACCCCTGCCGCCTATCCCGTCAAGCCTCCGGCCATCCCGATATGTAACACCGCCATTTTTGGCGGTGGGGAGGCTTGCATGCCAGAGAAGTGCATTGACTCGGCGTTGGCCCTAGTAGCCAGAGCCATCAGTGGCGAGTGTCTGCCCTCAACGGGCCATTCGCAATGAAAATGACCCCCAAGAAGTTCATGGCCATGATCGCGTCAGGGCGAGGCATGGGCGTGGGAGACGACTATCGACCATGGGAGGAGATCACGCGGAAAAGATCCTCCCCCTTTTCCAACCTCAACCTGATCCCCGTTCCACACCTCACCCGGCTGGCCCACTATCTATCGCGGGGCGAGCGTGAATTCGCTCTTTTGCTCTGGTGGCTTGGTGCCGAAGATGTTCGAGAGCAGTATCCGCTCTGGCCCTGGCCACATCCGCAGCCCGTGCGCGCTATCAGCGAGCACACCGGCGAACCCGATTATCACCCGGGCATGGCCGTTGTGGCTGCAGACGCGGGCATCCGACTGGGGTGCTACCCCGGCATGGGCATCCCAGCAGTCCTCACGCTTGATCTCTTGGCCACCATCCCGGAAAAACTGTGTTCAAGTCAGCTTGTGGGGTTTAGTTGCAAGCCACTTAGCCTCTACTTGAAGGCAGGCCCCGGCGAGCGTCTGCGGGAGCGACTCGAGCTAGATCGTCGCTACTGTTTGGCGGCAAATATCCAGCACCACCTGGTGCATCCGGAGCAATTGTCGAAAACGCTCGTTGTCCAGCTCCATTGGCTCGCGCCTATCGAGCCGATAGACAAGCTGAGGCTATTGGTTAACTCCGAGGCCTACAAAGACTACCTGGCGACGATGCGTAAGTATGCCTATGTTGAACCCGTGTACGGAGCCTCGGGCCGGGCGAGCCATCGAGTCGGCTGGTCTGTTGAAGAAGAACATCGAGCCTTAAAGATTGCTCTCTGGTATCAGCACCTGGATGCCAACCTCTCTCTCCCAATTCACACCACGCGGCCGCTTTGCCATGGCGGGGTACAGATCAAAAAGGATTTCCAGAACCATTGGTTCGGAGATCAGCCATGAGGCCGGCCATTGGGCACATCATTCGACCAGCGATCGACGACGGATGCGAGACGCTTGAAAGGCCTCACCGCGTCCTGGCGATCGATGAAGAAAGTGATTCGATATGGCTCATAACTATACCCGGCCACAAATCCAGGTACGCCTCAGGTCCTGAGCGCTTCAGCCTTGAAGACATTAAGAATGACGTCGCGGTTGGCGCATTGGTATCGGCAACCGTTCCGCTTCCCGGGTTATGGCAGCTGTCAGACGCTGACTATGTGAATGAAGCTCCCACAGATCGAGAAAAGAAGTTGCGTCAAAAGCGCATGGCAGAAAGGGATCGGCGCTGGAAGGTCGTGGAAGCGCTTGTGGGGGGGCATGCTGCTCAAAGCCTGGCGCCCATCGCGCCAATGTTGCGGGAGGAAGTTAAATCCCAAGCGATCGCTCATAAGCGAAGTGTGCCGACCATTTATAGCTGGCTACATCGGTACTGGGCGGGTGGTGAATGTATAAATAGCCTGATACCCAATTGGAGCAAGTGCGGTGGTCCCGGACAGCGGAAAGTGCAAACGGGACAGCGCCTTGGTCGCAAATCCAGAGCCTATATTCGTGGTGCTTTCGAGAGCGAGGGCTATATCCTCAAGGAAGGAGATCCAGAGCGGCTCGCGCTTGGATACAGCCTTGTTAAGCCCCGTGTCACTGTACGCGATGCGTATCTGCGAACCTGCGCTGCGTTTTGGTCAGACACGCGCCAAAACGATCAAGGCGAGATCGAATGCGTGCTGTGGGAGTCCCACTTGCGCCCGACTCAGGTGCAATTTGAGTATTGGGGAGGAAAGATCCACGGTAGTCCTCTGCAACGGAGGATGCTTGGGGTAGACGGTTGGAACACATCGACATTGGCCGTTGCCGGAAGCGCTCAGGACCAGGTTCATGCCGTCGGCCAGATGGCCATGATTGACTCGACAAGCACGGACGTCTATCTCACATCCGTATACTCGCGGTGCAAAGTATTACCTCCCATGCATCGCACCATCGTCAAGGATGTGCGGTCGACGCTTCTTGTTGGATTCTACGTCGGCTGGGAGGCACCGAGTTACGAGACGTGCATGCAGGCGATTCTGTGTTCTGCAGACAGTAAGGTCGAACTATATGCAAAATTCGGCATCGCGATCGATGAAGATGACTTTCCGAGCATGTTGCACCGGCTGTACTTGGCTGACCAGGGGGAAATGAAATCTGCCGCAATGGTCGAGGCCGAGAAGAACTTCCGATTCGGTATCGAGTTTGCCAAGTCTTACAGCGGGCAAAGCAAGAGCCAGGTTGAAACCCAGCATCACACGGACCACAAAGAGCTTGACCACAAGCTGTCGGGAACGACTCGCGGAAAACAGCGGCAACGCGGTGAAAAAGCACCGGCACTAGAGGCGCTATGGAACTATCCGGAATACATGCGGGAGTTCCTGTCATGGGTTCTCGAATACAACAACCAGGAAGTTCACGATCTCGCACCGACCGACATGTTGATCGCGGAAGTACGCCCCACTAGGCTCAACATATTCAAATGGCTCCGCGACCATAACGCATGCGCGAGTCTGCCGTGCGACGTCAATCATTTGCGCACCTATGCGCTGCCGGAGACAGCAGCCGTCATGCGACGTGACGGCATTCACCTTCTGATGGAGGACGGCATCAGGTATCTGCCGGG
This sequence comes from Dyella sp. 01N448, assembly GCF_056399225.1. Taxonomy (NCBI): domain Bacteria; kingdom Pseudomonadati; phylum Pseudomonadota; class Gammaproteobacteria; order Lysobacterales; family Rhodanobacteraceae; genus Dyella; species Dyella sp. 01N448. Next base: position 47,188 of record NZ_JBFTQX010000009.1, on the reverse strand, counting down.
TAATCGCTTCTACATCAGCAATCTTGAGCAGGACCACCGGTGGAAACGTGCGGCGGCGAAACAAACATCTGTCAAGATCAGCGTGAGGTTCGACGGCAAGGACCTGAGCCAAGTTTGGCTTCCTACGGCTGAAGGCTTGCTGCGAATCCCGAACGTCGTCGCAGACATCCATGCACAGAACGAAATTTCACTGGTGGATTTCGTTCAGCATGTGACTGAGGAGGATATTAGAGCGGACCTTGCAAGGGGCCAGGTTGACCAGAGGCAGCTGAACACGACACTTCGACGTGACGCCGTTGAGCGCCAAGCACGAAAGGAAAAATTGGCGGAACAGAAGTCGCAGCCAAAGAAATTGAGCAAGAAGGAGCAAATTTCTGAGCTTCGCAAGAACCGCGAAGAAGAAATTGAGCGTATTCGGACAACGGACAACAAGCGACTCCCCGCGCCTGCGGCCTCTTCAGAACCAACATCCGCGCCAATGTCCGCTGCCGATCTGGCAATGGAGAAGTTTCTTGAGGAGGCAGTCATATGACCGAGGCAGACCGCAGCCATCTCGATGTTCTTGGAGGAGACAACCCACTGCTGGAAGCTGTGGCGCCGTTCATTACCTTCAATAATTGGCCGAGCGCTCTGTTGTCCGAACCGCTCAAAAAGTGCAACTGGCGATCCGTGCCGCCCGAGCTGCGTACGCCGCTCCTGGAACTCAGTGATGATCACTATTGGCCGCATCGTATGATCATCGACGCCGCCGACAGCATCCAGTCGATGCTACGCGGAAGCCTGATGGCTCGGAACCCGATGTCTGTCGCTGAGCAACGGCGCATCAACGCGCTGGCTCTCACACAAGACATCCGTCGTCTCAACCTGCAATCCCTACGCGTACGATACGGAGGCGGCATCATTTCGGCCATCACCGGGATGGGCAAATCCGATTTACTTGAGCGAGCGCTTTCGGTCGTAGCGCCAGAGCAAGTTGTCGTGCATGGAAGAAGCGAGGCATGTGGCTGGTCATCGCTGACGCAGGTTCTCTACCTTGTAATTGATGCCCCGTCAAATGGCACGCGAGGCGGCGTTTTGGCACGTATTGTGGCTGCGCTGGATACGCTCCTTGGCACCGACTACAACGACACCTTTCGAAAACTGCGGAACCTCGATGCCGCTCTTCTCTTCGTGACAAAGCTTCTCTCCAATCATCGAGTAGGCTTACTGGCCATTGATGAAAACCAAAGAGACAACTTCGGAGAGAGTTTTTGGTGCCGTAGTTTCGTTCTGTTCTATCTCGGCCTCATGAACTTGGGAATTCCTGTCCTTCTCCTTGGTAACCCATTGGCGTTTATCAGCCTTGAATCGGACGCTCAGACCATGCGGCGATTTTCGACTGCCGGCTACCATCAACTCGTGCCCGCGTCTGCTGCCGATCTTTGGTGGGCGAAGGACTTTGTACCTGGTATGTGTGGCTTCTCACTATGTGAAGAAGTTCCGGCTGTGGCGGAGGTGCTTGAAAGGAGCTTTCCGTTAACCTCGGGCGTGCCTGGTCTGTTTGTTCCCGTATGGCTTGAGGCGCAGCGGATAGCCCTGCGTCGTGGGGGAACCGTTGCGCGGATGTCTATTGAGGATATTGCGGCGGCGGCCCAGTCGCCGAGGGTTAGGCAACTATCAGCGATGGCCTCACAGGTATCGGGCGTCATTGGCAGCAAGTTCTTGGATATACCGGCCAAGGCTGCCAAGGCCGAGGCGGATAGCGAGAGCAGTGGTACCGGTATCGGGGCTGGCGATCAACCAAAGACGTTCGCCGCTCCCAACGTGCAGTCCTCCGTGGAGGCGATTCGTGCAGAATTCGGTAAGCAACAAGCGAGGCTTGAGAAGATGGAAAGGGCTCGGATGCTCCGGCAGGAACTGGGCACGGAAGATCTACGGGCTCATGAAGCGCGATTGGAATCGTTTGCTGGGACCGAAAACGTGCAAGAAATCCTGCGCCCCTTAGCGGAACGGGGGACTCCCAAGATGCGATAACACCTCCGTCAGGCTTGGGATGACCATGCGAGTTCTCGCCGATCGAGTTCTTTGGTCAGCCAGGATGACCTATCCCAGGATTGCTCCTTTGACATGGTATAGAGGAGATCGTCATGCAGCGTCCTTACGAAAGACCTGAGGATGATGCGATCGATCCCCGATGCATTGGCCACCGAATAGATATCCATGTCTTCAGCAAGCGATCGGCACAGGGCGGGCGGGAAATTCTGGTCGAATACGCATCGACGCAGTGTTTCCTGGGTCGCTGTTGAAATCCAGGACCCATAGGGTCGCGGTGACGAAAGAGGTATGGGGAAATGCCATGGCGACGTATCTTTCCTCGACGGACTAAGCTTTAAAACATCGAGGGCCCCACAAATCACAAGTCGCGAGGCAACGTAGCTCGCGTGGATTTTCTGTTCCAATTCTCCCCGTACAAAGGACGCCCCATCGGGAAGATGAAGTCGCAGAGCAAGCTCTTCGATGGGAACGTGCCAACTCGATTCAATCGCGTGGACAATCTGCGTGCACGCCTGGTCCACTGTGCCGTAATGAATAACAACTGCGTCCATCACAAGCGTCCAGACATCCGGCTTGATGCCGATCAGATTACCTTCGAACGCCTCTTCCCATAGCTTGAGGTGAGCGGCATATCCATCGGACATGAAGAGACGAGAAGCCATGTCTGTGGGCTTTCCCAGACATTTCATTGTAGGTAGACCGGAAGGCCACTTACGCGCCCCATGCCTGCCCTGGGTGGAGAGGTCGTCGTGCAATGCCGCCCCATGGTTAGCGCAGTGACCGATCGACGGCAGCTGATGAAGAACGTGCCATGCGGCAAATCCCTGTGACGCTATGTCCTCGTCCATGCAGTGAGGACAAATTCGGAAGATGCTGGACGAGAGCAACGGAATTTTCCTTTTACGGTGACCTCTAAACGCCCAACGATGTCGATTGGCTTCTCCCGAGATGAGGTGGCGCGCTAGTGTGTCGGCCGCCGATGGTGCCATCACGCTGGAGTAGGCCCCGAACAATGTGTGCTGTTCAAGCACTTTTCGTGGGGAACCGAAGCTACCGAATAACCTGTTTGACAGATCGCCAATGCGTGAACCGAGCACATCAGGGGATGATTTTATTTTCCCATAAAGCTCCTTAGACGAGCTCTCAAATGAAGTGAACATTTCGCGATGCAACGCGACTGCCGTCGTAACTTCGTCGCCCGACCTTAGCAGTGGCATGAAGCCAAGTGTCCTCATGTCGTTGTACCTCGATTCTTGCGCAGCTTGAAATTCCTCCAGAGGCTGGGAATATTCTCTCGGAGCCACTCGCGATCATTTCGGTACAACCATATGTAGGGACTTCCAGAGAGCCCCTGTATTTGCTTCGTTTGCGCCATTGCATTCTGCTGAAGAAGGCGGATGAAGCGCGTTCGCGCTTGTTTTCTTGTCCTGAGGAACCGGCTTAACTTCCACGCCTCCTTCAGCTCGTAATCAGACGAGAGAAGTCGGCTGATCGATATTCTGGAGATGCCAACTTCCATGGCGGCGACAGCAACGTCCGCGCCATGGCGCAATAACTTTCTTGCTGACGTCTTCATAGAAGCCGAGAAGGATTTGGTGCGCGGTGTATACGGTAGACCTCTCCGGTTGGCCCATATCACACCCGTCGTTACGCTGATACCGACCATTCGACTCGCAGATCGTATTGAGTGGCCTTCCGTCACGAGATCGCAGAAGTCCTCCGACACATGATTTATTACCCGCGGCTCGGGGCCGATGTTGCAAGGCCCCTGCAAACGTGAAGCGTCGTAGGCCACTTCGAAGTCCTGCCACGTGTCAAATAGCATCGTTATCAGCAGTAGATGCTTTAGTGGGTGCCCCGGCCGTGGCTTTCGACGGGCAAGCACTGCAGCCAGACCAGGCCAATCCTGAGTGACAGCTTGGAGTGCCTCAAAGCCTGGGACTGTCTCTATGCCTTTGTAGTGCGATCGGGTCGCCTTCACCAATGCAGCCAACCTAAGGCTTCCCCTCGCTGTCGCAAGGCCATGGGCCCGGAGAGCTGTCTGATATGTACGGGCGAGCACTGTGCAGTCTAAGGATCCGGGGGAGCGTCGAGAGAAGTGTTCAGAAAACTCCGCCAATCTGAGAAGGCGGTCGATCTGAACTGGCTCGAGATTCGGGTACTCAATCCACTGTTTCTTCAGTCCCCCTGCTGGAAGCAGCCACCCCCGTCGATGGACAGGCGTAACTGTGTCCCATACGAGGGAGAGAGGGCAGCGGTGCCTTCGGCAAACGGCAACTGACGGATACTGATGGTCCAGATGCCAGTAAGCGACGCCGCACGACTCTTCGTCCTCCTTGAAGCACGTGATGCATCCTTTGAGTGGATGGCGTCCTCCAATGCGGCTCGCCGTGATCCCCAGGACCATCTTTAGCTCTGGCATGGCGTCGTGAAAGGTCCTGCTAAGTATGGTCGACACGAGCTCGGCGCCCGCCAACGGAAGAAAATAGCCTAGAAGGGTGTGTTCCAGCGCCAGCGTACGCGTCAAGCCTAGGCAGCCACGTGTGCTCCTCTGTAACCCCGCGAGATGCGAAGGAAAGTCGTGAATGAGGGCGGCATGTTTCGAACCGAATAGCCTAAGACTCGTTTCGACTGGGCTCAATCCATTCCACGCGTGCACCAACCCACACCAGCTATATAGAGTCTGGTTTGGTAGCAAGCATGGCAGGTTGAAAAGCACGCAACGACCAGCGCCTATCTAGGTCATTGTTTGATTAGATCACCGGTTCCGTCACTTGTGGAGTTGGATTATTTATTCCGGAAAACGTAGGGATGTGCGTGACCAAGGCCTTTATTTGCAGCTCGACTGCGTATTCCGGCCAGGTTGAGCATTGATCACCGAAAGGCATCTGTTCTTGGCTGTTTTAAATTGCGCTGCCTTTCGGTGAGCAAGAAGAGCCCCTGCACTTTGTCAGTGGAGACCTTCGGGCTGCGGGATACCCGCATGTGCTTCGATAAATCGATTCATCCGATTGGCTAGAGCAGCACGGCGTTCCTGCAGGAATTCCCGGTAACAGTCGGTGGACCATAGAGCTGGGTCAGTGGGGACACATTGGCTCTCCAGCGCCTGTTTGCCTTGGCTTGCGACAATCTCAGCGAGGTAACCAGTCGCTTCGCGATTACTGATGCGCCTGTTTGTCTGGCCAGTGATAAATGCCATGTTGGCAATCTCGTTAATCTCACCCGTTTCGTAACCGCGTGACTTAAGCAGCGATTTGGGGATGACGTGGTGCCACTGGATAAAGTGCAACTTACCCTGATGCGTTAGCGATACCCCAAGCCCGCTGTACCAGTCCTTGGCGCCAGCGGCTTTGAGCGCCAAGTAAGCCAGCGAGAAGAGGGGGCTATTAACACCACGGCCGGCCAAATCACCGGCCTCAACGTGGAGGCGGCCAAACTGGCGACGTACTGGTTCGATGAGAGCGGGAACTCCTCCACCTCGGAAGATGATCGCTAGATCTTCGTTAAGCAGCGTTTCGGTTGAGCCGCGAGAATAACGACCACGCGCATTCGCAACGAGGAGCCAATGAAGGAGCGCGCGCTGCTCTACATCTGACAACTTGTTGTCTTTAACGCGACTGACGGCCGCCAATGCATGAATGAACATCGGGGACGAGAGCAGAGACTCATCTTCAATGCCCGCGTTGCTTCGAAGGAAGTTGATTGCAAAGCGCAGCCCCTCCTTGGCTTCCTCCCAGCCCGCCTTCAGCTTCTCTATCGGCGTCGATGCGACGCTTCGAAAGAGGCACTGATGCGTAGCAAAGACAACAATGGATCGAACCAGTTGGCCAAGGTCGATCGTGAACCAGCTTTGCTCGCACTCCTCTTGGAAAAGCTCGAGCTGTTTGAGGAGGTTCGGCCAACGGGAGGTCATCTGCGCGAGCGCGAGGTCCGAAGAGCGGAGCTTGGCGCCCAAGGAATTCACGCGAACAAAGATTTCAGTCACCTCTTCGTAACTCATGCCCCGTTCGAGCACGTGTACGACGTAGGAGTAGTCCTTGATTGCTCTAAGTTTCTTCAGGCGATCCGAGTACTTCTGGAAGCGGGGGTCCTTGAATGATTCAATGCCGGCGCGTTCAAGCAATTCCGCGTCATTGTTGTTGCGAAATACTTCGCTTACCGACACCCAGTGAGGTTGCGAGAGGAGGCTTCGGCTTGCGACGACAAAGGTTCGACGAGTGAGCTTTTCTTGGAAGCCCTCTTCGGAGTCGGCATCATCTCCGTCCTCGGTTTCCTCGTCGTCGGGTGTCATGGTGGAGACTTCGTCGCTTTCAACCTCGATAACCTCGCTAGGCGGACCATCGGGGTGTTCCAGGTTGAATAGAATATCGATGGGTCGCCTTCGTCCTCGGACCTGAACGGGATCGCCGTTGACCACCGCTGTTAAGGATGTCAGCCGTTGCTGTCCGTCAAGAAGGAGCTTGCGACCAGCAAAGGCATTGCTGTCTTGGGCGATCGCAAAGTCTCTGGTGGGAATCGGTTCGTCGGTTTCCCACATGAGAATGGATCCGCTGGGATACCCACGATACAGAGAATCAAGAAGATCTCGCACGCGGGTAGCGCGCCAGACGTAATGTCGTTGAATCTCCGGCAAACGGAGTTCGCCACGCTTGTACATATCAACCAGCGTGGCGATTGGAATGTTCTGCTGTTGCATGTGTTCCCCTGAGGCGGCCGTCCGGTGTGCCTATCCTGTTTCGTTATATCAGCCAACTTCAGTGGTTGGCGAGTGCCGGCCAGGCCGGGCCAGGAGCGATTTCTCAGTTGAATGAATTGGTTGGCCTGCACCTTGTTCGCCCCGAAGCCGAGCGCTAAGGGGACCTTAGGGTCATAAAGCATGCTATCGATTGGTTTGATCTACCCGGCCGACTTTTACCGATCGCCAAATGCTCTCTTCAAAGAGCTGAAATGGTTGTACCTTCAGGGTTCAAATTGGTCATTTCCGTTACTTCTTGAAACTCCGCGAGATAGTCGGGCTGATGTTCTTGCAGCCAGCTCACGATGGCGGGTTTCTTCAAACATCTTGATAGGTAGGCTTTTGCAATCGTTAGCTCGAGGACATCCTCGCCGTAGCTCTCTTCAACGTACTTGGTCTTCTTCTGCGCCGCCGCAAGCTCGCGTTCGAGCCTGGCGATCTGCTCTCGGGAAATGTCCTGGAACTGGGGCCGCGATTTGTTGGCGGCGAGCTGCTCGTCTGGGGTGGCAGCGAGGATTGTCTTGATGAAGTTGGATGAGTAGTTTTTCTGGCCAATCATAAGCTCGACGGCTTCGATCTGGCGCATGGGTTTCATACGCTTAAGGATCTCAAAGACATTTCTAGGGCATGGCCCATCCGCCAATAATTCAACCGCGTCGTCGCAAATACCATCCAGCATTCGGAAGCGTCGCCTGACGGTGTTGACATCAAGTCTTAGAGCTTTGGCAATTCGTTCCTCATCGACGCCACGCTCGATGGCTCGGACGATCATCCTGTGCTCTTGAACGGCTGATAGGCGACTGATGCGTTTGTTGTACGTGTACGCCTCGTCATCCGTCGATACAAGGCATTCAACTTCTGTCCACCCAAGCTCGCGCGCGATCTCGATGCGAAGAAGGCCGTCGAGCAGAAAGTACGTGCCAGGCTTTTGTAGATTTGAAACGACCACAGGTAGCTCGACCATCCCAATCTCATGAATGGATGCGGCGATCTGTGCGTATTTCTGACTCTGCTTAATGGTTGCTCGCATCGGTTTAAGGGGGATGATGCAAGACAGCGGCACGTTTTGCGTTTCGCTCTCAAAGGCGGCCGGAGGGATTTTGTCGCTCATGCCAAGTCTCCTTTGGCCATCCGCCGCTCTAATGGGCCAGGTATGGTGCCTAGGCCTTCCCGGTGTAGCAGGGCGACGAAGCTTGGGTCCTGGCGGAGATGCTTGAGTGCTTGAACTACGAAGAACAAGCGCTTCTGCGTGAAGTCGGCCGTCTTGGCCATTAGCTGTTGCTTCCCTACCTCTCGCTCAAAGATGCGTCGAAGATGCTCAGCAGTTAGCTTCCTGCTTCCCTTTCGATTGATGCCAGAGGTATGTCGTTCGTTCTTACCGCGAAGGCTACGTTGGTCAAGAATGCGCCTTAGGAGCGCCAGCTTCTTCCCTTTGACGATGCCATGGGTGTAGGCGCTGGCGAGGGCCTCTTGTATGCCTGTGTCATCACTCCTCGAAATCGTTACGGCGAGGCTTATCGGGATGATGCCTTTCTCGACGGCTGCCAGAAGGCGTTCTTCTCCATGCTCCAATAGGCCCAAGATCATGTTCACCCAAGAGGCGGTGACGCCAAGTTTGTCGGCGACCTGCACATCGTCGTACCCACGGTGATGCAGACCCTCGATCTCCCGCATCAATTCGACAGCTTGGTGCTGCCGCCGAGCAATGTTTTCGACAAGGCTCATGACCATGCAGTCTTCCTCGTCGGCTGAAATGACCATGCTTGGGATGCGGTCCATGCCCAGGAGTTGGTAGGCCTCCAGGCGACCTTGGCCGCAGACAAGGTCAAACTCGTCCTCGGAACCTTCCTGTGATCGTCGAGTCACGGTGATCGGCCGCTTAAGGCCGATCTTTTCGATGTTCTCAACAATGGTTCTGTATTGCCGTTGATTTCTTGCTCTTGGATTGAGCACATGTATCTTCGAGATAGGGACTAACTCGACAGTTCGCATGTCAGATTCTCCCGATCAGGCTGCCCACGCAAGTGGTGCCCGATCTGCCAGGGCGAACAAGGGATCCAATGAGTCAAATCGGTAAGCATCGAGCGTAAACGCATTGTTATCCTCAGCGAGCTTAAGAGGACGAAGCGGTAGATCGATGCGAGGAAAGAGGTAATAGTCAAGGATCGTCCGTTGGTCCGAAGAAAGCCTAACTACGATCGTAATGTCCGGCGCCAATCCAGTATCAAAGTGAACATGCCAACGGAATGTTCCGCTTGTCAGCTGGATGCAGCGCGCGAGGACAATTGAAAGCGTGAATTCGCCATTGACCAGCATAAGGCTGCGTTCGTGCGGGTTAGCGTCTACCGAGAGGCAAATGCGCTCAAGGTCGGATGTCACCTGAGTCATGATCTCTGGAAGCATCTTCCTAAGTGATCTGTTGAGTTCGATGAAGCGGTAATCTCGCTGAGGACGAAAGCCAATTAGGGCATATGCGCGGATGAGGCCGCCAAAGCGCGCGCTATAGGCATGGCTTGAGGGCATTTCGTCTTGCTCGTCGATTAATAGCCCCGATAGCGCTCCGGTCCTTTCATAGAGGTCGCGGAGCATCCGTAGCATGGTGCTGCTATCCAGATGCTCTGAGCGGGCCGAAATGATCGTTTGGGCCTGTTCAAATAGTTCTGGAGAAATGACGGAGTCGAAGGCGCCGGTTCTGCGTACCCACATTTCGGGAGCGTTCTGCACCCGCTTTTGTTTGAGCTTGCCTGATGTTCGGTTGTAGACGTTGTTACCAATGTACTTTTCGTTGGTTAGTACTTGATGGATGGCTCCCCGCGTCCAGGGCTTTCCATAGTCGTTCTCTAAGCCCACGGCATTGAGGTCTTCTGCGATCAACCGCTCGGTCTTTCCTTCTTCAAGAAAGGATCTGTAGATCTGACGTATGACCGCGATTTCATCGTCTGGGCCGGGTACAAGGATGACGCGATCGGTCTGGAGACTCTTCTTTTCGCCACGGCGTAACTGCCCTTTGGCTAAGCGATGCTCATCAAGGAGCATGCGGCGGAGTCCGTAACCTGGCGCCCCACCTTGTCGAAAGCCAAGTTCAATGAGCCGGCATTGCCCCTGGAACACCTTATTGGAGAGCTCTCTGCTGTACTCGCCCGCCATGGCCCGCTTGACGCTCTTCATGATGGTCGCCATGGGGCTGCCATCGTTCTCGAAGGGTTCGGTGCAGTAGAAGACCTTTATTCCTGAGCGTCTGCACAGGTATTCGTAGTAGGCGCTTTCGTCAGCGTCCTGAAATCGCCCCCAACGGCTGATGTCGTAGACGAGAACAGCCGAAAAGTCGGTCGTGCCGAACTGAACGTCTTGAATAAGGCGCTTGAGTGCCTCTCTACCTTCTAGGCTGAGGCCGCTCTTTCCTTCGTCGGCATACGTTCGAACGATGTGCATCCCATGTTGGGCTGCGTATTTCGCGATGGATTCTTCCTGGTTCTCTGTTGAGTACCGTTGATGATCCGTCGACATGCGGACGTACTGGGCCACCCTGATAGGCAGGCCCGGCCCGTTGTCTGGCTTTGCAATTGATCGCTGAGCCATTGCCGCTCCTTTGGAGTGCATAGGCTTTGAGAGAGCGAATCATTAGACAAAATGTTGAATTTTGTCAATAGAATTCAGTGTTTTGTTTGGAGGTTAAGCGCTTGAAAGTGCGTTGTGTGTTGACGGGGCCATAGAGTCGACAAGCCGCAGAAGTGCTTCCTTTTGGCCTTGCGTCAATGTCCTGAATCGCTCGAGGAGATGGATTTCCTCCGGCAGGGGAGGCCCGGGGAGGATGGTGTCCACGAGCTCCCAAGGGTGACAATCCAAAGAGAGGGCGAGCCGTACCAGCCAATCTACGGTGAGGCGCCGCTTGCCTGTCTCAAGCAAACTGAGCTGCTGGTTGGTCGTGCCTACTTGAGATGCAAGCGAGTCGAGGGTTAAGCCTCGGGCTTCTCGCAAAACTCGGATACGGTTGCTCACGCAGTTGAATACCCCTGATGTGCCTCAGAACGACATGGTTGCACTCAGTTTGGCCAGCATCAAACACTTGTGCAGGCCAGCCCGTGGTCGTGGCCAAGTCTGGAAATTGGCCGCTTGATCTTGCGAGGATCGCGGCCCAACTTGCCTCCCACCCCTGAAAACCGGTTCGCCGTTTGGATAGATCACTCCGTAGTCCGCGATTGTCTTAGGACCTGATATTGCACGGTGGTTAGCTATGCATCTCGGAGCAATCGTTTCACGATTGACTCGCTGGCAGCTCGACAGATCCATGCCTTCCAAGGAGTCAGCCATGGTCACGACCAAGCGCCATAGTCCCGCGTACCTTTGGGTGAAGCTATCACCAATGGAGCAGGTCATCTGGGGAGGCGCCTACGCCATGGCAAAAGGGGCGCCCGCCGCGCGTGCGCGGGTTGCTGACCGAACGGTCCAGTCACTGCATGGACTGAAAAAGCGGCGAGACAGCCTACGTGGCCCCGAGTACGAAGCCGCGCGCTGTAACGTCATATTGGATCCACCCGAGTTTGAAGCCTGGTACCGAGTACAGGCGAGGATAGTTATCGGGCCTGCAGCCAAGAAGCTATCGAAGGAAGACTATGCAGACGCCTACGAGCGATATCGCATGGGGCTTGGCGACTTCTACTAAATGTACGAGAACTGGCCGCAAGCAGGGCGATTGCGGCGTACGCCCTAGGGCGGATCGCCCTACGTCCTCCGGAGGCACTGGATCATGTCCAATGACCGCATCGATCAGAATTTTCTCGGAAGGGGCCTATTTATCTCCTACATGAGCTACTACGCCACTGGAGAGGGAGTGCGGCTATGCCTTGCGATTGGGGGAAGCACGTATCGAACAGAAAGGATCCTCAAAACCAAGCTCGATGAGTACTTTCATCAAGGTATCGTTTCGTGTCCCATATCCAGCGCGAACGAGGAAGTGTCCGCCCTGCTGAATCGTTGGATTCCGCCAGTCGTCAAGGAGATCTTGGGACAAATCCCGGTTTGCACAGGCGACTATTACGCAGAGCTCTACTACAACCTGGCGTAACGAGCTCAAAGGCGATCCCCAGCGGGTAGTCTTTGCCCAATCCAACGAAGAAGAACGCTTCAATAGATGCACCGGACACCAAGTGGTGCTTGACCGTGGCTCGAGTCGCACACGCGATATGGGCGAGTCATAGAACTGCTCCCGTCCAAGGCCCCGCCGTCCCTCCGTGCACAGTTATCGCGATGCGGCATCTCTCGAGCGCTGGAGCATCACGCGGCGATTTTTCGCCTAATTCAGGCAGAATCGTACGGTCAGCGGCCGCACTGATTCGTCAGCTCTTGGAAGCCAACACTGCGGCGTTCTGGATGATGTGCGTGGCCGATTGCGATTACATTCGGGCGCTGCCCACCCGTAAAGACGCAGGACGTGCCGCGGATATTCCACGGCTGGACCACATGGCCACGTCCTACGTTGTCGTGTTTCCGCCATCCCTAGATTTCGATAGATTTCCCTAAGAGAGAGGGCACGCATGGAACGTCATCACGTGTATGGTCGACCCGAAGACAAAAAGAGTTGCGAGGTGTGGACCGGCAACCGATGGGAAATTTGGCCTGTGTCGGCCGTTCATCCGCACCGCGAAACAGCGCTAGTTCGATGCCACGAATGCCATGGTCCCGTGATTCTTATGAAGGCCAGCCGAAATGGGCGAAATGAGGCTCACTTCGAGCATCGTCCAGCTCACGCGGGCTGCTCGCTGGTGCACAAGCACTATTCAGGTACACCGTCGCCTCACCCACTCGCTGTTGAGGATCCGCAACGATCCAACCAGCCTGCCTTTACTGACTACATCTCAGATCAGGCGGCAGAGGAAATTATCGGATCCGTCAGAGATACAGAGAAAGAGCGGCTATTGCTAGCCCGCCTGGGCCAGGGGTGGTTTAGGAAGAAACTTCTGCATCGCTGGAAGACCTGCAGTGTTCTTGGCTGTGGACCCGAGACCGCGTTAGTCGCATCGCATATTGTGTCCTGGCGCGCCTGCGAGACCAATAGCGAACGGCTTGATCCAGACAACGGCCTCCTACTAAGTCCAAACTTGGATAAGCTCTTCGATCGCAGGATGATTTCTTTCTCTGCCAACGGTGTTTTACTGGTTGGCCCAGATGTTCGCCCGGCGGACGCCATTGCCTTAGGTATCCGCTCGGGGATGCGGCTGCGCAGTGTGCCACCTGGAATCGTAAAGTACCTAATCCGACACCGCGAAGGCATCGAGTGGTCTGAAATCCTCACCAAAGAGGCGCGGTCAAAACCCTGATGTAATTGGGTGCAGTTCTACATTCAATGACGCGGAGCTGTTGGCGTTGCCAGCAACGTCAGGGGCATCCAGAGCAAGATCAGCGAGCACTGCTCTGGAACGCACACTGTTGCATTCACCGCGTGTCGGGGTGCCAAAGCCGGGAGAGGCGGCGCAGCGGTGGTCCGTCTTTTCAACGCGTGCCCAGCCAGTGCCACGCTCGTGCGAGCCAGGATTTCGTCCCTGTTGAGACCGTCTGTTGGCTGGCCGCTTGGCGGTTGATCGTCTGGATGTGGCGATCGGCGTCTCGCAGATCGCGGCGCTCCACCTGTTGGATCTGTCGGGGGGACATTGGGGGTGCTGCAATGACCTGATTGTCCCGGATCCAGTAGTGCGATCGGCAGCGAAACTTCCAGTTCCCGATGGATGGCCACAAGCTGACACCACGCTGCCCCTTTACGATTTTCCAGTGTGCAGGTCTCAGGGGTGTGATGACTTCCTCCCCACATCCGCAACAGCACTTGTGAGCAGCCAGGGCGAACGGTTCACTTATATAGAGTAAGCCGTCTTCCAACCTTTCCGGGAGGTGCTCGACGAAGCGGGGTTCCAGCGCGCGAATCTTCATCTTTACGCTGCCATGTCGGGCGTAGTGATGAGGCGACTCCACGCAAGGACATACTTGACGACATCGGCCCCGGCATCATCCGCGTAGAAGCCAAAAAACTGCTTGAATCGGATGACTGCCAAGCATGCATTCAGTGCATTAAGTTCTACCAGCTGGATATTGTTATAGACGGCCTCTTGCGCGTCCGGTTGGGTCGGTAGATCAGCAACCAAGTGCGCGGAGTCGGGCGTCACTAGCGTCACGCGTGTCCGGGCGATCAGCTGGCTAATCTCTGGAACGCGGTCAACACCGATGCCGACATCGATAAATGGGATGCCCTGCTGAACCAAGTGGGATGCAATGATCTGGCGCGAGGGGCCATCATCGATGGCAATGAAGACAAAGTCGCAATCGTTGAGCTCGTGTACATTCGTAGCGTCAATGCGGTACTCATGAGCATGGATGCCCGAACGCATAAGGCCATACACCTGCGCCAAGTACGTTGCCTTTTTGATACCGGCGTTGGCTGCCTCATTCGACAGTGCGCCAGGCATGCGAAAGACATTTTTCGGCGCGATGCTGTCATCGTCGTAGAGATGCACAGAGTCGATCGGGATCTTGGCAAGTGCGTCAAGCAAGTAGCTGCCGGTGCCTCCTGTACCAATGATGGCGATCTTTCGAAGTTTTAATTTTGCTTCACACTCATCCAGGCCCGCGCGAACGATCGTGTCATTGTGGAAATAAAAGGGAGATGGTGTCTGCCGTTGCCCAAAACTGCCGCGGTCACCGTTCGCCGATACACCCAACTCCACTGCCTGAGCAAAGCCGGTTAACTTGCGAATGTAATGCGTCATCTTGTTGTAGATGTTGTCGAGCAAGTTACCGATCGGATCGGGCTTGTTCGAGAGCCGGCACTGCACTTGCCGTCCTGCCACGGTCAAACAGCTGGTGTCGGCCACCATTGCGTTGGCAAGCGATCGACCATCTGGCCCACATGGCACAGCTCCGGTGAACCAGACGGTGTGGTCGTTGTCGAGCATGCAGCGGCCTTCCTCTTCGCGGAAAGCTGAGATCAGGGCCCCGCGACTGACGACGCCTGCCGCAGAAACATAGGGAACTTGCTCGACGATGAGGTACCGATCTTCGATCTGGACGGTATAACCCTCATCGACGAGCTGCTGGACTGCCGGATCACGAGCGGTTGGATTTTCCAGCATCGAAGCGCATCCCGTTCTCAAGTTCGACACTTTGTCCGTTGGTCAGGCGACCAGCTTGATGGCCGTGCGTCCATTCCACGTCGTAGAGATCCAGTTCCTCCGCAGGCGGGTTGAAACCTGCCAGGTGCAAGACCTCAATGAACGAGATTTGCGGCCCCGGTACCTTGCGGGGGCGGGAATTCACAAAAATCTGGAAGGTCTTTTCGTGCAGGTTCTCGGGGTGTTCGGCAGTCATGCAGTGACCTCTTGGGGGTGTGGATGGGCGTTACCGCTCTTTGCGCACGCCTTTGAACGGCTTGTGGTCAGCCTTCTGATTGATGAACTGGCCRGTTCCTGCGTCGCGCTTCGTCCAGCGATCGTTCTTCGGGTTGTAGGTCTGGCTGCGATCGCGAACAGCCCCATTTCGGTGGCCGTCCCCGGCAGGAGGGTTGGTTGCCATGTTTACAAATTCCATATATTTGTTTATTTGCGTAAACTATAGGTCTTGGTTTACGATGTGTCAATAGACACAAGATTTATGTAAACCACGAGAGCGCCATGCTAGGTGATCGAATCAAACAGGGACGCACTGCGGCCGGGCTTTCCTTGCGAGAGCTGGCCCAGCTTGTCGGGCTAAGTGCTATGGCCATTTCTAAGTTCGAACGCGAGCAGCTGAAGCCTTCCAGCGAGACCTTGTTGCGCTTGGCTAAGGCTATGAACGTAAGGGTCGAATACTTCTTCCGCCAGCCAGCCATTGAGTTGTCGGAAGTTGAATTTCGCAAGCACTCCAAGCTGTCCGCCAAAGATGAAGAGAAGGCTCTAGCCGACGTACGGGAACAACTGGAGCGTTGGCTGGAGCTAGAGGCTGTCATCCCAGTGTCTTGGCCCAAAGCCTTCTCGCCGCCGGGCAACCTGGAGGGCGAAGTGGCGACCTATGAGGACGTTGAAGTACAAGCTGACCGCGTCCGAGCAGCTTGGCAGTTGGGGACTGGGCCAATCCGAAATCTGATGGACAAGATGGAGGAGGAAGGCATCAAGGTCATCCTGACTCCGCACGATGGTGACAAGAAATTTGATGGCTTAGTCGCAAGAGCCAATGACCATACCGTGGTCGTGGTGGGCAAAGATTGGCCGGGTGATCGCCAGCGCTTTACCCTTGCTCATGAGCTGGGCCACTTGGTTCTTCACGGTCGGTTAGCTGCGTCATTGGACGAAGAGCGAGCTTGCAATCGCTTTGCCGGTGCGTTTCTCGCGCCCAAGAGCGAAGTGCTTCGCCTTCTCGGCGAATCCCGATCATGGTTAGAACCCCAAGAGCTGTACCTGTTAAAACGGGACTGGGGGCTAAGCATGAATGGGTGGATCTACCGTGCGCAGGATTTGGGAGTCCTAAATAGAGCGGCCGCGCGCCGACATTGGGACTTCTTCGCGCAGCAAGGAGAGGGGCGTACCTGGCGCGAGTTGGAACCGGGTGAGCCGTATCCCAAAGAGACTCCGCGCCGTTTCGAGCAACTGGTTTATCGAGCTTTGGCAGAGGATTTGATTGGAGAATCAAAAGCAGCTGAGCTGATGGGTATGCAACTCAGCAAGCTTCGTGCCCGCCGTCGCATGGATGCCGTCGATGCGCCTGGTTGTCACTGACGCAAACATCATCATCGACCTCGCTGCGGGCGACCTGCTGGCGGAAATGTTTCGTCTTCCCGAGGTGGAGTTTTGCGTGCCCGACGTCCTCTATTTGGAAGAGTTGGCGGAAAACTTTGGTGTGCTGCCGGGATTGGGCCTGCAAGTGGTCGCTCAGGCGCCGGATGCCGTGGAGTACGTAGAGGCTTGCGCCGTGAAGTTTCGGCGCGTGAGCTTGAATGATCTTTTTGCATTGGCTCTCGCCCGCTCGCTTGGATGCGTTCTGTTGTCAGGTGATGGTGCTCTCCGGGACGTCGCCCAGATGGAACAAGTTGAGATCCGAGGGACGCTCTGGTTGATAGACCTTCTGTTTGGGGCGAAATTGGTGACACTCGAGCGCGTCACTGCCGCTTACGAGGCGATGCGCCGAGATGGGAGCCGGCTGCCTTGGGAGGACGTGGAGGCTCAATTGCAACGCTGGCAGTTGCGGTGATGACAACCCGGTTCGCTCGAAGAAAAGGCTAGTTATTGAGCACTTGATCTTGCTCTTTCCTACTCGAATGCGCCTAGATCTGGCCTGCGATGCCGTTGAAGAAGCGATAACTAAAAACAGCCAAACGTGATTGGTAGCTGATGTGGGAGATACAGAAATGGCGGTGGTGATGAACGGACTCCGTAGGTTGCACAAGAGTATGGTCGCTTTAGGGATGGATCGATATCGCTTCGATTACGAGTACGGTCAAGCCCAATTCGATGTCATTTTCCTGGCCGACGAGCGTCCCCACATTCTTTTACTTGGCTTGCGTGGCGGATCGATGGCCTTTGAATTCAAAGTTAGCGAAAGCTATGCGGTGCAAGACACCACAATGGCTGGCGACGAGTACAAGGCACTCGTTAAATTACTTGGCCTCCGATATGACCCGGAGAATAGGTTTCGACCCTCTCATTTTCTTGAGTGGGTTGATCGAGCCGCCCCAGTACACGCGCAAGCGGACAACCGGCCTAAAGCTTCAGACGTCTTTCGCTTTCGACGTGACGTTGAGGAAGAGAGGAAGATCTACTTTCGCGGGTGGCAGCACTACAGGAAAGGAGAGCGGGGCCCAACCGGGAAGAATCTGGCCAAAACGCGCAAACTCCTGGGCCATAGGTATTACGTTACTTGTCGTGATCGCAAAATTAGCAGTTGTTGGACGGATGTTCCCCGTGATGAGTGCATCCTGGTCGATCCATGAGCTCTGCAATGGGCGCGTGGTGACGACGGGTTCAAGATGACGGATTCAACCGCTAATCTGCCGAGCGGTTGCGGTTGCGGTGATGGGCCAACTACGGACATATTGGGCTTGCTCACATTGCCCTGCGATTTGGAGTCTTGGTGTAACCCGATGTCTTCGCAAGGAACCGCATGACGTCTGCAATTGCCCGTGTTGCCGAAAGGACAGGCTTTCGCCATATCGAAGTAGCGTTGTCTCGTGGAACGACCGCGGAGCAATGGGTGGGGGTGGACGGATGCGTCCGGTCGGTCGAGCAATCGGTCCTAGCTCATTTCGCTCGGGAAGGGTGGAGCGGGTATTCGGGCGAGGGCGGACTGATCCTCACGCTGATCAAATGTATGTCTTTCCTCACTGTGCCTCCGTGTCATCGGATGACGTACATCGAGGCGCTGTACGCACAGAACATTGCCTTTGCAGAGCACAGAGTGCCAGTGGAGCAGATGCTGGCTACGCTGCGTCAGGCGACAGTGGACCAAGTGCGACGTAACTTCGCCGCAATTTCCGCGCCGCGTCAAAGCCTGCTGGAGCGCTTGGCGGGGAAGATGCCCCAGACCCGGTCCGTCCAGGATCATTTCCCGGGGATTGAGTGTTGGATGCTCGTGGATCTCATGGCTGTGGCGGGGCTCAGCCTCCTCAGCCGAATTGCGGAGCTGTTTGCTAAAGATCCCTACACCTATCGCAGTGGTTGGCCGGATATCACGATGTGGAGAAATGGCGAGTTGCGTTTCGTCGAGGTGAAAGCGCCGGGCGACTTCCTCCGCACGAGCCAGAAAGTCATTGCCCGAGATATCGCGACCCCACTGGGCTTGGAGTTCTATCTGGCAAGTGTGCTGGCCGGCTAATCGTTTGCGGTGCAGTGAAAAGTTCTCGCCATGGAAAGGATGCTCCCTTCCGACCCGAGGCCGACGCAATTGCCAGGCAGGGCAGATCACCCTGGCGACGCGTCATGCTTACGGTCTTTTTAATACTACGAAACCGCCTAAATATTAATTTAGTATCGGCGCCCCAACGGGGCGATAGATCACGTCGGCTTGTCTCCTATAGCTTGGCTGCGGGCGAAGACGTACTGGTATCAGCGGACCAACCATATGGCGGAGTGCAAATGGCACTCTTGCTCTTGTGCTTGGCTGGTCGCAAGATCTTGCCATGTATCCAAGGGTGCTCAGCTAGGAGCATAAGGAGGAAAAGATGGGAGATTGGTCGGAGGCCATGGAGAATGGGGTGATCTGCCGTGGGTGTGCACTCCCGTTAGATGGGGACAGCGCAGACGGGTTCTGCCAAGGGTGCGCATCACATTGTGACGATGACAGACGGGGCCGGCTGGGGCCACGATGGCTGCCAGACAACGGCAAGGACCGCACGCCCTGAGCCTTGTTAGGTTTCCGATGGTTTGGTGCGCGTAGCTGAAATGTGCGTCGACACATCTCCATATTATCGAGTGATCAGCAGCCGCCCAGAGAATGTCACAGCATCGAAGCTGTAGACGTGTTCGCGCGGATTGTCCGAGCAACAGCCCACCAGGCGACCTGGGAAGGCGGCGCCCCCTTCGCGAATTTCGATGCTGCCGGCACAAATGGGGCAGATTGCGAAGAAGCGGACCAAACTGAAGCGGCCCTTCGTCTTGCTATCACTGTCATGGCTAAGGCGAAACTGGCCATACCATTGGTTCAGTCTGAGCATCCAATCGTGAGCGATGGTTAGCCTTAAGGTCGGCAATTGCCATAGCGGACGAAATCCCCAAGTGAGGGCCGCTGCAAACGCACCAATGAAAGCGGCCGAGCCGACAAACGCAGGGATGTGCCCCTGTCGACTGAGAACATAGAAAATCGTCAGCCAGCTACACGCCACCGCAACGAGGAAAGGCGCGGCGACGAGTAAGATGAAGAGTCCCCCTTTCCACGAACGCATAGAGAACGGACGGTTGATAAGGGGCGCGAGGAACCAGCTGGCCCGTGCGGGCTCATGTTGGTAGACGATACGTTCTGGGACGGTCCCAGACGCTGCCATTTCCAGCTCTAGTGGCGTTTCGAGGGGTGGTAGACCAGCTGGTGAAAAACTGAGCTGGTAAGTCGTCGGATTGCCTCGGCCGCCGCCCTGTTGGATGACGAGGTCGACATCAAGAGTAGCCCCGGCCTCTTGGAAAAACTGCCGCCTGCTGTTCTCGCGGTTCATCCACCACGTTTGAACTGAGGACGATGGCATCCATTTGCCGGTGACGTCCTCTTCTGTTGGCATGCCTCCAAAGTGGTCGCGGCGCCAGGCGGCCAGCTGGACGACTTCCGCCACCGGTGGGCTATACCCCCTCTCTAGGGCGGATTTGGTCTGGAGTGCGAGGACCACCAAGACCTGGCGAATTTTGCTGTTGGCTGTCTCCTCCTCAAGCCAACGGACGAATAGCTCTAACGCCGAAAGGGTCGGCAAACCGGTTTGCGCCTCTTTCTCCATGTTTACCTGCTCCCGTGGCTTCCAGTCTGGCCTCCTTCTTAGCGACGGAGCCCGACCATGGCAAGGCACCCAAGTGCAGACGCGGGTTGGCAGGCGATTGGCATCCCATTTGGGCTCAGGGACGGCAGGATGTGGGCCCCCCTGGACGTTCCTCGTGGGCAAGTGTGTGGCTGCCAGTGTCCCGGCTGCGGGGCATTCCTGAATGCCAAACACGGCAACGGTGGCAGGCGTCCTCACTTTGCCCATTCGTGCGCGACCCAGGGGCCTTCGTGCGCAGAGACTGCGCTCCATCGCTATGCCAAACAGGTTCTAGCCGAGACGTCAGCGCTGCAGCTTCCGGCCTGGACTGGCGATGGTGAGAGGCCCAATCCACCGGCGGCCAGAGACCACAATGGCGAGCTTCGTTGGGGAGTGACCGTCGAATGGCCGGGCCGAATTACTCCCATCTGGAATGGGCAAGTCGAAGTCGGATACGGGCCGTTTAGGCCGGACGTCACGGTCGAAGACAGCGACGGTCGATTGTGGGTCGAGGTCCGGGTAACCCACGAGGTTGGCTCGCAAAAGACCGAGGAGGTGCGTCGAGTTGATGGGCGAATGATTGAGATTGATCTCTCAAATACCCCGGGGCACTTAATGGACACGCCTGACGCCTTTAGGCAGTGGGTGTTGTTCGAGGCCCCGCGGCATTGGGTCTGGTTGCCGGAAGCAGCCAGGGCCTGGGAAGCCTCCCATCGCCAGCTCTTAGCGGACCTTCAAGCGAGCAGAGAGTCCAAGCGCAGAGCTGTTCCCTTGCATGCGGCGCCACCCATGGACTGGGAGGCTCTCCGCGTCCTTTTCGCAGAACGTGAGCTCATCCGCATCAACCAGCCACCCATCGTGAAAGACGATTGGGTGGGAGCCTGGGTCTGGCTAGATAACCTGGGACCCGCGGAGATCCAATCACGATTGGTCAGAGGAGCGGCGGTCTATAGAGTGCGGCTGGAGCATGGTGTAGAGCGCAGCGTCTATTCGACGTCCCCCCGCTTTCAGTAGCGGAGCGAATTAGAGTCCGGAGTTACTTTAACTGCTCGGCGTAGGCGGCGGGTGTCAGCCCGCCCAACGCCTTCTTTGGCCGCTCCTCGTTGTATTCCCGGCGCCAGTTTTCGATCTCGGTGCGTGCGTGAAGCAGACTCGGGAACCAATGTTCATTGAGGCACTCGTCGCGCAAGCGGCCGTTGAACGATTCGACATAGGCGTTCTGGTTCGGCTTGCCCGGTTCGATCAGGCGCAGCTGCACGCCACGCTCGTGGGCCCAGGTGACCATCGCCTTGCCACAGAACTCTTTGCCGTTGTCGCTACGGATCACCTTTGGAAGGCCGCGGGTGAGCGCCAGGCGATCCATCACGCGCGTCACACCCATACCGGAGATCGCGCGTTCAACCTCAATAACAACGGCCTCGTGCGTGGCATCGTCGACGACCGTCAGGCACTTGACGACGCGGCCCTCTGCGGTGCGATCGAATACGAAGTCCATCGACCAGACCTCGTTGGGTGCCATAGGACGAAACAAGGGCTGCCGTTCGCCTGCGGGCACCTTTTTGCGCTTGCGGCGACGGACCTGCAGCTTTGCGGCCTGATACAACCGCTCGACACGCTTGTAGTTTACGAGCATCCCTTCTTGCCTAAGCTTCAGATAGATCATTCCGACGCCGTAGCGCTTGTGCCGCTGTGCCAAGGCCATGATCCGTTGCCGAAGGTCACCGTTGCGGTCTGCGCGCGGCGCGTAACGCAGGGCGCTGGCGCTCATGCGCAGCACCGTCAATGCACGGCGCTCGCTCAGTCCGTGACCTGTCATTTCCCGCACCAGCAGCCGTCGTGCCGGTGCGGTCACCACTTTTTTCGCAATGCCTCGCGAGTGATCTCGATTTCCAGCATCGACTCCGCCAGCAGCTTCTTTAGCCGCGTGTTCTCGGTCTCCAGTTCCTTCAACCGCTTGGCTTCGGGCACCGTCATGCCGCCGAACTTACTGCGCCACAGGTAGTACGAGGCTTCGCTGAAGCCGTGCTTGCGGCATAAATCCTTCACTGCCACGCCAGCTTCGGCCTCACGCAGGAAGCCGATGATCTGCTCTTCGGAAAAACGCTTCTTCACGTCCAATCTCCTTCAGTTGGGGGATTGGACTCCAAATCGCCATGCTACTCAAAACTGGGGGGACGTCGTATTTGGGCAGGCGAAGCCAGATGCCCATCCCGTCCGACCCGAAGCCGACTCAATCGGCATGCAGGGCAGATCACCCAGCCCTATGCAGCCCCGCCGCGGGCTTTTTAATACTACGAAATCGCCAAAATATTAATTTAATATCGGCCCCCAAAAGGTGCAGAAGAACATGGTCGGCTTGATGCAGCCTATCGAATAGATCTCGACGCTCGTAACCCCGCACCGATGGACCAAACGTCAAAATTCGCGGGTACTGGCGGGTGGACAGGTGGGCTCCAGGCCGCTGCCTGCTTGGAGGACGTGGACCTCCCGGGCAAGGCCCTTTGTGTTCATCCATGCGGGCTGCCCAACCTACGCCTTGCACGTCGCCCGTGTTCGCGATCTATCAAATAGGCGCCCTACAGGTCACGAGCGTCCCATTCATAAGCGTCTTAGGCAACGGCCGGCCCAGATAGGCCGTTGGAGTTTCTATTAGCTTGTCAGCCCAACTTTTCCGGCCAGTCCTTGGCTTGTTGGAATCTTTTTGGTGTGCTTGTTGCGCAGTTTTACGGTCAGAGGCCGCGCAACTGCGCGGCCTCTGTTGGAGCTTCTTTTAGGTCAAACCAGGTACGCCAGGAGTTTCGCCGGCTCTTGCCTGAGAGCCGGCGACGTCGCCCACGCCGGGCGACCCGCTGGCAGGAGTGCGCTGCCACAGGCGATACAATGAGCGCTTCCCACTCTTGCGGTCGCTCTCCATGAAGTGTTTCAAGGCCTATGACATTCGCGGCCGCGTGCCGGATGAACTCAACGAGGACATCGCTTATCGGCTAGGGCGCGCTTTCGCTCGTGCTGTTGGCGAGGGCGCTGTCGTGGTTGGCTTTGACATCCGTCGCGATAGCCCTGTGTTCGCAGAAGCGATCATTCGCGGCCTGAATGACGAGGGGCGCGACGCGATTGATATCGGCCTGTGCGGCACCGAGGAGGTCTATTTCCAGACGTTCCATCGGCAGGTGGCGGGCGGCATCATGGTGACCGCCAGCCACAATCCCATCGACTACAACGGCATGAAGCTGGTTCGCGAAGGCTCGCGACCGATCAGCGGCGATACCGGGTTGCGTGACGTCGAACAACTGGTCGAAGCGAATGACTTCGGCCCGATAGCGGCGACGCGCGGCTCGGTCGCGCGCGATCACGACAAGTCGGCCTATATTCAACACTTGCTGTCTTATGTCGATCCGCAAGCCATGCGTCCGCTCAAGGTCGTGGTCAACGCGGGCAACGGCGGCGCGGGTGGCGTGATCGACCTGCTGGATGCGCATCTGCCGCTGGAATTCATCCGGATTCACCACGAGCCCGACGGCAGCTTCCCCCATGGCATTCCCAATCCGTTGCTGCCGGAGAATCGCGACGCCACGGCCGACGCGGTCCGCCAGCATGGTGCTGACTTCGGCATTGCCTGGGATGGCGATTTTGATCGGTGCTTTTTCTTCGATGCGAAGGGCGAATTCATCGAGGGCTACTACATCGTCGGCCTGCTTGCTGCCCAGCTGCTGCAGAAGCACCCCGGTTCAAAGATCATCCATGATCCGCGATTGACGTGGAACACGATCGACATGGTGCGACAGGCGGGTGGCGTGCCTATCGAAAGCAAGACCGGGCATGCCTTTATCAAGGAGCGAATGCGTGCTGAAGACGCGATCTACGGCGGCGAGATGAGTGCCCATCATTACTTCCGCGAGTTTGCCTATTGCGATTCGGGCATGATTCCGTGGTTGCTGGTGGCCGAACGCGTCTCCAAGACCCGCGTGACGCTCGCGGACATGTTGGCCGAACGCATGGCTGCCTACCCGTGCAGCGGCGAAATCAATTTCGTGGTGGCCGACGCGAAGGCCGTGGTGGCGAAAGTGCTCGAGCACTTTGCCGCACAGCAGCCGACGCTCGATTATGTGGATGGCGTCAGCGCTGATTTTGGAAGCTGGCGCTTCAATCTGCGCTCGTCCAATACGGAGCCGCTGCTGCGACTCAATGTGGAGTCGCGCGGTGACGCCGCCTTGATGGAAGCGAAGACTCGCGAGTTGTCCGACCTGATACGCGCGTAAAGGAAAGGGCCCTGCGGGGCCCTTTCTCATCTGGTGGTCATGCGTGTTCTTGCAGCGGCAGGGCGGCCTTTACGCGCGACCGTAGACATCGTCGTAGCGGACGATGTCGTCTTCGCCGAGATAGCTTCCCGACTGCACCTCGATCAGCTCCACGGGCACCTTGCCCGGGTTGCGCAGGCGATGTTTGCTGCCCAAGGGCAGGTAGGTGCTCTGGTTCTCCGCGAGGAGGAACACCTTGTCGTCGCAAGTGACTTCAGCCACGCCCTTGACCACGATCCAGTGCTCGGCGCGGTGATGGTGCATCTGCAGGCTCAAGGCAGCGCCAGGCTTGACCACGATGCGCTTCACCTGGAAGCGGTCACCGCTTTCCAGGGAGTCGTACATGCCCCAGGGGCGGCGCACGACGCGATGCAGATCGTGTTCGGTGCGGTCGGCAGCCTTCAGCGCTTCCACGATTTTCTTCACGTCTTGCGATGCATCGCGGCGTGCCACGAGGGTGGCATCGGGCGTGGTCACGACCACGATGTTTTCCAGGCCAACCGTGGCCACCAGGTGGCGGTCGTGTGAGCGTACGAGGCTGCCGGTGGTGTCTAGTGCGATGACGTCGCCTTCGAGATGGTTGCCCTGGGCGTCCTTCTCGGCAGCCAGCCAGAGCGCGTCCCATGAACCGATGTCGGACCAGCGGCAAGCCACCGGTACCACGGCGGCGCGCGAGGTCTTCTCCATCACGGCATAGTCGATCGAGTCGCTCGGCGCCGAGGCGAAGGCTTCGCTGTCGAGGCGGATGAAGTCCAGATCCGTGTTCGCCTTATCGAATGCCGCGCGAGCGGCGGCGAGCATGGCCGGTGCGTGTGCGCCAAGCTCGTCCAGATACGTGGAGGCCCGGAACATGAACATGCCGGAGTTCCAGTCGTACTCGCCGCTCGATACATAGCCTTCGGCCACCTCGAGCTTGGGCTTTTCCACGAACTGCTGGACCTGGAACGTCTCGCTTTCCAGCGGCTTGCCCCGGCGGATGTAGCCAAAGCCGGTTTCCGGTCGATCGGGGCGAATGCCGAACGTCACCAGCCAGTTTTGCTCGGCGAGCGGGCGAGCCTTGGCAACCGCATCCCCGAACGCTTCATCGTCGCCGATCAGATGATCCGCCGGCAGCACCAGCAGGATCGCCTGAGGATCCCTGGCCAGGGCTTGCAGCGCACCTACGGCGATCGCAGGCGCCGTATTGCGGGCGACCGGCTCCAGCAAGATGCTTGCATCGGGAACCTGCAGCTCCTGCAGCTGTTCGGCCGCCAGGAAGCGATGGTCGTCGCTTGCAACGACGACGGGTGCAGCGACATCCGGAAGGCGCAAGGCGCGCTTCACGGTTTGCTGGAACAGTGTTTCGCTGCCAGCCAGTGAAAGGAACTGCTTGGGGAGATTCTTGCGCGAGATCGGCCATAGCCGGGTCCCGCTGCCACCGCTGAGTATGAGGGGAATGAGCATAAGGGTTCAGTTGTGGACGGGGGTGAGCATATCGAGCGTGCGCTCCAGCCCTGCCTGCCAATCAGGTAGGGGATGATCAAATGTGCGGACAAACCGCGCATTGTCGAGCACCGAATAGGCGGGCCGTTTGGCAGGCGTCGGGAAATCGCTGCTGCCAATGGGATGCACGATGGGCGTTTTCGAAAGAAGCCCTCGTTGGGCCGCCCTTTGCACAATGGCGGAAGCAAAGCCAAACCAGCTCGTCTGGCCGCTTGCCGTCAGATGGTAGGTTCCTTCCAGGTTCTTTCGCGTGTTTGCGTCGGCGCTCAACCAGCGATCGATGGCCGTCAAGCTGCCTTCGACAATCAAGATGGTGTCGGTTGGGCTGCCGATCTGATCGGCAACGACGCGAAGTTCGTCTCGCTCACCGCCGAGGCGCAGCATGGTGCGCAGGAAGTTCTGCCCGACCGGCGAATACACCCATGCCGTGCGGAAGTTGAAATAGTGCGCACCGCTGGCCACAAGCGCTTGCTCACCGGCCAGTTTGCTGCGGCCATAGGCTCCGGCAGGCGCTACCGCGGCATCTTCGCCATAAGGATGGTTGGCGTTGCCCGCAAACACATAGTCGGTGGAGTAGTTCACCAGCAGCGCGTCGTTGGCCTTGGCCCATCGGGCCAGGACGCCGACGGCTTCGGCGTTGATGCGGGTGGCGATGGCTTCTTCCTGCTCGGCGCGATCCACTGCCGTATAGGCAGCGACATTGACGATAACGTCCGGTTGCTGATGATCCAGCAACGTCGCCAGGGTTTCCGGGGCCGACAGGTCGGCCGCAATGCCGGCGCCTTGGTCGATGAGCTTGCCGTCACGGGTGGCGGCGACCACTGTTCCGCGGGACGCAAGCCCGCCATGGCTCAAGAAGGTGCGGCCCAGCTGCCCGTTTGCGCCCAACAGCAAGATCTTCAAGCGCGATACTCCGGGAGGCGGTCCAGCGCCACGTCGGCAAGCAGGGGCGCCTTGCCATCCTTGTCGGAAAGCAGGGGGGCGGAGATGGGCCAGTCGATGCCGATCGCCGGGTCATTCCAGCGAATGCTGCCATCGGCCTTTGCGTCGTAGAGATCGGTGCACTGGTAGGAGAACGTGGCGAATTCGGAAACCACGCAGAATCCATGGGCAAAGCCCTCGGGTATCCAGAAATGGCGATGGTTCTCCGCAGTGAGCATCACGCCCGCCCACTGGCCGAAGGTCGGCGACCCTCGGCGGATATCTACCGCTACATCGTAGACCTCGCCCTCCAGGACGCTGACCAGCTTGCCCTGCGGATGCGGCCACTGGTAGTGCAAGCCACGAAGTACGCCGCGGGCCGAGCGCGAAACGTTCGCCTGGACGAATCTCCTGTCGATGCCCGCCTCGCGATACTTGGCCTCGTTGTAGCTTTCATAGAAGAAGCCCCGCGAGTCGCCGAAGACCTGCGGTTCGATGACGAAGCAGCCGGGCAGTGAGGATTCAATGAACTTCATCCCACGTAGCCTTGCTTGATCAGGTTCTGTAGATATTGCCCGTAGCCGGTTTTGGACAGTGGCGCCGACAGGCGTAGCAGTTGTTCTGCATCAATCCACTTGTTGACGTAGGCGATTTCTTCGGGGCAGCAGATCTTGAGGCCTTGGCGGTTCTCGATGGTCTGAATGTAGTTGCCTGCTTCCATCAGGGACTCATGGGTACCGGTATCCAGCCAGGCATAGCCTCGACCCAATTGCTCCAGGTGCAGGGAGTCGTCGTCGAGATAGCAGCGGTTGAGATCGGTGATCTCCAGCTCGCCGCGCGGCGAGGGCTTCAGGCTTGCGGCGAAGTCAGGTGCACGGTTGTCGTAAAAATACAGACCGGTCACCGCGTAATGCGACTTGGGGACGGCGGGTTTTTCTTCCAGCCCGACGACCTTGCCCGTCTGGTCGAATTCGGCCACGCCGTAGCGTTCCGGATCCTTGACCCAGTAACCGAACACGGTGGCGCCGCGTTCGCGGGCCGCGGCGCGCTTCATGCGCTCGGTAAAGCCCACGCCATAAAAAATGTTGTCGCCCAGGACGAGGCAGCTGCGGTCATTGCCGACGAAATCACGGCCGATGATGAAGGCCTGCGCCAGGCCATCGGGAGAGGGCTGCACCGCGTACGTGATGTTGATGCCCCACTGACTCCCGTCGCCCAGCAGGCGCTGGAACAAGGCCTGTTCGTGCGGCGTGTTGATCATCAGCACGTCGCGGATGCCCGCCAGCATCAGCGTGGCCAGCGGGTAATAAATCATCGGTTTGTCGTACACGGGCAGCAGCTGTTTGCTCACTGCCTGCGTGATCGGATAGAGCCGTGTTCCTGAGCCGCCGGCCAGGATGATGCCCTTTGAGTTGCTCATGCGCCCAGTCGCTCCATGCGATAGCTGCCATCCAGCACGCGTGCAACCCACGCCGTGTTGCCCAAATACCAGTCGACCGTGTGCTTGATGCCCGATTCGAACGTTTGCGATGGACGCCAGCCGAGCTCGGTCTGGAGTTTCGACGAATCGATGGCGTAGCGATGATCATGACCAGGGCGATCTTTGACAAACGTGATCAACGATTCGCGCTTGCGACCATCGGCCAGCGGGCTGCGTTGGTCCAGCAGGGCGCAGATGGTCTTGACCACGGTGAGGTTTTCACGCTCGGCATTGCCACCAACGTTATAGGTCTCGCCCACGCGACCGGCCTCGAGCACGCGCGAGATCGCGGTGCAATGATCGCCTACGTACAACCAGTCGCGCACGTTCAGGCCATCGCCGTAAACCGGCAGCGACTCGCCCGCCAAGGCCTTTTGAATAACCAGCGGTATCAGTTTTTCAGGGAACTGGTACGGGCCGTAGTTATTCGAACAATTGGTCGTCAGCGTGGGCAGGCCATAGGTGTGATGAAAGGCGCGCACCAGGTGATCGGATGCGGCCTTGGACGCGGAATAGGGCGAATTCGGCGCATAGGGCGTCGTTTCCTTGAACTGACCCTCGTCACCCAGCGAGCCGTAGACTTCGTCGGTCGAGACATGCAGGAAGCGGAAACCTGCTCGTGCGCTGCCGTCCAGCGAGCGCCAGTAATCGCGGGTGCTTTCCAGCAGGCCCAGCGTGCCCACGACATTGGTTTCGATAAACGCGGCAGGACCGTCGATCGAACGATCGACATGGGATTCGGCGGCGAAGTTGACCACGGCATCCACGTGATGTGTCTTCAAGAGGCTGGAGACGAGCTCGCGGTCGCCAATATCGCCCTGCACGAATATATGCCGGTCATTGCCGTCCAAGGACGACAACGTATCGAGGTTGCCCGCATAGGTGAGCTTGTCCAGATTGAGCACCTTATGTCCCTGGGCCACGGCCTGGAGCACATAATTGGCGCCAATGAAGCCGGCGCCGCCGGTGACCAGAAGGGTGGCGCCGCTGTTTGAGCTGAAACTCATGGACATATTCCGTGTGTCGTTGATGCGTAGCTTTCAAGTCAATGGCAGCCGAGGCTGGCAGCCATTTCCCGATGGCTGCTAATAATGCCTGCACTATTGCTTACAACCAAGGAATGGCGGTTATTCCCAAGGCGGCCCGGAAAGGAGCGGTTAACGCCAGTTGTGTGCTGGCTGGCGCTTGAACCGCCTGGCGCGCTGGCGCGCCCTCTCAATCCAGACGGGGCAAATCCAGGCGCCGTCCCGCTTGCTGCAAGACATGGGTGGCATGCGCATGCAGGGCAAGGTCCAACCGATTTGCAGCCATGAATTGGTCGTGGAGATCCTGTCCTAGTAGCTGTTTCAGCGCCTCGACGCGCTCTTCGGTGGATGCTCGGCCACCGGTCGTGCAGTTCTCTCGGCATGGCATCAAGACCAGTTTCGGCATTTGCGGCCCGTACAACGCCTGATAGGTTTGGATGGAAAGGTCGAACTGTTCGACGACGCCCACAACCCCCCAGGACGAGATCAGGGCGCGTGCTTGTTCCAGATCCTCCGGCAGCGCTCTGGCGTCGAGGATGTGGTCACACCGCCAGGAGGCATCGGACAAGTGCACTACCTGATAATCCCGTATCACGATGCTGCCCGGCTCCTTGCGCAGCGCCCAGCGGATATATCCATCGAAACCCGTGGCCAGCGCGACATCAGAGAAAGGTTGCGAGGGACATTGCCTGGTAAACCGGTAGACGGAGTAAGCCCGCAGCAACGGGTGGCGGATAAACGCGATCGGCAGACAGTTTGGGGTGGGTACCGGGGGACGCGCCAGGTGACTGGATACCGCAGCCAGCTGCGGATTGGCCTGAAGGTGCGCGGCCAGCTGTTCGCTCGACTGGATGGCATGAGCGTGAGGCCCCTCGTAGGCACCCCAGCATTCGCCAAACGAATGGCGTAGGCACTCGTCGATGCTGGTGCCTGCGTTCTTGAATATGTGGTAGTGAACCAGCACGGGCGAAGCACGCATGCCGTCAGTTTAGCGACGGCTTCCGCGTAATCAAAGCGTAACATTTGGCGTAGGGATTCTACGATCAATAGTTAAGATATTGTAATTATCGTAAATAAAACCATTTCACAGAATCGAGACCCAGAGCCCGCCAGCAGGGCTTTAATGAATGATCACGGCCTCGGGCCCTACGTTGCCGCAGGCATGACAGGTAAGATGTAGAACTTTCGGTTCGGGCGGGACAGAAGCTTAAAACTATGGCTACAAAGACCAGAGCAGGATCAAAACAGTCGAAGTTTGGATTGGGAACCCTGGCGATACACGCAGGGCAACATCCTGACCCGACGACTGGCGCGATCATGACGCCCATCTACGCCACCTCCACCTACGTTCAGGAGAGCCCCGGCAAGCACAAGGGGTATGAGTACTCCCGGACCCAGAATCCCACGCGCATGGCTTATGAGCGGTGCGTGGCGGAACTGGAAGGCGGCAAAGCCGGTTTTGCATTTGGATCGGGCCTGGCCGCAGCCGCCACCGTACTGGACATGCTCGATTCGGGTAGCCATGTCATTGCGATGGATGATCTCTACGGCGGTACTTACCGGCTGTTTGAGCGTGTTCGTCGTCGCTCGGCGGGGCTCGATTTCACCTTTGTGGACTTGAACGATGCGTCGGCCCTGAAGGCTGCGCTGAAGCCCAATACACGCATGATCTGGGCCGAAACGCCCACCAATCCCATGCTCAAGCTGGTCGATCTCGCCAAATTGGCTGCATTCGCCAAGAAGCATGGCCTGCTGCTCGTGGTGGACAACACCTTCTGCTCGCCCATGCTCCAGCGCCCGCTCGAATACGGGGCCGACCTGGTGCTCCATTCGGCCACCAAGTACTTGAACGGTCATTCGGACATGGTCGGCGGCATCGTGGTGGCGGGAACGCAGGAACTCGCCGAGCAAATGGCCTTTCTGCAAAATTCCGTGGGCGCCGTCTCGGGCCCCTTCGATGCGTTCCTCGCCATGCGTGGTCTCAAGACGCTGCATCTGAGGATGCGCGCCCATTGCGAAAGCGCCATGGAACTCGCGCGGTGGCTCGAAGCTCATCCGGCGATCGAACGGGTTATTTATCCAGGCCTGAAAAGCCACCCCCAGCATCAGCTCGCCAAGCGACAGATGGACGGGTTCGGCGGGATCATCAGTGTGGAAGTGAAGGGCGGCCTGAAGAAGGCTCGCCGGGTGTTGGAGCGATGCAACCTGTTTGCGTTGGCCGAATCGTTGGGTGGTGTTGAGAGCCTGATCGAACATCCGGCCATCATGACCCACGCATCCGTTCCGCTTGCCAATCGCAAGCGATTGGGGATCAGCGACTCCCTCATTCGCCTATCGGTTGGCGTCGAGGACCTGCGTGATCTGCAAAATGAGTTGGCCGCAGCCCTGGCGTAAGCACGTTTCCAGCGCAAGACGCCATGGACGCCGTCCCGCAGCGCCCGGGTTCCAGAAATCCGGGCGATGCACCATCTTTTCAGATCCACTGGATAAGCATGCTTTCACCCTATCGCCTTAGCGACCCAGCCTCCCCGTACAAAGCTTTGCTGCGTCATCTGCCCCTGGTCGTGCAAATGGCCCGGCGTGATGTGATCGGCCGCTATCGCGGGTCCTTCATAGGACTGCTGTGGTCATTCTTCAACCCGCTGCTCATGCTGGGGGTTTATACCCTTGTGTTCGGCCTGATCTTCAAGTCGCGCTGGACGGGGCAGACCACGGGGCAGTTCGAATTCGCTGTCATCCTCTTTGCCGGCCTCAACATCAACACGATGTTTGCGGAATGTGCCAATCGAGCCCCGACCTTGATCGTGGAAAACACCAACTTCGTGAAGAAGGTGGTGTTCCCGCTGGAGACGCTCTCCTGGAGCACACTGGGGTCGGCTCTGTTTCACTTGCTCGTTTCGACGGTGGTCCTGTTGGGGTTTTCTTTGCTTGTGCGCGGCAGCATTCCCTGGACCGCGATACTTTTTCCCCTGGTGGTTCTGCCGTTTATTCCTTTTGTCGCAGGCATGATCTGGCTGCTTAGTTCGCTTGGCGTGTTCTTGCGCGATCTGAAGCAGGCGATCGGCATCATTACCGCGATGCTGATGTTCCTGGCGCCGATCTTCTATCCGCCGGAGTACATCCCGGAGCAGTATCGGAACCTCCTTTATCTCAACCCATTGACCGTCATCGTCGAGGCGTCGCGCGACGTCCTGGTGTGGGGCCATATGCCCTCCTGGTCATTGCTCGGCGGTTACGCCGTGGCGGCATGTGTCTTTGCCTGGTTTGCTTTTGGCTGGTTTGAACGTACGCGCAAGGGGTTTGCCGATGTCCTCTGATAGCCACAACATTTCCGTGGAGTCTCTGGGCAAGAAGTACGATATCTACGCTCGCCCGGCCGATCGCCTCAAGCAAATGATTCTTCCGCGACTGGGTCGCGTGGTGGGTCGCCACGATCTTGCCTACCACAACGAATTCTGGGCATTGCGCGACGTGAGTTTCAGCGTCAGGCGCGGTGAAACGGTTGGCATCATCGGACGCAATGGTTCGGGCAAGTCGACCCTGCTGCAAATGGTCTGCGGTACGTTGACCCCCACCGAAGGCGAGGTGCGCACGAACGGGCGCATTGCCGCCTTGCTCGAGTTGGGCGCCGGCTTCAATCCGGAGTTTACGGGTGAAGAGAACGTCTACCTGAGTGGGCTTCTCTACGGTATTTCGGACGTCAAGTTGCGCGCGCGGTTCGACTCGATCCTGGCCTTTGCCGACATCGGTGATTTCATCCATCAGCCGGTCAAGACGTACTCCAGCGGCATGTACGTGCGCCTTGCGTTCGCCATTGCCGCTCATGTCGATGCGGACACCCTCATCATCGATGAGGCCTTGAGCGTTGGCGACGTCAGGTTTACCCAGAAGTGCATGCGCTTTCTGCGGGACTTCCAAAAGCGGGGCACGCTTTTGTTCGTAAGTCACGATACGGGCGCAGTGACCAATTTGTGCGATCGCGCCATCTGGTTGGACAAGGGACGCCAGCTGATGGACGGCTCTACTCGTGATGTGGTCGAACGGTACCTGGCTGAACAGCATGCTGCCGATCGACTCGCCGGGGGGCAGGCTGTCACCGTCAAGCCAGCTTCTACGTCTGGCGTGAAGTCCATTGGACGCCCGGCAGCGCCATCGATCCCTGAAGACGTCGTGGACGCTCGTCAAGCCGTGCTGCAGGGACAAGAAGGTCTCAACCGCATCAAGGTCTTCGCTTTTGATCCCGAGAACATGGGTAACCAGTTCGGCGCGGGGCAGGCGCGCATTTCAGGTGCGAAGCTCGTTGGCGGCGATGGATCCGATACCCAGCTGTTTACCGGTGGGGAGGTGGTCAGCCTCCAAATTGATGCCGAGGTGAACGCCGACGTAGAGACGCCGATTTTCGGTTTCTACGTGAAGGATCGCCTTGGGCAACGGCTGTTCGGCGACAACAGCTATCTGACCTACAGCAGCACGCCGATGATGGCTCAGGCCGGCACAGTCCTTCGGGCGCAATTCGATTTTCGTATGCCCATTCTTCCCACTGGCGACTACTCGATCGATGTAGCGTTGGCTTCAGGTTCTCAGGACGACCACACCCAGCAGCACTGGATTCATGACGCGCTGACCTTCCGGGCGAGCGAAAGCACCATGAAGCACG
Source organism: Dyella sp. 01N448 (assembly GCF_056399225.1). Taxonomy (NCBI): domain Bacteria; kingdom Pseudomonadati; phylum Pseudomonadota; class Gammaproteobacteria; order Lysobacterales; family Rhodanobacteraceae; genus Dyella; species Dyella sp. 01N448. The sequence goes on along the minus strand of NZ_JBFTQX010000009.1, from coordinate 13,112 downwards.
GCCTGGTGGGTATACCTATGCATTCGATCAAGATCCAGCGAATCGAGGGTTGAGCTGTGGAATTTACCGGAGAGCGTTTTGTTCCAACCGAAGCCGGGGAGATCAGGCAAGAGCACTTCCATCGCTATGCCTGGTGTTGCCCGTTGGTCAAGGACAAGGTCGTACTGGATATCGCGTGTGGCGAGGGCTATGGCAGCGCCATGCTCAGCCAATACGCGGCGTCGGTGATCGGCGTGGACATCTCGGCCGAAGCCGTCGCGCATGCGCGCGAAGCCTATGGCGAGCGTTCCGGGCTGGAATTCAAGGAAGGAAATGCGGCGGCCATTCCGTTGCCGGATCACTCCGTGGATGTTGTTGTCTCCTTCGAGACGATCGAGCATCACGACAAGCACGAAGAAATGATCACCGAGATCCGCCGTGTACTTCGCCCCGGCGGCTTCCTGGTGATTTCCTCGCCCAATCGCCCCGTATATTCAGACAAGGCCGGCCACCACAACGAGTTCCATGTAAAGGAACTTGATTTCACTGAGTTGGACGTACTGCTGCGCGCGCATTTTCCGCGTGTGCGCTACTACGGGCAGCGCATGACCGTGGCCTCCGCGCTCATGCCGATGGACGATTCGGATGCAAGGCCGGAGATTTCCGCCCTGACCGATACGGGCGACACGGTTGTCGCGCGCACTTCGCAGTTGGTCGACCCGGTGTACTTCATCGCCGTCGCGGCGGCGCAAGACGTGGAACTACCGGAGTCGACGCCATCCGTGTTAATGACGGAAGGCGAGGATCTTTACTTGCGCCATCGTGAGGTAGCTCGTTGGGGGCAGCGCGTAAGCAAGGATTTCGATCAGCTAAACCAAACCTACGCCAGCCTTGTGCAGGAGCACCACGATACGGTTGCCTGGGCACAGGGTCTGGACGCTGAGCTGGGGACATCCCGACGGTTGTATGCCGCACTGGATGAAGACCATCGAAAAATTGGCGCCTGGGCGACATCGCTCAACAAGGAAGTCGAGGATCTCAAGAGCGAGCGAACTGCTCTGGGGCGGCTTTACGAGGAACTGGAGAATCGCGAAGAGGCGGAGCTTGTAGAGCTTTGTAAAGGGCTTGGAGCGATCTCCGACGCCCAGAACAGACTTGCAACGCAGACAAACTCCACTGAAGAACTTTTGCGGCTGCGGCGCGATCGCAAGGCTTCCGAGCTGAGGGCCGCTTCGCTGGAATCCGAACTGGTGGCTTTGCAGACCCAGATGTCGCACGTCCTTGGTTCGCATTCCTGGCGTATCACCCGACCGTTGCGGGCGCTTGCCCGTTTGGGGCGGGGCGACGTGGGTTATTTTCGCGATGTGCTGCAACGCCGGCGAGGTCGCGCTCCGCGCACGGCACCCGCCGTCAACCAGGTGCGACAGGAAAAGACGCCGGCTGAACATATCTCGGGGCTATCTTTTCCGACCTTCCCCAGCCCTCTTGTCAGCATCGTGATTCCTGCTTACGGGCAGCTCGCTTATACGAGTGCCTGTCTTCGCTCGATCATGGAAAATCCACCCAAGGTGCCCTATGAGGTGCTGGTGGTCGAGGATGCTTCCGGCGACGAAGCCATCAAGTGGCTTGGATCGGTTCCTGGCCTTCGCTTTGAGGAAAATCCGACTAATCTCGGTTTCGTTCGCTCGTGCAATCGGGCTTCGACCCTGATCAAGGGCGAATTCCTCTATCTGCTCAATAACGATACGCAAGTCACTCCCGGCTGGCTCGACGCCATGCTCGAGGTGTTCGACACGTTTCCCGACTGCGGCATGGTTGGCTCCAAGCTCGTGTATCCGGACGGCCGCATGCAGGAGGCCGGCGGCATCCTTTGGAGAGACGGTAGCGCGTGGAACTATGGGCGCCTCGATGATCCTTCGCGCAGCATCTACAACTACGTTCGTGAAGCCGATTATTGTTCGGGCGCTTCGATTCTGTTGCGCAACGACCTTTTCCAGGCGCTGGGTCGGTTCGACGAGATCTATGTGCCAGCCTATTGCGAAGATTCAGACCTTGCCTTCAAGGTGCGTGCGCACGGCCTGAAGCTCTACTACCAGCCGAAGTCGGTGGTCATCCATTTCGAAGGCGTTTCGCACGGCACTGACGTGAACTCCGGCATCAAGGCTTATCAGGTCGAGAACCAGAAAAAGTTCTTCAAGAAATGGCAGGCCACGCTTGAGGCAAACCATTTCCCCAATGCCGAACACGTCGAATTGGCCCGTGGACGGACTGGCAAAACCCCTACTTTGCTGATCATCGACCACTACATCCCGCAACCGGACCGCGATGCGGGGTCGCGCACCATGTGGCAGTTCATCAAGACGTTCAGGGACCACGGCGTCGATGTGAAGTTCTGGCCGGAGAATCTCTGGTACGACGCTGCCTACGGCGAAAAGTTGCAGCAGATCGGCGTGGAAGTGATCTACGGCGTGGAGTACCGGAACGGCTTTGCCAAATGGATGCGCGAGAACGGTGAAAGCATCGATTGTGTGCTTGTTAGTCGCCCGCATGTCGCCGGTCCGTTCCTGGAGCCCATTCGTCGTCACAGCAAGGCGAATGTCCTTTACTACGGCCACGACATTCATCATCTGCGCATCGGTGAGCAGCTGAAGATCCAGCCGACTCCCGAATTGCTGAAGGAGCGCGAACGTTTTTCCTCGCTTGAGGAATCGGTCTGGTCAAAGGTCGATACGATCTATTACCCGGCTGATGGCGAAACGGAGTACGTGCAGCGTTGGCTGCAATCGCATGCATTGGAAACGCCTGCCCGTACAGTGCCGGGATATGCCTTCGAATCGTTCCCCGAGCAGCCGGAGAACAATCTTGGCGAGCGCAAGGATCTGATCTTCGTCGCAGGCTTTGCACACTCGCCGAACGTCGACGGTGCCAAGTGGCTGGTGCAGGAGATCCTCCCGCGTATCAAGCAGCGCGTACCGGGCGTGCACCTTTACTTGATTGGTTCCAATCCCACCGACGAGGTGAAGGCGCTTGCCCGTGAGGACATCACCGTCACGGGGTTTGTAAGCGACGAGGAGCTGGATCACCACTACGCGAACGCCAAGGTGGCGGTGGCGCCCCTGCGTTTTGGCGGTGGTCTCAAGGGCAAGGTGATCGAGGCACTGCGCTATGGCGTGCCGTGCGTGACCACGTCGGCCGGCGCTCAGGGCCTGGAGGGAACGTCCCATTTCCTCGCCGCCAGCGATGATGCGGAGATTTTTGCCGATCACGTGGTGTCACTCCTGCGGGATGACCTCCATTGGGTCCAGGTGTCACGTGAGTCGCAACGGTTCGTGAAGAGCCGCTTCTCGGAGAAGGCCCTATGGGATGTCCTGTCCCTTGACGTTCAGTGGCCTGCCGCGAAGATGGCTAATCGCTGACGGATCAAGGAGCGGATGGGCAGTGCCCAACGCTTGAAAACTGAGATGCGCCATGAATATTCTGAATGATTTACAGCAGGTTGACGTGTCTGCCACGCCCGATGGTGTGGCATCCATCAGCCTGAGTGGCCGTTGGGCTGAATTTCCGAGAACGAACCAGGTTGATGCGCCCTGTTGGCACAGGGCTTGTCGCCATGCTGCCAAGGAGGCTACATGACCACACGCGCACGAGCACCACTCAGGCTTGGACTTGCCGGTGGCGGCACTGACGTGTCGCCTTATTGCGATGTTTATGGCGGCAACGTCATGAACGTCACCATCGATCGCTATGCGTACGCCCTGGTGGGTCAGTCGAGCGACAAACAGCTTCGCTTCAACGCCATCGACGTGGACATCCAGGAAGCTTTCGATACGTCCAAAGAGCAGGTCAACACCGACGGCCCCCTCAGGCTCCTGAAGGGTGTCTACTCGCGCGTGTCGCGGGATTTCCTTCGCGGAGAGCAACCGCCGCTCTGTGTCCAGACCTTCTCCGATGCGCCGCCGGGATCGGGCCTTGGATCGTCGTCGACCATGGTTGTCGCATTGCTTCAGGCATTCGTGGAGCATTTCGCGTTGCCGCTTGGCGAGTACGAAGTAGCGCACCTTGCCTACGATATTGAACGCATGGATCTGAGGTTGGCCGGCGGAAAGCAGGACCAGTACGCAGCGACCTTCGGCGGATTCAACTTCATGGAGTTCTACGGGAACGATCGGGTGATCGTTAACCCGCTGCGCGTGAAAGACTGGGTGTGGGCCGAACTCGAGGCCTCGCTGGTGCTGTACTTCACGGGTGTTTCCCGGGCATCGGCCGATATCATCGATCAGCAGTCACGCAATGTGGGCGAGAAAAACCAGACCTCCATTGACGCCATGCACCGCTTGAAGCAAGAAGCCGTCCAGATGAAAGAGTGTGTGCTCAAGGGCGATCTTCGCGGCCTTGCCTCCACGCTGCAGGCGGGCTGGGAAGCCAAGAAGAACACCGCAACGAGCGTAAGCAATCCGTTGATTGACCGGATGGAGAAGCTTGCTTTCGAAAATGGCGCGACCGCAGCCAAAGTTTCCGGTGCGGGAGGCGGTGGATTTATGATGTTCCTGTGCGCACCGGATCAGCGCATCAAGTTGACGCGCGCCCTGCTCAAAGAGGGCGGCAGCGTTCTGGATTTCCACTTCACTCAACAGGGGGCGACCTCGTGGCGAGTCATCTGATCGAAAAAATCGAAGCCGAGTTCGACAAGACCGTGGCGCTGCTGCAGCACATGTCGCGCGACGCGTCGTTGCACGAACTCATCCTCAAGGCCGTCCAGGTGTCGGTCGACGCGCTCAACCAGGGCAACAAGCTGCTGTTCGCGGGCAATGGCGGCAGCGCGGCGGACGCTCAGCATTGGGCGGGGGAGCTTGTCAGTCGCTTCTACTTCGACCGTCCCGGCTTGCCGGCCATCGCATTGACGACGGACACGAGCATTCTTACTGCCATCGGTAACGATTACGGCTACGACTACGTCTTTGCACGTCAGGTCGAAGCGCTGGGTCGCGAGGGCGATGTGCTGTTCGCGATCTCGACTTCGGGCAACTCGAAAAACATCCTTCGCGCCATTCAGGCCGCACGTACTGCCGGCATGCGCGTGATCGGATTCACCGGCCAGGGCGGCGGCGCCATGGCGGAGTTGTGCGACGTCTGCTTCCGTATGCCCTCGGGTGAAACACCCAAGGTGCAGGAGGGGCATGAATTCGTCGGCCACCTGATCTGCGGCCTGATCGAGCACGAGATCTTCGCGCATGCCAAAGGCTGAAGAAGCCATCGTTTTGGTCGGGGGACTCGGCACCCGGCTTCGTGATGTTGTACCCGATCTGCCTAAACCGCTCGCACCCGTGTGCGGACGGCCTTTTCTCGCGTATGTACTCGATCAGTTGGCGGCTAGCGGCATCCGCCGCACGATTCTCGCAACGGGGTATATGGCCGAGAAAGTGGAAAGCGCGATCGGGTCAGCCTGGAAGGGCATGGCCATAGCCTATTCCCATGAAGTGGATCGCTTGGGCACCGGCGGGGCAATACGACTTGCCGCCGGGATGCTGCGTGGTCGGGCCGTGCATGTAGCCAATGGTGATACGTTTCTTCGCTTTGACCCGTCGGCCATGGAACGTGCGGTCGAAGCCAGCGGACGGTTACTGGGCGTCGCGCTGGCGCACGTGGCCGATGTAGGCCGTTATGGGGCTGTCGTTCTGGAAGGTGACCGGCTTTGCTCGTTCCGTGAAAAGGGCGGCAGTGGCGAAGGCTATATCAATGCCGGGAGCTATTACCTCTCCGAGCAGGCCCTGGCCGCTCTTCCGGATGACCAGGCCTATTCCTTCGAAGACTGCGTTCTGCATCCCGAAACCGCCCAGGGTCACGTGACCGGTTTCACTTCCACGGCTGACTTCATCGACATTGGTGTGCCCGAGGACTACGAGCGGGCGCAGACGTTGTTCCGACACTCATGAGCGGCGGCGCTGCTGTGCCACGACCGGGAGTCTATCTGTCCGGTGAGGTTGTCGAAGATAGTTCGCTGAAGCGTCGCAAGGCGCTTTTTCTCGACAGGGACGGCGTTATCAACGTCAACCACGGTTATGTTCACCGGCCGGATCAGACCGAGTGGGTTCCCGGGGTTTTTGACTTCTGCCGACAGGCGCAGGAGGCTGGATTTCTGTGCGTCGTCGTTACCAATCAGGCCGGCATAGCGCGCGGCTACTATTCCGAGTCGACATTCCTCGATTACACGCGATGGATGCATGAGCAATTCGCATCGAGAGGCGTTCCATTGCTGGCCACCTTCTATTGTCCTCACCATCCGACGGCAGGAGTTGGGCAGTGGATGGTGAATTGCGAGTGTCGAAAGCCACAGCCAGGAATGATTCTCGCGGCGGAAGAGCTCTTCAATTTGTCCTTGCCTGATTCGATCCTGGTTGGGGATCAGCCGAGCGACCTGGAGGCCGCGTCTGCCGCGGGCGTCGGACGGGCAGTCATGATTGATGCGAACAGCGCATCCCCCTTTGGCAATGCCTACGCACTCCTGAGCCCGAGCGCCAAGCCTCAGGGTCCATAGCTGCTCTTGTTATGCGCGGGCCACCATGGAGCACGTATTCGCGTGCTACCCGGGGCTGCCTGTTTGAGCGACGACTTATTTTTGAACAGAGGCCATCGGAGACCCGTTGGCACTAGTGGCGGGCGCCTGCGCGAGGCAGTCCACTGTCGAGATCTTCTCAATGGCCAGTAAGCGGCCGTGCTTTCCACTCTCCTTAAGGCGAAAAGTCGTGTTGTTGACGACCCATGCGTCGGTCTGGGCTGAGCCCACTGCGGCCCCTTCAAAGAAGCGCGACCCTTTCGACCTAGGGTTGCTGCTGACCCAGATCGTTACATCCTTGACGCCTGCGGCCCGCGCGTCCCACGTTATCGTCGCGGTCATTCGCCCGTCAGGATGATCGCAGAGTCGCAGGTTGCTCGGACTTAGCTCGAGTTTCACGCCCGGCAGCTCAAAACCTTCAGGCGTGCCATTTAGCAAGCCCGTACCGGGAACTTCCGAACCGCGCGCGTGCCCGGAGTTGCCAGAACAGGCAACGCCCGCAACCGACAGGAGTCCGGCCAGGCAAAGGCCGATCCTCATGGTGAGCCTGCTCTTCGCTCAAGGAGCGGATGTAGCGGCTGAGTGGGCTGCGCCGAAACATCGTAGTTGAGCCACGACAGGAGCAATTGCGAACCAATGATAAGTGGCAGTGCTGCTGCCATGACGACGCCCGGCGCCGTTGGCGTACCGCTCTTGATTCCCTCTACCCAATGCGTGACGCCGTAGACGATGCCTATCAGCATCAGGGGAATGGACAGAAGCAATTCCAGCGAGGCGACGGAAAAATTACGCACGAAGTACGTGTATATCAAGCGTCGCCAGAAATTTCTCATGTTCCCCTTGAAGAATGGGAACAATACTTTGAGTGGGCTAAGGCTGGATGGCTCGTCGTTGTAGACGGCGCGCATCGGCATTTCGCCAACCACAGCCCTTAGCTGGTTGAGGTTGTAAAGCAGGTCAGACTCAAAGAAGTAGCGCTTGGCGAGATGGTCGAGCTCTATCTCCAAGAGCATTTCACGATGAATGGCAGTGAAGCCATTCGTCGGGTCAAACAGTTGCCAGTAACCACTCGAAAGCTTCGTCAGAAAAGACAGGCTGGCATTGCCAACCAATCGAATGGCGGGCATGCCGGACACATCGCTGATGCGATGGAAGCGATTGCCCTTCATGTAGTCGACGGCGCCGCGCGAGATCGTGCGACACAGGCGCGGAATGAGTGCCGGGTCCATTTGCCCGTCGCCATCGATCTTGACGACGATCTTTGCCGGCGTGTGGATTGCGGCCTTGTAGCCAGTCACGGTCGCGCCACCGACCCCTTGATTGACCTCATGCTTGATCACCGTGACGCGTGGGTCACTGCACTCGGTCTCAACCAGCGCGCCAGTATTAATGGGGCATTTGTCATCAACGACAAAGATCCAGCCAACCTCATTGCCGATCTTGGCGATGACGTCGAGCACAAGCCTCCCGACCCGGTAGCAAGGAATGACAACGGCAATCTTTGGTGTCTGAGCGTCCATGAAAGCATCCATACAAATCCACTACCGACGGCACATCCAAGAGTCCCCGCAGGGTCGCTTGGACACCATCATGTCTTTAAGCGAATGGATATTCGCCAACTGGTTACCGGTGCCCAGCCTTTACGAGCGGTACTGATCCCCGTTGTGGCCGCTCCACCTCATAGTGCGACCACGACCGCCTGTCCCAATCCAGGCCCGCTACCTCAATGGGCGGCTGGACCAAGGGCGCTCCGCTGGTGCGCTGAGCTTTACGGCTTGCCCCATTCTTACCGATAGATCCACAGCTTTGAAACCCCAAATCCGAGCCCCGCGAGGAGTACGTCGGCTATTGGCTTGATCAACCACGCAAAGTGCAACCCCTGATTCTTGGCGGCAACCATCACCACTAAAGTGCTCAGCAACGTTGTCACTGTCCACAAGGTCAGGAATCTCGCCAAATGTGCAAAGCGAAGGGTAGTGCTCGGTCCCTTCGAAAACGTCCACTTGCCGTTGAACCAGAACCCCAGCATGGCTCCAGACCCTCGGCCAGCCACGTTCGCAATGCCGCTCTCTATGCCCAGGGCAGAGAGTGAGACAAAGATCGTCCAGTCCACAGCAATCTGTAGCCCTCCAACAATGCCGTAGCTGAAACTTTGTCTAAGCGTCTTCATAGCCTGCGAATTCTAGTGAGAGGTTCGAAATGTGTTGAAGCTCAGCGAGCAGCGATTTCAATGACGTCATCTTGAAGCCTATCGTTTCGCGCGAATCGCATTTACGCTGAAATCTCGGGCGTCGATCAGCGGATGCGATGCGCTATTGCAGTTCAACTTGCAAATGCGCCAAAGGATGCTGTCACCTTCCGTCAATTCGGGCGCTGCTTGCATCCTTTGAAGCGATGACTGCAGGGCTGGTGAGACTGTGCCAGTCGTCAATACGTGGGAAATGCCGGTTCGCTCGAACAGGGCAGCCCAGGCGTTGCCCGACGCGTCCTCGTCAGCGTGTCCGGCGGCGCCCAGAAAGCTCGGGTCGTACCAGGCGCTGCCAAACGCCCGGCCCGCGAAAGGCGCAATAAATGGGCGCCCCGGGTCTGCCAAATACAGTGAGTACCCGGCAGGCCATGCTAGATCAAGGTGTTTGGCAACCAGCAATTCGATTGCGAATTTGCGCTGGATATCCGCCTTGACGACATCCGGCGGCGTATTGATGTTGCTAAGCATGGTCCAGTACAGATCGTCCTCGTATATGTAAACCGAGAGTGGAATAAATAGGATGTTAAGCCACACGACAAAGGTCAGCAGGGCTTGGCCAAATAAATTCAGGCGGGCGCGTTGCCATACGACGAGAGCGATGACGATGAGCGCTGGAAACAGCGGAACAAGATAGCGCGCGTATTGAATGCCGGCGAACGTCCCCAACGCCGCAGCCAGCAATGCAAGCGCGATCCACCTGACTCGAGCTATGCACAGTGCTGCGAGCAGGCATCCGCTCAGGGCGAGCAGGGAGAAGCCTATCGAGCCAGCCGACGCTTCCTGAAAAAGATTGGTGTGGAAGGTCAAGGCCCAGAGCGTGTCCAGGCCAAAGCCGTGATGCCAGCGAGGATCATCGAAATTGCGAAGTGGGGCGTAGGGAGATTTAAAGAAACCGTTGAATAGTGGAAAGAGCGGATTTCCTGTAAGAAGCCACGCGTACGTATGGCTCGATCCGAATATCAGCAGTGCGGGAATGAATCCACGTGCAAGCTGACGAAAGAAAGGTCCAAAGCCAACGTAAGCAAGCGCCACCAAGGCCAGGGGCACTACCAGCAGCGCCTGTGTTGTCTTTAGCGCCAGCGCTAAGCCGGAGATAATGAAGAAAGGAAATAACAAGGCCGCACGGCGTGTATTTGAGATGCGCGCCACAATGGCGGTCAGTGCGACAGTTACCGCGGTAATGGCGGTGTCCGCCTGCATCGTTCCGTGGAGCGCACTGACTGTCGGAAGCGACGCATACAGCGCAATCGCCATCCAGCGGAAGGGCGGAGTCAATCCAAGTTCTCCGCCCAGCGTCCAGATTCCAGCAAGGGACAGACAGAACCAGATCAGATTTGCCGCGCCGCGCGCTTCGTGTCCGGCGAGGATCGCGACGTAACCCTGAACTACATCCGAGGCCCAGGGCGCGGCGCTCCAAACCTGACTGGCAACGTCGATCTTGTAATAGCCAAAAGCCAGCAACTGTTCGGGAATAAAAAGATGCAGGACCAGGTCGTCATACTGGACCGTAGGAGGGCACAACGCCAAGGCCGCCATCGCTATCGCCAGTGCCCCAAGTACTGCGGGCAACGGGGCCGCGCTGACGGCGTCCAGCCATCCACGCCTCGCGCCTCCTGCCACGCCCATCAGACGCTTTCGGCCCAGGAAAACGATTGCGCCAAGGAAGATCAGATAGGTGGAAAAGTAGTGAACCCGGAAAGGAAGCAGCCACCCAGCCACCGCGGCGAGTAGGGCGAGACCGCACAAGGAGGCAACTACCACGTCACCCCATGCGGTGCTTCGGCAAATAACGGATCCAATTACCAAGGATGCGGCCGCCACCAAAAAGGCCGCGAGCAGTGGCGCTATACCGACAAAATGCACCAACAAAAGCAATGCCAGCAGAAGCACTGTGTTGGCTACTGGCCAGTTGGCTACGCGGCTTAGCAGAACGCCCAGTATCAGCATTCCGGTCAATATAAGTAGACCATGAAACGTAACCAGGCCGTCCAATCCCTGGAGCACCTGCGTAAGCCACAGGCCTAAAATAACGGCAATCAATCCGCTCAACGAAAGAGCGCGAACAGACAAAAGCGCCAGCTTATCCGAGTGCTGTCTGAACAAACGTCGATCCCTCTGGTTCCCTGGAATAAATCCGTGCTGCCGGGAGTAAGCACCGGCATGAATTTGCGACCATGAGTATAGTGTTGTAATGGCGGAAAATCACTCGATCGACCGGCCGGGCTCTGCTAGGTTCCGAGAAACTGCTGGCTCGGAAATGAGCGGGGGCGTGTGTTTTGCCTGTAATGGGATGGTAAAAAAATCAGGCTGATTATGCGGCGAGGTCACTGGCTGATCAGTCATCTTTCGCAGGAATGAGTTGAGCGGCTCATCTCACAATGCTGCCTATTGCCAACAGGACGTGGCGTCGCGTATACCCATGGCAATTAGGTGGGTAAGGTCACGTCAGCGTGCCCAGGGTCCGGAGACCGGGCTTCGCGAGCGTCGATGGGATCGGTTGTGACCCGGACGGTGGGTTCGGGGGAAAAATGTTTCTTCTTGGTGGACCAGCATAACGATTGAGGGCGATATGGCTATGGCGCAGTTCCAGCGTTTCCTCCCGGGGATCAGGGCGTTTTTCAAGACGAATCGCGATGGCGCCTTCCCGCCTGCAAGCGCGGCGGAGCCTGCCTTCGATCCTGCGAGCTCCCGGCATGGATACAACGATGACGCCTACGCCAAGAAGATCGAGGCGGAAAAGGAAATCTACAAGGATGTTGAGGACATCAACGTTCTTCCCGAGATCTTTCATTATTGGTCGCATAATTATCTGAGGCCGATGTTCGAAGAGTTCGGCCTTACCAGTTCAGATCAGTTCTTTGCCAAGTACTTCGTCATGAGCGCCACGCGTTGTGGCGACGAATCGCCGGTCTTCCTAAGCGTCGGTGTAGGTAACTGCGACGCAGAAGTTCGCATCGCGAAAATCATGCGCGAAATGGGGCTCACCCGATTCGTCATTCGCTGCCTGGACATCAATCCACACATGCTCAAGCGCGGCCGCGAGATGGCGGAGCGCGAGGGCGTGCTGGAGCATCTGGAGTTTGTGGAAGGGGACTTCAATCGATGGGTGGCGGATGGCCAGTACACGGGCATCATGGCCAATCAATCGCTGCACCACGTATTGAATCTGGAGGGATTGTTCGACCAGGTGAAACTGGCCCTCAAAGACAAAGGCTATTTTGCCGTGCACGACATCATCGGACGAAATGGCCACCAGCGTTGGCCTGAGGCAATGGTGGCAGTGCAGGAATTCTGGAAGGAGCTTCCCCAGTCTTATCGCTATAACCAGCTGCTGCGCAGGCATGAGGAAGAGTACGAGAACTGGGATTGCTCAGATGAGGGCTTCGAAGGGATACGCGCGCAGGATGTGCTGCCACTCCTGCTCGAGCGTTTCGACTTTGAGCTTTTCATCGGTTTCGCGAACGTGGTCGACGTGTTCATCGACAGGACCTTTGGCCACAATTTCGATGCCAATGGAGACTGGGACAAGGCGTTCGTCGACAGGCTGCACTTTTTTGACGAAGAGGGTTTCAGGGCCGGTACGCTGAAGCCAACGCACATGGTTGCTGCGATGACCAAGGAGGCCTGCGAGGAGCGTCATTATTCGCGAGGCATCTCTCCGCGCCAGAGTGTGCGCTTGCCCGATTGACGTGTTTCTTGCTCTTGAAGAGCGATCATGGAGCAGGCAGCCAGAGCCGCAGAGTTCTGGCTGAGCTGCACTGAAGGCGTTGGCAGTGATGCAAGGGCCTCGCGGCGAATCATGCCGAGGCCAGCCGACCAGCCGCGCCCCGCGGCGAGTGCCGCGGCTGCGTGACCCATCCGGATTCCGCTGCTGCGGTGGCAGGGTTAGGCGGACTTCCGCTTCAGCTCTTTATCAAGGCTGAGTGCCCACTTCGCGCGCTCCAGCGATTCATTCTGATAGTAGTACGAGCGCGCGGATTCAAATGCCGCGATATAGAGCAGCTCTGATTCACGCAGAAGTCGCACATTGGCTTCCACGGGCGCGTAGAAGCGGTCGCTGGTGAACTGCTGCTGGCCTTGAGTTGGCTGGAATTCCGCCAGGAACGCGAACGACTTCCCGGGCAGGGGCGTAATGCAGAATCCGAAGGGCTCGAAGATGTGGCGCAAGCCCGTGATGCCGTAGGAGACGATATGCCCGCGCTTGCGGGGATCGAGGTAGCCCGGATCTTCCTGGCGAACGTAGTGCGGCAATCCCGTATTGAACAGCCAGGTGGAGTCCGGCGCGGCGACGGCGGCCAGGCCCTCGGCAAGTTTGCCCAGCATGCGGGGCGT
>NZ_JBFTQX010000008.1:0-161209 GCF_056399225.1 Dyella sp. 01N448 | reverse complement strand
GCGGTACACCGTGGCGTGGCTGTCGCGCACAGGGTGCGCTCCCACAGACAAGCGCCAGGCGTGGCACCAAGTGCGCTATGTGTGACCCAAAGCCGATGCGCAGCGAGGCCCCGCTTTAAGTCCTCAGCGATTCGGGCGCGTTGCGCAGCGCTTTGCAGTACCCGCTGTGTACCCTCGGAGGTTGTCCCACAACGACGCACCTCAAGCGATCGGGCTTATCCCAACACGATGCTGCGGGCGTTATCAGGCCATTTTCTTTGGGTTACTTTCGACGCGAAGCTAGTCCCGTGGGATCTTTTGGGCCAGCAAAGAAAAGTGACTCGAGCGGCGGCAGCCGTTCGAAACGCCCGCCGCGTCCCACAGGGACTAGCTTTGCGTCGTAGGCGGCACGCTGGCGGTGACGCGGCAACCAGAAACCGAGGCTCTGGCTCCCTGCCTGCGCCGGGACGACGGCAAAGAAGAAACGTTCCCGCGAGCACCCGCCCCTCACCCCGGCCCTCTCCCCGGAGGGGAGAGGGAGAAGTGTGGCGCACCGCTTGCTCGCTTGCACACTTGATCAATCAGCAAGCCACAACAACCAAACCCCACTCAAAACGTCGCCGCCAACCTCACAAACCCATACGCCAACAACGCCGTAATCGGCAACGTAAGAATCCACGCCCACACCATCCGCTCCACCACCGACCAACGGATCGCATTCCAGCGCTTGGCCGCACCCACACCCATGATCGACGCCGACACGTTATGCGTGGTCGACACCGGAATGCCGAAGGCCGACGCGGTGAGAATCACCGCCGCCGAGCTGCCCTCGGCCGCGAAGCCGTTGATGGGATGCAGCTTCACCATCTTGTGACCCAGCGTCTTGATGATGCGCCAGCCACCACCTGCGGTACCGCCAGCCATCGTCAGTGCGCAAACCACGGCGACCCACGCGGGCACATTGAAGCCACCATCAGCCGAACCATGAATGCGCAGGAAGCTAAGCCACTCGGGCAGGCCGTCAAACTGACCGGCGGTGGTTGCGCCCGCCAGGGCGAGCGCAATGATGCCCATGCTCTTCTGCGCATCGTTCATGCCGTGCGCCAGACCCATCGCGCTGGCCGAGACGATCTGCGCCTTGCCGAAAAACGCATTCACGAATGGCGTGCGACCAAATCGCCGCAGGAAGCCGGTGCGACTGGAGAACCAGCTGAGCAAGGCATACAACCCGCCCATCAACAGAAAGCCGATGATGAAACCCAGCAAGGGTGAAATCACCATCGGCAGGATGACCTTGGGCACCACGCCCTTGCCATCCCACCAGTGCGCGCCGCCCTGCGACCAGATCACCGAAGCGAAGTTGTTGCCGGACGCCGCGATCGCCGCGCCGACCAGCGCACCAACGAGTGCGTGACTGGAACTGGAAGGCAGACCCCACCACCAGGTGATGAGGTTCCACACCGTGGCGGCCAGCAAGGCGCAGATGAGCAATTGTGGCCCCGCATCGATGACATGCGTATCGATCAGGCCCGACGCGATGGTCTTGGCCACCGCCGTGCCCCACAGTGCACCGATCAGGTTGGTGATCGCGGCCATCATCACGGCCTGGCCGGGCGTCAGCACCTTGGTCGCCACCACCGTGGCGATGGAGTTGGCGGTGTCGTGGAAGCCGTTGATATAGGTGAAAGCCAGCGCGATCAGCACCACGGCAATAGCCAGACCGATGCTCATGCGCGCACCCCGCGCACAACGCCGTAAGCCCGGAACACAACCGGGCGGCTTACTTGAAAGGGATTCATCAGGTCGCGCCTCAGGAATTCTTCAGCACGATCGAGTACACGGTATTGCCCACGTCGCGGCACTTGTCGATGGCTTTTTCGAGCAGCTCGAACAAGTCCTTCGCCAGCATCGCGCGCATCGCATCGCCGCCTTCCACGTACAGCGTGCGGTACGGCGAGAGCAACATGCGATCGCCTTCCGACTCCAGCGTCTGCAAGCGATCCTGCAGCTTCTTCACCGGATCGATGCGCAGGCCGCGGCGCAGCTCGCCGATCATTTCCGACACCACGCCGGTGGCGCGTTCCAGGATCAGCGCGCGAGCGGCGAAATCCACATCGCTCACTCGATCGGCGACGATCTCGTAGCGCTCGGCAAACTTCTCGATGGTCTTGGGAATCTTGTAGAGCGCCGAGTTGAGCGCTTCGATGTCCTCGCGATCCAGCGCGGTGACGAAGGTGTTCACCAGTTCCTCGCTGATCTGCCCCGCCAGCGCCTTCTCGCGCTGGCGCGCGGCGGCGAAGGCAGCCATCACCGGGGCGTGGTCCCGGCGCGTGACCAGCTCGTGCAGGGCCTTGGCGCTTTCGCGAGCAGCCTCGGCGCTCTGTTCGAGCAGGCCATAGAACTTGTCGCCTTTGCCGAAAATCGTTTGCAATGAAAACATGCGGTTATTGCCTGGGTGCGAGGGGGGCGGAAAATGACGGATATGTTACAGGAGCCCCGAGCCGCACCGCATCAAACCCTGCCGGCCCCTCCGGGCCTCTTAGGACTTACACTGCGTCTCATGTCCAAACGCGACCTCCCCACCGGCCGGCGACCCGCATGCTGACCGAAATCGCCCTCGTCATCGTGCTTTCCCTGTTCAACGGCTTTTTCGCGTTGTCGGAAATGGCCCTGGTGGCCTCGCGCAAGAGCCGCCTCAAGCACATGGCCCGCGACAGCCGCCGTGCCCGCATGGCCCTGCGCAATGCCGAAGCACCCGAGCGCTTCCTTTCCACCGTCCAGGTGGGCATGACCATGGTGATCCTGATTACCGGCGCCCTGGCCGGCGATGCGCTGGGCGACCACATTGCCAACGCCATCCATGGCGGACGCGCAGCCTGGATCGAGCCCTATGCCAGGATCATCGGCCTGGTGCTGGGCTTTGTGCTGATTTCCTTCATCAATATCGTCAT
Source organism: Dyella sp. 01N448 (assembly GCF_056399225.1). Taxonomy (NCBI): domain Bacteria; kingdom Pseudomonadati; phylum Pseudomonadota; class Gammaproteobacteria; order Lysobacterales; family Rhodanobacteraceae; genus Dyella; species Dyella sp. 01N448. The sequence goes on along the minus strand of NZ_JBFTQX010000008.1, from coordinate 158,279 downwards.
TGGCGAGCTGGTGCCCAAGCGCCTCGCGCTGTCCGCGCCCGAGCTGATCTCCGGCTATGTGTCGATGCCGATGATGGTGTTGTCGCGCATCACCGCGCCCTTCGTGTGGCTGCTCAATCTTTCCAGCAGCTTCCTGTTGCGCCTGCTGCGCGTTAAGGGACGCGGCAGCGACGTGGCCACGGAAGAGGAAATCCGCCTGCTGGTGGCGGAAAGCGCCGAGCACGGCGTGCTTGATCGCGACGAACACAACATGGTCAATCGCGTGCTGCGCCTGGGCGATCGCACGGTGGACAGCGTGATGACGCCGCGCACGCGCATCGTGTGGCTGGATGCAGCGGCCAATTACCAGGAGAGCGCTGAGATCCTGCGCACCACGCCTTACTCGCGCTACCCGGTATACCGCGGCGACGAAAGCGACATTCTCGGCGTGGTCGAAGTAAAGCGCCTGCTGCGCAGCTATGCCGAAGGCAAGCCCGACATCTTCGGCCAGCTCTCCAAGCCGCTCTACGTGCCCGCTACCGCACGAGCGCTGGACTTGCTGGAAGAATTCCGCGATGCGGAAACGCAACTGGCGCTCGTCGTCGACGAATACGGCGACATCGAAGGTCTGGTGACACTCAATGACCTGCTAGCCGCCATTGTGGGCGCCACCCAGCTGGGCAGCAGCGACACCAAGGAAAGCCCGCTGATCACGCCTCGCGAGGATGGCAGCTGGCTGATCGACGGCTCGCTGTCCACCGACGACCTGCGTGAACTGCTGGGGGTCGATGCGTTGCCCGGCGAGGAAGAGCATGAATACCGCACGGCGGCAGGCATGGTGATGGCCGTGCTCGGCCACATCCCGCAGACCGGCGAAACCTTCGAGTGGCGCGGCTTCCGGGTGGAAGTGGTGGATCTGGACGGTGCGCGCATCGACAAGCTGCTGGTAGCGCGGTTGCCGAAGATTGATGTGGAAGAAGACGGGTTCTAAGGCCTGAGAGCGTTTCTGTGGGAGCGCACCCTGTGCGCGACGGCCTCGGTTTCGATCCATGCCTCGCCGTCGCGCACAGGGTGCGCTCCCACAATGGAACCAAGCGTCGCGCAGCGATCTACTCAGCCCTTCGACGCCTTGATCTTGTCCGTAGCAATCTGCGCCATCCGCTGTGCATCGGCAAAAATGCCATGCATTACGCGCAACTCGCGCTCATCAGGCTGCGCCCGCTGAAACAGCTTGCGCAGGCGCAACATGATGGTGGTGGGCGCGCGTCCCTTGTGGAAATCGATATCGTCGAGCATCTGCGACAGGTGCTCGAAGAAGCGCTCCATCTGCGCCGCATCGGCCGGTGGTTCGGCGTCCGCGCGAACCGGTACATTCACCTCGCCCAGCGATGCCACGCGCAACTCGTACGCCATCACCTGCACGGCCTGCGAGAGATTCAAGGAGCTGAAATCGTCCACGCTGGGGATGCGCACCATCGCGTGGCAGCGCGCCAGTTCTTCGTTCTCCAGGCCGGTGCGCTCATTGCCGAACACCAGGGCCACCTGCTCGCCGCGGGCAGCCGCGGCCAGGGCACGGCTGGCGGCTTCGCGCGGGGTGAGTTCCTCCAGGTCCACGCCACGGCGGCGGGCCGAGAGGCCCAGGGCCAGGCTGGTGCCGGCCAGGGCATCGACCAGACCTTCGCTCACGGTGGCGTTTTCCAGCACCTCGTCGGCGCCGGCGGCCAGGGCCGAAGCCTCCCGGTCCGGGAAGCGGTGCGGGGCCACCAGGGCCATCCGGTCGAAGCCCATGGTGCGGATGGCGCGGGCTGCGCTGCCGATATTGCCGGGGTGCGAGGTGCGCACCAGCACGTAGCGGATGCGGGCGGCGAGGTCGGATTCAGCGCTCATCGGGGCAGGAAAACTCGGGTAAACGGGCGCAAAGCTTGGAAACCTCCGGGCTTCCTGTCAAACGCGACGCGCCCGGTCGGCCTCCCGGGACTGCCTCGCGGCCATGTCTCTGATAGACTTCGCGGCCAAAACCCCGTTCTTTTGAAAGCCGAAGCCATGCCAAGACCCGCCATTAATGTCGCGGTGCGCGCCGCGCGCGCCGCAGGAAACATCATCCTGCGCTATATGAACCGCATCGACGGACTCAATATCGTCGAGAAGCAGCGCATGGACTTCGCCTCGGAAGTCGATCGCCTGGCCGAAGCCGAGATCGTGAAGGAACTCAAGCGCGCCTACCCCACCCACGCCTTCCTCGCCGAGGAAAGCGGCGCGATCGGCAAGGGCCCGCTGGTGTGGGTGATCGATCCGCTGGACGGCACGCACAACTACCTGCGCGGCATTCCGCACTTCTCCGTTTCCATCGCCCTGCTCGACAAGGGTGAGCCGGTGTATGCGGTGGTGTTCGATCCGCTGCGCGACGAACTGTTCACTGCCAGCAAGGGCGATGGCGCCTACGTCAACGACCGCCGCATGCGCGTGGCCAAGCGCGAGAATCTGGCCGGCGCGATGATCGGCACCGGCTTCCCCTATCGCCAGCGTTCGCACCTGGACTCCCAGCTGGACATGACCCGCGCCCTGCTCGGCCAGGCCGAGGACATCCGTCGCTCCGGCTCGGCCGCGCTGGACCTGGCCTACGTGGCTGCCGGTCGCTTCGACGGCTTCTTCGAGATCGGCCTCAAGCCGTGGGACATGGCCGCCGGCGCCCTGCTGGTGCGAGAGGCCGGTGGTCGCTACTGCGATTTCGCCGGTCGCGACGGCATCCCGGAAAGCGGCAACATCATTGCAGGCAACCTCAATGTGGCGCAGGCGATGGTGGATGCGATCAGCGCGAATGCGACGCCGCGTTTGTTGATGGCGTGAGGCTGCGTTATTGGTCATAAGAAAAAGGCGCCTTCGGGCGCCTTTTTTGTAGCCAGAGCCACCTAACCCCTGTGGGAGCGCACCCTGTGCGCGACCGTCCCGCTGCGTTCTACCTCAGTCGCGCACAGGGTGCGCTCCCACAAGGTGACGGGAAAAATCAGGCGCCCGGCTCAGACTCACGCAGAAAAACCCGCAAAAACGGCACCGTGATGCGCCGCTTCGCCGCCAGCGAAGCCCGGTCGATCTGGTCAAGCAGATCAAGCAGCGCGCCCAGATCCCGCGCGTAGCGATTGAACAGCCAATCCAGCACCGTGTCGTCCAGCTCGATCCCCCGCGTCGCCGCCTGCTCACGCAACACGTTGCGCCGTTCCGCATCGTCCAGCGGCTTCAGCAAAGCCTGTTGGCAGGCACCAAGACGCGAGCGCAGATCCGGCAGCACCAGTCCCAGCTGCACGGGCAACACCTCGGCCGCGAACAAGAACGCGGCGCCTTCGGCCTTGGCCTGGTTGTACAAGTCGAACAAGGCGTGCTCCGCCTCGCGGTCGCCCGCGATGGCGCCCAGATCGTCCAGCGCCAGGAATTCGCTCCCGGCCACGCCACGGATCGCCGCAGCGCGGTTGCCGATACTGGCCAAGGGCAGGTATTGCACCGTGCGACCACCCTGGATGGCAGCCTGGCATGCGGCCATCAGCAGATGGCTCTTGCCGCTGCCAGTGGGCCCCGCCAGGTAGAGCCATGGCGTGTGCGCCGCGTGGGCCAGCTGCTCAACGGCAGCGAGCGTCCCGGCGTTGCTGCCGGGATGAAAATGTTCGAAACGCTGGCGGCGAGGCCAACGCAGGGCAAGCGGCAACTGCGGAATCATGGGGGCGGTACTGCGTCCTTCGGGTTGCCTCGGTCGTCGACCACGGTGCGGGTTTCCACTTCGCCCTGCGGCGTCTCGACGACCACATCCACTTCGGTGAGCACGGGATCGCCCGCGCCCTCCTCCGTGTATAAATCGCTTTGTCGGTAGCGCTCGGTCAGGTAGCGCAGCAGCACCAGGATCACCGACGCCGCCGGCAAGGCCAACAGCACGCCGAGGAAGCCGAACAGGTAACCGCCGGCCAGCACGGCAAAAATCACCGCCACCGGATGCAGGCCGATCTTGTCGCCCACCAGCTGGGGCACCAGCACATAGCCTTCCAGCAACTGGCCGACGGTGAAGATGCCTACCACGATCAGCACATGCGTCCAGTCGCCGTATTGCACCATCGCGGCGATCAGCGCGGAGCCGAAGCCCACGATGAAGCCAAGATAGGGCACGAAACTGAGCAAGCCGGCGATCATACCGATCAGCGGGCCCACCGACAGCCCCATCAGCGTGAGCGCCACGCCGTAGAAGATGCCCAGCGCGAGCATCACCAGCAGCTGGCCGCGCACGAAGGCGCCGAGCACGCTGTCCGCTTCACGCGCGAGGTGGGCAACAGTCGGCTCGATCGAGCGCGGCAGGATGCGGTCGATCCACGCCACCATGCGGTCCCAGTCGCGCAGCAGGTAGAACGCCACCACCGGGATCAGCACCAGGTTGGTGAGCCACAAAATCACGCCCACGCTGGAGCGGGAAATCTTGCCCAGCACCACCGAAGCCGCATTGCCGATCGAGCCCAGGTGATCCTTGATCTGCTGGATCAGGCGATCGGTGTCGAACGCCCTGGGATCGAGGTGCAGCTTGGCCTGCACCCAGGGCAGCGCCGTATCGCGGGCCCACTCCACATAGCGGGGCATGTTGTCCACCAGATTGTCGATCTGGCGGGAAATCAGCGGGACCAGCAGGATCAGCGCGCCAACGGTGACCAGCAGCAGCACGATGAAGACGATGCTTACCGCCAGCGTGCGTCCCATGCCCAGCCGCTGCAGACGATCGGCCAGCGGATCGCCAAGGTAAGCCAGCATCGCCGCCACCACGAACGGCATCATCACCGGCGCCAGCAGCCAGAACAGGTAAAGGATGACCGCGGTGATCGCGAGCATTTGCCAGCGGCGGGAGCTGTCAGGCGTCATCGACATGGCTCATCCCATGAGAAAGGCGGTAAGAAACGCGCGCCGGATCCAGGCTGGCGCACGCATGACGCGGCTTTCGCCGCGGCGCAATCAGTGGACCCAGCGCAGGCTGGCATCCGCATCGCCATGCGAATCGCCGCGCAGGACGCGGCCGCCGGCGGCGAGGCTATTGGTCAGGGCATCCATCGGCAGGCTGGATTTCACCAGGAACAACATGCCATCGCCCTGCGCGCTGAGCGTGGTCACCTGGCGCACATTGGGATCGGCGCGCAGAACGGCCACGAGGTTGGCGTAATCCATGGCCGAATTGATCTGCGATACCCACAGCTTGCCGTCGACCGTCACCGAGCCGATCACATTGAGCTGCTTGCCGAGACGGTCGGCCAGCCCGTTGCCTGCATCGGTGAGTACGGCGGCGACGTTGGCGCCCTGCGTGCTCCACTTCTGCTGGGCACCGCCCGACAGCAGCACCCAGTCCGCGGCGTTGCCATGGACCTGGCCCAGCAGCATCAGGCCGGTCTTGTACTGCCGCGCCATGGCAGCGACCTGGTCGGGCTCGGCACTGGTCAGATTCGGTGTGTCGCCGGTCTTGGCCGGATCGGCCAGCACGGTGCTATAGCCCTTGGCGGCAACGGTCTGGGTCAGCGTGGACAGCGCATCGCGGGTGAGCACGCTGCCGTCCTCATCACGCACCACCAGTAGCACCGGAGGACGGGAACCGCCGCCGGACACGCCCATCTGGGACACGGCGCGCTGTACGGCGGCCTGGTCAAAGGTGACCTGCAGGGCCATACCGGTGGTGGCCCGCTGGTACTGATACTGCTGGACGATGCCCGAGGCGCCCTTGAGCACATCGGCGTAGCCCGGCTTGGCGCTCAGGTCCTGGCCGCCGGAGGTCCGCGCCAGCACCTGGGCCAGGGCGTCGCCGAAGGCATTGTTGCGGGCAGCCTCGCTGGTATCGGCCACGGACACGGTCACGGTGTACGGCGACACCTGCCCCTGCGCATGCACGGACAGCAGCGGGGCGAGGCCCAGCATGAAACAGACGAGCAGCAGGCGGGACAGGCGCATGGGGACCGAAATCCGGTGGGGGACGCCGGAAGTCTGCCCAATCCGCCCCCTAGCGTCCATCGAAGATGTCCCGGTTCAGCGTCATCACTCAGGAAACGATCCCCCTACGCTGCTACAATTTGTCGTTTCTCCCCGCCGGGTTGCCCCCATGTCCGACGCACTCACCTACCGCGCCGCTGGCGTCGATATCGACGCAGGCAATGCCGTGGTCGAACGCATCAAGCCGCTGGTCAAGCGCACCTCCCGTCCCGAAGTGATGGGCGGCCTGGGCGGTTTCGGCGGTCTTTTTGACCTGTCGGGCAAGTACAAGGAGCCGGTGCTGGTCTCCGGCACGGACGGCGTGGGCACCAAGTTGAAGCTGGCCCAGCAGCTGGGTCGCCACGACACGATCGGCATCGACCTGGTCGGCATGTGCGTGAACGACGTGCTGGTGCAGGGCGCCGAGCCGCTGTTCTTCCTCGACTACTTCGCCACCGGCAAGCTGGACGTGGACACCACCGTGGCCGTGGTCGGCGGCATCGCCAAGGGCTGCGAGCTGGCTGGTTGCGCGCTGATCGGCGGCGAAACGGCGGAAATGCCCGATATGTACCCGCCGGGTGAATACGACCTGGGCGGTTTCACCGTCGGCGCCGTGGAAAAGTCGCAGCTGCTCAGCGGCAACGCCATCGTGGCCGGCGACGTGATCCTGGGCGTGGCCTCCTCCGGTCCGCATTCCAATGGCTATTCGCTGATCCGCAAGATCCTCGAGCGCGCCGGCAATCCGCTGGATCTGGATCTGGGCGGCGTCACCCTGGCCGACGCACTGATGGCGCCGACCACCATCTATGTGAAGCCGATGCTGGATCTGCTGAAGAACCAGCCGGTGCACGGCATGGCCCACATCACCGGTGGCGGCCTGAAGGAAAACATCATCCGCGTGGTGCCTGACAACCTCGGCATCCACATCGATGCGGCCGCCATCGTGCTGCCGCCGGTGTTCGAGTGGCTGATGCGCGAAGGCAACGTGGCGCGCGAGGAAATGTGGCGCACCTTCAACTGCGGCGTGGGCTTCACCGTCATCCTGCCGCGCGATGCCGTCGACGCTGCGAGCGCCCTGCTGGCCAAGCATGGCCTGGCCAGCTCGGTGATCGGCCAGATCGTGCCCGCGCAGGGCGACGAGCGCGTGCACATCGGTTGAGTTCGTGACTGCTCCGCGCCTTCGCGTCGCCGTGCTCGCATCCGGGCGCGGCAGCAACCTGCAAGCCCTGATCGTCGCCCGCGATGCGGGCGTGCTGCCGGTCGACTTCGTGGTGGTCGGCAGCGACAAGCCCAACGCGGGCGCGCTGCAGCTGGCCAAGGATGCGTGCATCCCCACCTTCACGCTGAACCCGAAGGATTTCGCCAACCGGCGGGATTTCGACTTCGAACTGTTTCGACGACTCGACGCCAGCGGCGCGCAGGTGCTGGTGCTCGCCGGCTTCATGCGCATCATCGACGGCGAGGCACTCGCGCCGTGGGTTGGTCGCATGATCAACGTCCACCCGTCGCTGCTGCCCAAGTATCGCGGCCTGCACACGCACCGCCGCGCGCTCGAAGCGGGCGACGCGGAGCACGGCGCCAGCGTGCACTACGTGACCGCCGAACTCGATGGCGGCCCGGTGATCGCGCAAGCGCGCATCCAGATCCAGCCCGGCGACGACGAAGGCCAGCTCGCCCATCGCCTGCTCACCTTCGAACACCAGCTGCTGCCAGCGGTGCTCAAACTGATGGCCGAGCAACGCCTGGACCTGATCGCGCCCAACCGCGTGGCGCTGGACGGCAAGCTGCTGGATGCGCCGCTGCAACTGCGCCACGGCGCATTGGTTGACTGAGGGTTTTCCAGTCCTCTACAAGTCGTTCAGGAACGGCCCGTAGACTGAGGTCCCCATGACCTCATCCCATTCCCTCCGCACGTTCGCTGCCGGCCTCGCGCTGGCCTTTTCCACATCGGTTGCATTTGCCGCGGCACCCGCACCTACCCCGTTCACGGCGACCTATCAGGTATCGCAAGGTGGCCAGGTGATCGGCGAGGCCGTGGTCTCGCTCAAGCCCGCAGCCAATGGCCAGTGGGTGTACAGCAACCAGATCAAGGGAACCGGCGGCATCGCGGCGGCACTTGGCGCCAACTCGAATGAAACCACCACGTTCCGCTGGAACAACGGTGCGCCGGAAACCGTCAGCTACGACTACAAGATGGACGCCGGCTTCAAGAACAAGCAGCGCCACACCGACGTGAACTGGACCAGCGGCCAGGTGACGGTAGACGACGGCAAGGGACCGATGACGTATCCGAGCGCACCGGGCATGGTGGATCGCAACACCACCTCATACGCGATCGGCCTCGCCCTGCGTGGCGGCAAGCAGTCCGTGTCGCTGCCGGTTGCGGTGAAGCGCAATGTGGAAACGCAGGAATTCAAGGTCGCCGGCAAGGAAGCTGTGAAGGTGCCTGCCGGCAGTTTCCAGGCCGAACGCGTGGTGCGCAGCAGCGACCAGAACAGCTTCAGCGCGTGGTACGCACCGCAGAAATATCCGGTACCGGTGAAGCTCTCGCAGAGCGACGGCGGCAATCTGGAATTGCAGTTGGTCAGTTACAAGAGCAATTGATCGGTTATCGCCGCACTGAAAGAAAAAGGCCGCATCAGCGGCCTTTTTCATAGCGCATGTCAAACCTGACTCAGGAAGGCAGTCGACGAATCTTCGCACCAAGCACGCCGAGCTTTTCCTCGATGTTCTCGTAGCCGCGATCGATGTGGTACACGCGATCCACCGTGGTGTCTCCTTCGGCCACCAGGCCGGCGAGCACCAGGCAAGCGGACGCACGCAGGTCGGTCGCCATGATGGGCGCACCGCTCATCTTTTCCACGCCCTTGATGATCGCCGTATTGCCTTCCAGGCGGATATCCGCGCCCAGGCGCTGCAGTTCCAGCGCGTGCATGAAGCGGTTTTCGAACACGGTCTCGGTGATCACGCCCACGCCTTCGGCCACGCAGTTGAGCGCGGTGAACTGCGCCTGCATATCGGTGGGGAACGCCGGGTACGGCGCGGTGGTGATGTTCACCGCCTTGGGGCGACGGCCGCGCATGTCGAGCTCGATCCAGTCGGCGCCGGTGGAGATGTGCGCGCCGGCTTCTTCCAGCTTGGACAACACGGCATCGAGCGTATCGGCGCGGGCGTTGCGCGCACGCACCTTGCCGCCGGTCATTGCCGCGCCGACCAGGAAGGTGCCGGTTTCGATGCGGTCGGGCAGCACTTCGTACTCGGCGCCGTGCAGGCGCTCCACGCCGTGGATGACCAGGGTGGAGGTGCCGGCGCCTTCGATCTGCGCGCCCATGGCGATCAGGCAATGCGCCAGGTCGACCACTTCCGGTTCCTGCGCGGCGTTCTCGATCACAGTGGTGCCCTGCGCGAGCGCGGCGGCCATCATGATGTTCTCGGTGCCGGTCACGGTGACCATGTCCATCGAGATGCGCGCGCCCTTCAGGCGCTTGGCCTTGGCCTTGATGTAGCCGTTCTCCACGACCACTTCGGCGCCCAGCGCCTGCAATCCGCGGATGTGCTGGTCCACCGGACGCGAGCCGATCGCGCAACCGCCGGGCAGCGATACTTCCGCCTCGCCGAAGCGGGCCACCAGCGGGCCCAGCACCAGGATCGAGGCGCGCATGGTGCGCACCAGGTCATACGGGGCGAAGTGGCGGTCGGTGGTGCGCGGGTCGATGTGCATCTTCATGCGGTCGTCCAGCACCAGCTGCGTGCCCATCTGGCCAAGCAGCTCGATGAAGGTCGTCACATCGTGCAGATGCGGCACGTTGCTGATCGCCACCGGCTCGTCGGCCAGCAGGCAGGAAGCGAGAATCGGGAGTACGGCGTTCTTGGCGCCCGAAATACCCACCTCACCGTGGAGCGGCTCGCCGCCACTGATCAGGATCTTGGCCATGGAAAGTCCTTGCGAATGAATGGCTCGGAAGTGCAGCGCCGCCTTAATGGCGCGCAGCGACTTCCGCGGGGGTCAGCGTCTTGAGGGCCAGCGCGTGGATCGCACCGCCCATGAGATCGCCAAGCGTGGCGTAAACCAGGCGGTGCCGCGCCAGCGGGAGCTTGCCGGCGAACTGTTCCGCCACCACTTGGGCTTCAAAGTGCACGCCGTCGTCGCCACTGACGGAAGCCTGAGCACCGGGCAGGCCTTGTTCGATCATTGCCTGGATGGTGGCAGCGTCCATGGTTTTTCCACTTGCAGAGTTGGGGTCAGCGCCGCCGATCCGGTCAGGAACCGAACCCAATGGCAGCGACTATGACGTTAAAATGCGAATATGCCATGTTAATGGAAAACCTCTGTCGCAGAAACGACACGTGACGTCAGCGCCCTCTCAATTAGGCCGTTGATCACCCACAACCTATTGATACACCCGAGTTTCCCGTCTACAGACGCCCATTCAGGGTTATGACGGGAAACCGCAAGACTTTTGAGGACGCATGAACGCCTACGTCGCCCCAGCCAACCCGCTTGCGATCAACGCCGACGCCATCGTGCAGAGCGCGCGCACCGTGATCGCCACCGAGGCGGCGACCATCCGCGCCCTGGAGCCGCGCATCGGCCCCGAATTCGTGGAAGCCTGCCGCCTGATCATGAGCTGCGCCGGCCGCGTGGTCGTCACCGGCATGGGCAAGTCGGGCCACGTCGCCCGCAAGATCGCCGCCACGCTGGCGTCCACCGGCACGCCCGCTTTCTTCGTCCACCCGGGTGAAGCCAGCCATGGCGACCTGGGCATGATCCTGCCGCAGGACATCGTGCTGGCCCTGTCCAACTCGGGCGAAACCGACGAAGTGCTGTTCATCCTGCCGGTGATCAAGCGCCAGGGCATCCCCCTGATCGCGATCACGGGCAACGCTAATTCGTCGTTGGCGGACCAGGCCAATGTGCACCTGGACGCCAGCATCGCCGCCGAAGCCTGCCCGCTCGGGCTGGCGCCCACGGCCAGCACTACCGCTGCCCTGGTCATGGGCGATGCCCTGGCCATCGCGCTGCTCGAGGCCCGCGGCTTCACCTCCGAAGACTTCGCCCGCTCCCATCCTGCAGGCAGCCTGGGCCGTCGCCTGCTGCTGCACATCAGCGATGTGATGCACACCGGCGAAGGCATTCCGGCGGTGCCGCCGAACGCTTCGCTGACCCAGGCGCTGATGGAAATGACCCGCAAGCAGCTGGGCATGACCGCCGTGGTCGACGCCGATCACCACCTGCTCGGCGTGTTTACCGACGGCGACCTTCGCCGTGCGCTGGACGATGACGACCTGGACCTGCGCGGCGCCACCGTGGCCGAGCTGATGACCCGCGGCCCCAAGACCATCGGTGCGGACAAGCTGGCCATCGAGGCCGCCCAGCTGATGGAAAAGCACCAGATTCACGCGCTGCTGGTGGTCAACGACAAGCAGCAGGTGGTGGGAGCGCTTAACATTCACGATCTGCTCCGCGCCCGTGTGGTCTGATCGAAAGGCTCGGCTGCTATCTATTCCTGCGTGCACCGTCTGCGCTGACCGGCGTTTGACGGTATCGCCCTTTCCTCTTGCCGACGGCTCCCATGTATCTGGCTGACCTTCCCGCCGATGTTCTCGCCCGCGCCGCCAAGATCCGCCTCGTCGTGTTCGACGTGGACGGGACCCTGACGGATGGCCGCCTGTGGTACGCCGAAGATGGCCGCGAGACCAAGGTTTTCCACGTGCATGACGGCCTGGGCCTGAAACTGCTGATGGGCCAGGGTGTGCACGTGGCCATCATTTCCGCCCGCATCAGCCATCCGGTGGCGTTGCGCGCGGAGGAACTGGACATCGCCCACGTCTACCAGGGCCAGGGCGACAAGCGCGCCTGCCTGGAGCAGTTGCTGGAAGCGCTGAACCTGGCGCCGGAACAGGCCGCCTTCGTTGGCGACGACCTGCCCGACCTGCCCGCCATGCGCATCGCGGGCCTGGCTGTCGCGGTGGCGAACGCCCATCCCTGGGTGGCTGAGCAGTCGCACTGGCGCACCCGCCTGGGCGGTGGCCAGGGCGCGGCCCGCGAGGTCTGCGACCTGATCCTGCATGCCCAGGGCAAGACCGATGCCGAGCGGGAGCGCTGGCAGTGAGCTTGCGATCTTATCTGCGCGACCGGGGTCTCCCGGTGGCGATCGTGCTGATCGGCCTGGCCACCGGTGCGGCGCAGTTGCTCTACTGGGCGCTGGCGCCCGCGCCGAAGGTCAGCGACTTCGTGGGCCCGCCCCGTTCGGGCTATACGCTGACCAATTTCCAGCTGTGGTCGTACGACGTGGATGGCTTGCCGAGCTTCGAGATGGTCGCCCCGCACCTGGAGCGCCGCGAGAACGACGAGTCGCTGTACATCAACACGCCGGACTTCACGCTGCCCTCCAATGAGGCCGGCGTGCCGCCCTGGCTGGGCAAGTCGCTGTACGCCTGGGTCGACAAGAGCGGCACCCTGCTCAAGCTGCAGGGCCCGGTCTACATGCACCGGGCGGCCTTTGCCCAGACCGATGCGGCCGAGATGCACACCTCCGAGGTCACTGCCTGGCCAAAAGAAAACCGAATGGTGACGGATGCCCCAGCGCATATGAAGCAAGGCGCACGTACACTTAACGGGGTGGGCATGCGTGCCAACCTCAACACCAATCATCTGGAGCTGTTCGATGAAGTCACCGGCTCGTTTCCGCCGCGACCCAAGAAGTCTCAAGCTGCACCTCGCCCTGCTGGGCCTGGGACTGCTCATCCTGCAGCCGGCGCTGGCCAAGCAGGATGACCGCAATCAGCCGATGAACTTCTCGTCCAAGTCCATGGACGGGTTCAACGCGCCCAATACGGTCACCACGCTCACCGGCAATGTCGTGGCCACGCAGGGCACGATGAAGCTGACCGGCGCCCTGGCCAAGCTCTACCTCGATGCCGACACCCAGGTGGCGCGTGCGGTCGTGACCGGCAACCTGGCCCATATCGAGCAGCTCGACGACGCCGGCAACCTGATGCAGGGCGATGCCTTGCAGCTGGACTACGACAACATCAACGGCATTGCGGTGCTTACGGGTAACGCCGTGGTGCGCCAGCAGGGTCGCGGTGAGTTTCATGGCGACAAGCTGGTCTACAACACGCAGACCTCGCTGATCACCGGCGAAGCCGCCGGCGACGGCCTGGTGCACGGCGTGATCCTGCCCAAGCAGAAGCCCGCAGGGGCTCCGGTGCCTGCCGCTACGCCGCCGAAGCCGGGCACGCCGCCAGCGCCGCCGCAACCGGCCACGAAACCGGCCGAGGGCCACTGATGCTGTCTGCTGAAGGTCTGCAAAAAAGTTTCAAGGCGCGGCAGGTCGTGCGCGACTTTGCCTTTTCCATCCGCGAAGGCGAGGTGGTGGGTCTGCTCGGCCCCAACGGCGCCGGCAAAACGACGTGTTTCTACATGGTGGTCGGCCTGATCGAAGCCGACGCCGGCACCATCAAGCTGGACAAGCAGGACATCACCGGCCTGCCGATGCACCAGCGCGCCAAGCTCGGCATCGGTTATCTGCCGCAGGAAGCCTCGGTGTTCCGTCGTCTTACCGTGGCCGACAACATCATGGCGGTGCTGGAACTGCGTGAAGGCTGGGACGAGAAGCGTCGCACCAACGAGCTGGAAAGCCTGCTGGACGAGCTCAAGATCGCGCATATCGCCGACCAGAAGGGCATCAGCCTGTCCGGTGGCGAACGTCGCCGCGTCGAAATTGCACGCGCACTGGCCGCGCATCCGCGTTACATGCTGCTGGACGAACCGTTCGCGGGCGTCGACCCCATTTCGGTGGGCGAAATCCAGCGCATCGTGCGCCATCTGAAGGAACGCGGCATCGGCGTGCTCATCACCGACCACAATGTGCGCGAGACGCTGGGCATCTGCGATCGCGCGTACATCCTCAACGACGGTGAAGTGCTTTCGCGTGGAACGCCAGCACATATCCTCGCCGACGAAAAGGTCCGCGAGGTGTACCTGGGTCGCGAATTCCGCCTGTAACGGCTGCGGAACAGCCGACCGTCAGGGCTAAATCTGAGGTAGTACGCGATTTCGCCTTCGACCTATGGCCGACCCAGGAGGCAAGAGTTAGGATGACCTTCACGTTCATCCTGACCGGCTGGCATGAAACCCGGACTGCAGTTTCGCCTCAATCAGCAGCTCACGCTGACACCACAGTTGCAACAGGCCATTCGCCTCCTGCAGCTGTCGCAGCTTGAGCTCGAGGCTGAGCTGCGTCAGATCGCCGAAAGCAATCCCCTGCTCGAGTTCGCCGACGACAACCCCGACAATCTCGAGGGTGACGAACGCGAGTCCGAGCCGCCGATGGATGCGATACCGGTCAGCTCGTCCAGCTCCAGTAGCAGCAGCGATACCGTCGACGACGCCGAAGCACCCGAATGGGGTGATGTGGAGCGCGACGGCGGCAGCGACGATCCGGTCGACTTCTCGCTCAGTGGCGCCTCTTCGCGCAACAACAACGCGGACGAAGACGGTTTCGAGCCGCAGAGCGCCGCGCAGGAAACGCTGCAGGAACATCTGCTGTGGCAGCTCAACCTCACGCATATGAGCGCGCGCGATCGCACCATCGCCACGGTGTTGATCGACGCACTCAATCCGGATGGTTATCTCACCGAAAGCATGGAGTCGCTGATCGCGGCCCTGGCCACCGACGTCAGGGCGACCGAAGCGGAAGTGGAGTACGTGCGGCACATGCTGCAGCGCTTCGATCCCACCGGCGTGGCAAGCATCGACTTGCGCGACTGCCTGCGCGTGCAGCTTGAGCAGTTTGATGCGGACACACCGCAGCGCGAACTGGCCTTGCGCATCGTCGACGCCGAACTGGAATTGCTCGCGCGCAACGACATCGCACGGCTTGCGCGCAAACTGCGCGTGAGCGAAGACGATACCGCCGCTGCAGCCGTGTTGATCCGCAGCCTCGATCCACGGCCGGGCGCGGCACTCGATATCACGCCGGTCGAATATGTCGCCCCCGATGTCTATGCACGCAAAGACGTGGGTCGCTGGCGGGTCAGTCTCAATCCCGATTGCCAGCCGCGACTCGGACTCAACCAGCACTATTGCGGCCTGATCGCCCAGGCCCGCGGCACCGACGCCAGCTGGATGCGCGGACAGCTGCAGGAGGCGCGCTGGCTCATCAAGAGCCTGGAATCGCGCGCTGAGACGCTGCTGAAGGTGGCCGAAGCCATCGTGCGCCGGCAGAGCGCCTTCCTCGATTACGGCCCCGAAGCCATGCACCCCCTGGTGCTGCGCGAAGTGGCCGAGGAAGTGGGCATGCACGAATCGACCATTTCACGTGTAACTACCCGCAAATACATCCATACGCCGCGGGGCACGTTCGAACTCAAGCATTTCTTCTCCAGCGGCGTGTCCACCGAAGACGGTGGCAGTGCGTCGGCCACCGCCATCCAGGCCATGCTGCGCAAGCTGGTCGATGCCGAGGACCCGCGCAAGCCGCTGTCCGACCAGGCCATCGCGGAGGAGTTGCATCGCAAGGGCATTCAGGTTGCCCGACGCACCGTCGCCAAATACCGCGAAGCCATGCGTATTCCCAGCTCCAGCGAGCGCCAGCGCGCTGGCTGAACGAGTTTGCCCGCGTCTGCGGCAAACCGCCCCGGGAACTTGGCGGCAAAAAAGGCGTCCCCATACTCATAGGTAAGTCGATACGACGGGAAATCTGTCATGTCTGAGGCGTGAAGGTCTTTCTAACGCACAGGCAACTTCAGAGGTGCATAGTGACTATCCCGACTTGGTGAGGAGGCCTGAGAAAACCTTCGCAATACCGGAGTTTTCAAAGGTGTGTCGGCCACGACATGGGCGTCCGGCGCATCGATTCCAGCCGCGTCTGCGGCAAGTACCAGAGGAGGCGCAACATGCAAGTTCAACTCAGCGGTCAGCAGATTGAAGTCACCCCGGCCCTCCGGGATCACGTGAACAACCGGCTTGACCGCCTCACCCGCCTCGATGAGCGCATTCTCAGCCTGAGCATCGTTCTCTCCGTGAACAAACTGCAGCAGCGCGCCGAGGGCACGCTCAATGTCACGGGCAGCACCCTGCACGCCGAAGCGCTTGAGAATGACATGTACGTCTCCATCGACGTGCTCTTCGACAAGCTGGTGACCCAGTTGCGCAAGCACCGCGAGAAGATCTGCGACAAACATCAGCGCGCCGCCCGCGAGGAGCGCCTGTACGGCTGATCTGTGCCAGGCCCGCCCGGCTCCGGGCGGGCCCTCTGCCTCATCCAAGGCGTCCGCCGGTGCGAACTGGCACAATGTCCATGTAGCTGCCCTGTTCCGGCGGCGCAAAGGACAAAGCTTGGACCGGCTCTCCGCCCGACAACTCTATGACAGCGTTCACGAGCGCATGGCCTTGCGCTGGGTGTCCGGCATGCGCGGCGAATCGCGCGCGCTCGAACAAGCCGCGACGACCACGCGCCGCCCCTCGCTGATCGGCTACCTCAACGTCATCTATCCGAACAAGATCCAGATCATCGGCACCGAGGAGCTGAACTACCTCGACAGCCTCGATTCGCGCCAGCGCTGGGAGGCGATCAACAAGATTGCCGCCTACCAGCCGGTGGCGATGATCGTGACCAAGGATCAGGCCATCCCCAGCGACCTGCGCGAAGTGGCGGAAGAAACCAATACGCCGCTGTGGATCAGCTCCAAGCGCGGCCACGAGCTGCTGACCTGGATGCAATACCATCTGGCGCGCATCCTGGCGCCCAAGGTCACGCTGCATGGCGTGTTCCTGGAAGTGTTTTCCATCGGCGTGCTGATTACCGGCGAATCGGGTTCGGGCAAAAGCGAGCTTGCGCTGGAACTGATCAGCCGCGGTCATCGACTGGTCGCCGACGACGCCACCGAATTCACCCTGATCGCGCCGGACGTAATCGACGGCACCTGCCCCGAGCTGCTGCAGGACCTGCTGGAAGTGCGCGGACTGGGCGTGCTGAATGTGCGCGAGATGTTTGGTCACACTGCGGTCAAGCCCTCCAAATACCTTCGCCTCGTCGTGCACCTGAAACCGCTGCGCGAGGGGGAAGACACCGATGGACTCACCCGCCTCACCGGCGATATCGGCCACCGCGAAATCTTCGAGGTGCCGGTGCCGATGATCACCATCCCGGTGGCGCCCGGTCGCAACCTTGCCGTGCTGGTCGAGGCCGCCGTGCGCAACCACGTGCTCAAGAGCAAGGGCATCGACCCGGCACAGACTTTCATCGACCGCCAGGCGCACCAGATGCGCCGGCTGCCTCCGTGGTGACCCATGAGCGACACGATATCCACTAGCAACCCAGCCGACGCGATCAACCTGATCGTGCTCACCGGCATGTCCGGCGGCGGCAAGACAGTGGCCTTGCGCGCGCTGGAAGACCTGGATTTCTACTGCGTCGACAACCTTCCCACCGCCCTGCTCCCACAGTTGGTGGCGGCGGTGAGCCGCAATGTGGAAGGCAAGCGTCGCCATGTCGCCGTCGGCGTGGACGTGCGCAATCCTGGCGAAGACCTCAAGCGCATGCCGGCCATCCTGTCGGAGCTGGCCGCCGCGGGCGTGAAGGCGCACCTGATCTTTCTCGACTGCCGCGACGATGTGCTGATCAAGCGCTATTCGGAAACGCGTCGCCGTCACCCGCTTTCATGGCAAGGCCTGTCGCTGGCCGATGCGATCGCCGAAGAGCGTCGCGTGCTGCGCCCGCTCTCGGCCATTGCCGACAAGGTGATCGATTCGAGCGAACTGAACGTGCATCAGCTGCGCCGACTGTTCGCCGCCGGTTATGCGGAGGCCACCGAAGGCCTTACGCTGATGTTCCAGTCGTTCGCGTTCCGCCGCGGCCTGCCGCTGGACGCGGACTTCGTATTCGACGCGCGCTGCCTGCCGAACCCGCACTGGGATCCCACGCTGCGCCCGTTGTCGGGCAAGGATGCCGCCGTGAGCGCCTACCTCGATGCGCAGCCCTTGGTCGCCGAATACTTTGCCGATACGGCGCGCTGGCTCGACACCTGGCTGCCGCGCTTCGAAGCGGACGACCGCAGCTACGTCACCATCGCCATCGGCTGCACCGGCGGTCGACACCGCTCGGTGTATCTGGTGGAAAAGCTTGCCGCCCATTACCGCGCGCTACGCAATGGCGTGCTTACCTTTCATCGCGAACTCGAGTGATAGCCATGCTGAGCATCCTTGCACTACGGATCGGCACGCCGTCATGAGCGTCGGCGTGCTGTTGATGACGCACGAGGCGGTCGGCCAGGCGCTGATCTCCGCCGCCCACCACGTGCTGCCCAAATTGCCCCTGCGCGTGGAGGCAGCCGAAGTGCCACCGCACTCCGATCCGGACGTGATGCGCACGCTTACGGCCAAGCACGCACGCGAGCTGGACGAAGGCGACGGTGTGCTGGTGCTGGCCGACCTTTACGGCGCCACGCCCTGCAATATCGGCTTGTCGCTCAGTGCGCTGGGCGTGCGCTTGCGCTGCGTATCGGGACTGAACCTGCCGATGCTGCTGCGCGTACTCAATTACGCAGAAAAACCGTTGGACGAGCTGGCGGAAATCGCCGCCAGTGGTGGCCGCGGAGGAATCTTCATCGACCATGCTTGAGAAAGAGATTGTTGTTTCCAACAAACTGGGCCTGCACGCCCGCGCCTCGGCCAAGCTGGTGCAGCTGGTGCAGGGCTTCAAGTCCACCGTCTGGCTGATCAGCAAGGGCCGCGAGGTGAATGCACAAAGCATCATGGGCGTGATGATGCTGGCCGCCGGCATCGGCACGCCCCTGGTGGTTCGCGCCGATGGTCCGGACGAAGCGTCTGCCATCGACGCCGTGGTGGCGCTATTCGATCGCAAGTTCGACGAAGGAGCCTGAGTGCGGAAAAAGATTGCCCGCGACTGCCGAGCTGAGGCCGTATTCACGGCCCGGTGGGCTGCGTCGTGCGATCTTTCTCATCCAGCATTCGACACGTTGGCCGGATGCCGACGTCGCGCACGGCCGGACCGGCCGTTACACCATGGAAGGCATGCATGAGACAGGTACTGACAGGCACCACGGCAGCAAAAGGCATGGCGCTTGGCCGTGCCCGCCTGGTGCAGCCCAGTCGCTACCTGGTCGACACCCGTCCGCTCAATGAGGACGAAGTCGAAATCGAACTTGCCCGGCTGCACCGAGCGCTCGATACCGCGCGGCAGGAACTGCGCGAGCTGCGCGGCAAGCTGCACGGTGCGCTCGCCCGCGAAGTGAACGAGTTCATCGATGCGCACAGCCTGCTGCTCGATGATCCCGAACTGCTGCGCGGACTGGACGACCTGGTCCGCATCGGCCACTACCGTCCGGGCGCGGCGCTGAAGAAGCAGCGCGATCGCCTCGCGGCCGTGTTCGAGGCGATGGACGATCCCTACCTGCGTTCGCGCAAGGAAGACGTCGACCAGGTGATCGGTCGCGTGATCTCCGCTCTGCAGCGCCAGACCAGTCGCGAAGAACGCAAGCTGGCCGCACGCGTGGGCGAAATCCTGATCGCCGACACCATCGCCCCGGCCGACATGGCGCACCTCGCCGGCGCCGGCCTGCTCGGCGTGGTCGCCAGTTCGGGCAGCCCGTATTCGCACAGCGCGATCCTTGCGCGCAGCCTCGATCTGCCCATGCTGGTGGGCGCGCGCGATGCATTGTCGACCATCCACGATGACGACCTGATCCTGCTCGACGCCGAACGCGGCGAGGCCGTGGTGCATCCCACCGCACAGGACCTGGCCCACTACCGCGCCTGGCAGCGCGAAGCCGCGGCTGAAGGTCGCCGCCTCGCCACGCTGGCGAACGCACCCACGCGCACACGCGACGGCGTCGACATCCGCCTGTTCGCCAATGCGGAAATGCCCGCCGATATTGCGATGGCGCGCGCACGCGGCGCCGACGGCGTGGGCTTGTATCGCACCGAGTTCCTGTTCCTGCGCCAAAAGGGACTGCCCACCGAAGACGAGCAGTTCATCGCCTATCGCGATCTGGTGCTCGGCATGGGCGGCTTGCCGGTCACCATCCGCACGCTCGACCTGGGTGCGGACAAGGCCGACGCCGCGGGACTCGTCTTGCGCGGCGAAGACAACCCGGCGCTGGGCGTGCGCGGCGTGCGCCTGTCGCTGCGTTATCCGGCCGTGTTTTCCACGCAGATTCGCGCCATCCTGCGCGCGGCCTGCTACGGGCCGGTGCGCGTGCTGGTGCCGATGGTGACCCAGCCCGATGAGCTCATTGCGGTACGCACGCTGTTCAAGCTGGCGCGTCAGGAGCTCAAGCGCGAGAACGTCGACCTGCCGGAAAAACTGCAGCTTGGCGCGATGATCGAAGTGCCGGCGGCCGCCATCAATGTGCGCGCCCTGCTCGAACACGCCGACTTCCTGGCCATCGGCACCAACGATCTGGCGCAATATGTGCTCGCCGCCGATCGTGGCAACGATGCGCTGGAAAACATCTACAACCCGCTACAGCCCGCGCTGCTGCGCCTGCTCGCCTACGTGATCACCGAAGGCCGCCGCGCGAAGAAAGGCGTGAGCCTGTGCGGCGAAATCGGCGGCGATGCGAATTTCACCGGCCTGTTGCTGGCGCTGGGCCTGTGCGAATTCAGCATGCATCCCAGCCAGTTGCTGCATGTGCGCGATCGTCTGGCTTCGCTCGATCATGCCGTATTGCGGTCGCATGCGCCGCGCATTCTTCGTGCGCGCACGCATGAGGAGGCTGAGGCGTTGCTGGCCAGCATTATTGGCTAGCCCGACCGCCGAACTGTTTTTTTGTGGGAGCGCACCCTGTGCGCGACTGGCCTGACGCGACAACCGGTCGCGCACAGGGTGCGCTCCCACAGTTTTTTTGAGGCCCTCAGGCTGCGCTGGCTAAAAACGCCTCAATCAACGCCCCGCGATAACGCTGCCGATGCAACAGCAACGACAGCTTGCGATGCAGATCGAGAAACGGCGTGCGCAGCACTTTCAGCCGCCCCGCGGCCACCGCGTCGATGATGGCCACCTCGGGAATACATGCGATGCCAAGGCCGGCGATCACGGCCTGCTTGATCGCTTCAGCCTGATCCAGCTCCAGCACGGTTTCGCCGGGCGGCAGGCTGGCAAGCGCACGCTCGCTCAAACTCCGTGTGGCTGAGCCCGGTTCGCGCAGCACCCAACGGGTTCCTGCGAAATCCTCCGGCTCCAGTCGCCGTTTGCGCGCCAGCGGATGATCGGGCGACGCGCAGACCACCAGCGCATCGTCGCGCCACGGGCGCACTTCCAGCGACGGGTGGGCGACCGGCCCTTCGACGCAGCCCAGCTCCAGTCCATGGTCGAGCATGGACGCCACGATTTCCGATGTATTGGATACGCGCAACCGGACCGAGACATGCGGATGCGCGCGCACGAACGCGCCGAGCAGTTCGCCCACGCGATAGTTGCCCACCGTATTGCTCGCGCCCACGCGCAGCTCGCCGCCCAACTCATCGACGCCGCCGCTGCCAAGGCGTCCGAACTCTGCATAGCGCTCCAGCAGCTCCTGCGCCAGCGGCAGCAACTCCCGTCCGCGTGTGTTGAGGCGCAAGCGGCCGCGCTCGCGGGCAAACACGGCAGCGTCGAGCTGCCGCTCCATCTCCGCCAGCGCCATGCTCGCCGCCGGCTGGGTGAGATGAAGCATCTCGGCCGCCGCACGCACACTGCCGAGACGTGCGATCTGGACGAACACCTCCAGCTGGCGCGGGCTGATATTGATCATCAGGCTATCTTATAACAGCCATCAATAATTCAAAGTTTTTCTGATGGACGGCGAGGCGGAAAATGCTGCCATCGCAGGAGAACCGCATGAACGCCGCCGTCGCCATTCCCACCACCCCCACGCCTTCCCGCCTTCCCGGCTTATTGCTGTCGGTGGTGATCGCCCTGGTCGCGTTGGGGCTGGGCAAAGTCGCCCCGCTGATCGGCGGCCCGGTGTTTGGCATCGTGCTGGGCATCCTGGTGCGCAATACGGTGGCTCCGGGCGGCAGCTACACGCCCGGCATCCAGTTTGCCGGCAAGCAGGTGCTGCAGTGGTCGATCATTGCGCTGGGTTTCGGCTTGAGCCTCAATCAGGTGGCCAAGACGGGGCTGGAATCGCTCTCGGTTACGCTGGTGACGATGACGGTCGCCTTCCTCACCGCATGGGGCCTGGGACGACTGCTGAAGGTGCAGGACAAGCTGAAGATACTGATCGGCGTGGGCACGGCGATTTGCGGCGGCTCGGCGATTGCCGCCGTCACGCCGATCATCAAGCCGGACGAACACGACACCGCGTTCGCCATCTCCACCATCTTCCTGTTCAACCTGGTCGCGGTGCTGCTGTTCCCGCTGCTGGGGCACCTGCTGCATCTTTCGGATCTGGGCTTCGGCCTGTGGGCGGGCACCGCCATCAATGACACTTCCTCGGTGGTCGCGGCGGGGTACAGTTTCAGCAAGGAGGCTGGCGATTACGCCACCATCGTCAAGCTCACCCGCGCCACGCTGATCATCCCGATCTGCCTGATCCTCGCCTTCGCCACCGCGTGGAAGCAGAAGAAGCAAGGCGCCACGGATTTCAGCCTCGCCCGCATCTTCCCCTGGTTCATCCTGTGGTTCCTGGTGGCCTCCGCCATTCGCACGGCGGGCCTGGTGCCGGTGGCGATCCAGCCGGCGCTGCACCTTGCGGCGGAGTTCCTAATCATCGTGGCACTGACGGCGATCGGCCTCTCGGCGAATTTGCGCAAGATGGCCTCCACGGGTGCGCGGCCTATCCTGCTGGGGCTGGGTGTCTGGGCGGCGGTGGCCGTGAGCAGTCTGGTCGTGCAATTGGTGATCGGGCAGCTGTAAACGCGGCGATCGTTTACGCTTGGCGCTCAACGTCATGTCGATGGGACGCCACCATGCAGCTCCAGGGCCAGTGTCACTGCGGAAATATTGCCTACACGCTCAGCTGGGAACCTGATCCCGTCGAGATCCCCGCGCGCGCCTGCGACTGCACCTTCTGCACCAAGCATGGTGCCGTCTGGACGTCCAAACCCGATGGCGAGCTACGCGTCACCATCGGCGATCAGGAACTGGTGAACCGTTACGCGTTTGGCACCGGCACAGCAGCGTTCCACATCTGCCGCCAATGTGGTGCGGTACCGCTGGTGACCTGCACGGTGGATGGTCAGGTCTACGCCGTGGTCAACGTCAACACGATCGACAATCTCGACACCGGCTTGCTGCAGCATCGGGCGGCGAGTTTCAGCGAAGAAGACCTGGGCACCAAACTTGCGCGTCGGCAGTCGAACTGGATCGCCAACGTCAGCTTTATCGAACGCAGCGCCTGATCACGCAGAAGGCTTCAGCGCCAGTGATTTGAGGATGGCCAACGGCCCCGCCAGATTTCCGGCAAGCGCTTCCGGTAAGCGATAGCGTCCGAGAATGTACTCCGGCGTGTTGCAAGCAATCCAGGTTGCACCGTGGCCGTCATCCCATACCAGCGCCTTCAGCGGAAGATCCAGTCCCACCACCGGCTCCAACTGCATCAGTGGCGTACCGCCCTTGGGATTGCCGAAGATCAGCATTTGCTCCGCACGCATGGTGAGGCCGGCCCGCGCCGCGTCGCCACTGAAGTCGATCAACGCGAACACCGTTGCGCCGTGCGACTCCACCGCCTCGCGAAGCTTGGCGATGGTGGTGGGCACATCGAACGCTGACTGGAATTGAAGGATCCCGTTGTTGCTCTGGCTGGACATCCGGTTGCCTCGTTACGGGTGAAATAACGAGGCATTTTCAGCCCATGCGCGTTAATCCGACGCATGCAAAAAAAAACGCACCCCGGCCCACACCGGGGTGCGTCATACAGCCAAACGCGATGGATCAGCGCATGCCGCCGCCGGCGTAGAGCTGCTCGCCGGTGAGCCAGTAGGAGTCGTTGGAGGCCAGGAAGGTCACGATGGAGGCGATGTCGTCCGGCTGGCCGATGCGGCCCAGCGGGGTCTGCGCAATGGCGCCCTGATGGAAGTCCGAACCGATGAAGCCGGCGGTGTGAGTGCCTTCGGTTTCCACCATGCCCGGATTCACCGCGTTGACGCGGATCTTGCGCGGGCCAAGCTCACGCGACAGCACGCCGGTGATCGCGTCCACGGCGCCCTTGGTGCCCGTATACACCGCGCTTTCGGCCGGCACGATGCGCGAGACCAGCGAGCCGATGTTGATGATGCTGCCGCCGTCCTTCATGTGACGAGCCGCGGCCTGCGTGGTCAGCAACAGGCCAAGCACGTTTACGTTGAACTGCTTGTGGAAGTGCTCCTCGGTGATGGCGTCCAACGCGCCAAATTCATAGACGCCCGAGTTGTTCACCAGGATGTCCAGACGGCCGAAGTTCGACACGGCTGCATCGGCCAGGCCCTTCGCATCAGCTGCCTTGGAAACGTCGCCACCCACGGCCACGGCCTTGCCGCCTGCCTTGGTGATCTCGGCGACCACGGCATCCGCGCCGGCCTTGCTGGAGGCGTAATTCACCACCACCGAAGCGCCTTCGGCGGCCAGCGCCTTGGCGATGGCGGCACCAATACCCTTGGATGCGCCGGTAACAACAGCCACTTTACCTTTGAGCTTGCTCATGACGGATACCTGTTCAGGTTTGTGTGTAGAAGGGATTGGGACAAGTTGTTGTCCCATAGTTCGTAACATACGAACTTAAGAACTAGATTTCAAGTGCTGCTAAAATGAGCACATGAGGCCCCTGACCCACCCATCCATTGACGATGTCACCGTCGAAGGCATCCTGCATGCCCTCTCCGATCCGGTGCGCGCCACCATATATTGGCAACTGTCCTGTGCGGACAGCGCGAACAGCTGCTCCGTATTTCTCAAGCTGGAAAACCGCTGCATTCCAAAGTCCACGCTGTCACAGCATTTTCGTGCGCTGCGCGAAGCCGGCCTGATACGCAGCGAACRCCGCGGCGTGGAAATGCTCAACACCACGCGTTGCGCGGAAATCGAAGAACGTTTTCCGGGATTGCTGCCCGCAATCAAACACGCCCAGAGCATCCAGTGCGCTGCACGCAAGCAAGATGCTGCGCCCAAGCTCGTCGTTGGCGAAGGCGTGCACGGCGGCTGAGTCAGCCGCCGCAAGGAGCAAGCTCAGGCCTTGCCCTGCTCTACCAGCGTCAGCGCGACTTTGTCGCGCAGATACACCGGCAAGGCGTGTTCCGGCGCGCCGGCGCGACCCGCCAGGAATTCGGGTGCAGCGAGCTCGGCTACATGGCGCGCCTGCGGATAGCGCGCGCCTTGCGCGGAGCGCAGTTCGCCGGTGAGATGCGGACGCAGCACGTCCGCATAGGTGCTCCAACCGGTGCCGACCACGTGCCATGCCTGCGCCACTGACAAGCTCAGCGCGGCGGGCATGCACACGCGTTCTTCATCGAGCTCGATGAGCCCGCCGTTGTCGTCGCGTCGGTAGCTTGCGGCGTAGATCTCGCCCATGCGGGCATCGATCACGGCCAGGATGGCCGCATCGTCTTCAGGCGCTTCCAGCGCCAGCGCGGCCAGCGATGACACCGTCACCACCGGCACGTCCAGCGCCAGCGCCATGCCTTGGGCGAGCGAAATGCCCAGGCGCACGCCGGTGAAGGCGCCCGGGCCGCGGCCCACGGCGATCACATCGAGTGCGTGCCGACCCAGACCGGCCTCGGCAAGCAGGGCGTCGGCCATGGGCAGCACCAGTTCGGCGTGACGGCGTGGCGCGATTTCGCTGCGGGCGACTACTTCGTCGCCATGGATCAGGGCGACGGAGCAGGCTTCGGTGGAGGTTTCGATGGCAAGCAGATTCATGGCTGCTCCATGATAGCCGGGCCGGCCGCCGCAGGCATGCTGGCGTACCAGTCGATGCGGCGGGTCAGGTACATCAGCAGGGCCACGGTGACCACCAGGACGATCGCGCCAATCAGCAAGGCGTATTCCTCGGCCGCCAGCACCACGTAGAGCATGGCGTAAACCAGGGCGAGCGAGCCGCCCAGCAACAGGCCTGCACGGCGCGCGCCGAGCACCGCCATGGCATAGCCGCCCACGATCGCCACCACCGCGCCCGCGGCCACCGCATAGGCCAGTCCAAAGCCTATCTGTTCGGACAAGGCCAGCAACAGCACATAGAACGCGGTCAGCGCCGCACCTACCAGCAGGTATTGCACCGGATGCACGCGCAGGCGCCTGAGCACTTCGAACAGGAAGAACGCCACGAAGGTCATCGTGATGAACAGCAGGCCGTACTTTCCCGCGCGCACATTGCGTTGATAGACATCCACCGGCTGGAACAACGCCACGCCGAAAGCCGCGTCGCGCACGGCGCCGTCGATGCGCGCATCGCTCGCATGCCACGACTGGCCGAACTTGCGATTGAGATCCAGCGTGTGCCAGCGCGCCGAAAAGCCCTGCGCATTCACCGTGCGCTCCAGCGGCAAAGCCGCGCCGATGAAACTCGGGTCGGGCCATGGCGCATGCATCGTCACCTCGGTGGTGCGCGCCAGCGGCAATAGCTGCAACGATTGCGTGCCCGCCAACTTCAGCTTCACGGAAAACTCGATCGGCTGGCCGTTCAGCGCCTCGAGATCGAGTGGCACAACAACTGTGGAGGACGCACCTGCAATCGTCGCCGCCGATGATGCGAAGCGTTGCGGCTTGCCGTTGACCAGCAACTCGGTCACTTCCTGCAAGCCACGCAGATCGCCGACTGCGAGCCTCAATTCGGCCTTGCCATCCTGCCAGACGGCACTATCCATCTGGCGCTGCTGTGCGATGTCTTCCGCAGTGAATTTGCCGTGCAGCTCGACCGTGGAAGCAAACACGGGCGCTTCGTAGATGCCGTAGCGGCGCTTGTCCACCGACATGCCAATGCTCATGTCGGCAGTGTCGGGAAGCACCAGGGTGGTATCGGCTACATCGCGCAGTTCGCCGCCGGTCATCGCGACCTTTTCGTGCGATGGCACGGCAAGCACCAGCCCGCCGAGTACCTGTTCGCCGCCCCAGCCCTGGGCAATCTGATCGATCGCCGCCCGTCGCATGCCTTGTCGCTCGTCCACCAGCGACTGCACTTTCCATAACGGCAGCAACATCAGCAGCGCCAGCAGGCCCACGCCCAGCACCTTGGCGGTCCAGCTCTTCATCCAGTGTCCCATGGCCCCATCCTTAGTATCGGAGCCTGCAGGAAAACATGCCTCCGGGCCATCGGGCGGGCGATTGGCTGTCGACTCGCGCGCAAACTGTGGCAGAACCGGGGCGCAACTCATTACCCCTGAGGTAATCGCAACCATGCGGCGCCGGTCGCAAGCTGTTCCCACACCAACCCACGGAGGAACATGCCATGACCAACCACGCCCACACGCTTGCCGAACGCTATATCGCCAGCTGGAACGAAACCGACGCACTGCGCCGCCGCAGCCTGATCGAAGACGTCTACGCAGAACATGCGCGCTACACCGATCCGATGGTGGACGCGAAGGGCTGGCAGGCGATCGACGCCACCGTCGCTGCCGTACAGGAGATGTTTCCGGGTCACCGCTTCGCGCTGGCGGGCGTGGTCGATGCGCATCACGACACCTTGCGCTTCCACTGGCATCTTGCCTCGCCGGGCGCGGACGAACCGCTGGTGATCGGCTTCGATGTTGCAGCGATGGAAGACGGACGCATTCGCCAGGTGTTCGGCTTTCTCGACAAGGTACCGCAGCTGGTCTAAGTCTCATCGCCGGACGGCAACCCCGCCGTCCGGCATGGGCCGGCGATGCGTCCTCGTGGGAACATCGCTGCAACGAGGCACGACGGAGTAATGCATGAGCGCCATGGTTTCCACGCTTGCCCGTCCAGTGGGCGACCTGCTGCGAGAGTGGCGACGCCATCGCCGACTCAGCCAGCTCGACCTGGCCAGCGGCGCGGAGATTTCCACGCGCCATTTGAGCTTCATGGAATCGGGCCGCTCGCAACCGAGCCGCGACATGATCCTGCGGCTGGCGGAATACCTGGAGATTCCCTTGCGCGAACGCAATCAACTATTGGTGGCGGCAGGATTTGCACCCGTCTATCGCGAACGCACGTTCGACGATCCTGCGTTTGCCACCGTGCGCGGTTCAATCCGCCTGCTGTTGAAAGGCCTGGAGCCGTATCCTGCGCTTGCCATCGACCGCCACTGGAATCTGATCGAAAGCAACCAGGCCACGCAGCGCATGTTGGCGGGACTGGTACCGCAATGGCTCAAGCCGCCGATCAATGTGTTGCGCCTCAGCCTGCATCCCGATGGGCTGGCACCGCATATCCGCAATCTGCCGGTGTGGCGGGCGCACCTGCTCGATCGCTTGCGTCGCCAGATCGATGCCACGCACGACCCGGCGCTGGTCGCCTTACTTCAGGAATTGCGCAGCTATCCCGGCGACGATGCCGACGAACACCACGTACTCAGCGGCGACATCGCAGTGCCCATGGAACTGGCACTGGGCGATGTCACGCTGTCGATGCTGAGCACCACCACGGTATTCGGCACGCCGATGGATATCACGCTGGCCGAACTCGCCCTGGAGGCTTTTGTTCCCGCGGACGAAGCGACCGCGCACCATCTGCGCGAGATGGCCGCCCGCACTTAAGCTCAGGCCGGCGGCTGCCACAGTTCGATGCGCGTGCCTTCCGGATCCATGATCCAGCCGAAGCGGCCGAATTCGCTCTCTTCCACCTTGTCCTCGACGGTCACGCCGTCGGCGCGCAGCTGGGCGAGCAGTGCGTCAAGATCATCCACGCGGAAATTGATCATGTACGGCAGCGTGCTGGGCGCGAAATGGGTGGTGTCGGCCGCAAACGGTGACCAGAGTGTGTAGCCCGGGCGCGCCGAGTCTTCATTGAAGCGGGCTCCGCCCCATTTCTGCACGGGCAGTCCCAGATGCTTGGCGTACCACTCGTTCAACGCCTTGGCGTCGCGCGACTTGAAGAAGATGCCGCCGAGTCCGATGACCTTTGCCATGTTGGTGCCCTCTGCGCTGGGGGTAAGACGCCTATCATCTTTCGGGGAAAGGCTGGAGGCTAGTGCCTTTCCACGGCGAGACCTCATGGGCGCGGTCATGCCGGATACCGGGGCAAATCGATGGGCCGCGGTCGCGCACAGGGTGCGCTCCTACAAGGTTCTCGTTAACCGGGGGAGGTGTCGTCGAAGAAGGCGGCCACCTGGACCAGCTCCTTGGTGCGCGGCATGGGCGGAAGGCTGTTGAGGAACAGACGTCCGTAACCCTTGCTGGTCAATCGTGGATCGCATAGCACCAGCACGCCGCGATCATGCACATCACGAATCAGGCGCCCTGCGCCCTGCTTGAGCGCAATGACTGCACTGGGTACCTGCCATCCCATGAACGGGTTGATGCCTGCCTGTTCGAGTGCCTCGAGCCGCGCCTGCAGCACCGGATCATCGGGCGATGCGAACGGCAGTTTGTCGATCACCACGACGCTGAGCGCTTCGCCGGCGACATCCACGCCTTCCCAGAAACTGGCCGCACCAAGCAAGACGCCGTGGCCGCTCTGGCGAAATTCTTCCAGCAGCCGATGGCGCGGCGCGGTGCCTTGCACGAACAGCGGCCAAGGCACGCGTTCCTGCAGCAACTCGGCAGCGCGGCGCAGCGCACGATGCGAGGTAAACAACAGAAACGCGCGCCCATTCGATGCGTGCAGCACGGGAAGCACTGTCTCGATCACGCGGTCGGTGTAGTCGCGCGCGGACGGGTCGGGTAAGCCGGGCGGCAGATAACACAGCGCCTGCTTGGGATAGTCGAACGGGCTTTCCACCTGCAAGGTCTGCGGATCTTCTAGCCCCAGTTGCCGCGCGAAGTGATCGAAGCTGGAGGATACAGACAGCGTCGCCGACGTGTAGATCCAGGCGGCCCGGGTCTGCTCGCGCATGGCCCGCAAGGGCGCGGCCAGATCGAGCGGCGTCGCGTGCAAGGCGAAACCGCGCGGAAACAGCTCATACCACCGCACGTCCCGCTCGCTTTCGCGCTCGGCGATACGATCGAGCCGTTCGCTCATCAAGGCAGCGCGTTCGTGCGCGTTGGCGAAACCGCGCGAACGTTCCGCCTGCGAGGCCAGCACGTCGGTCAGTGCCGCCAGCACGTCGCGCAGCTCGTGCAGTTTGTCGCTGATCTCGCGATGGCTTTCCAGCTGATGGAACGGGCCGCGTTCCGCCAGGCCATCCATGCTCAGCCGCAGCTTGCGCACGGCGTCCTGCATGGCCTCGACCGGCTCAAGCACCAAGCCGATGGCGCCGGTGACGCCATTGCATTCGCTCAGGCTGTCCTGCGCCAGATCGGTGAGCTGACGTGCGCTGAGGCTCTGCGAAAAGAACTGGCCCGCCAGCTCGGGGATTTGATGCGCCTCGTCCAGGATGAACGCGCTGGCACCGGGAAGAATCTCGCCGAACCCTTCCTGCTTGAGCGCCAGGTCGGCGAACAGCAGGTGATGGTTGACCACCACCAGCTCAGCTTCTTGCGCCTCGCGCCGCGCCTTGATCACGTGGCAATCGTCGTAGAACGGACACTCCACGCCCAGGCAATTTTCCGGCGTGGAGGTGACGCGCGGCCACATCGGCGATTCTTCCGGGACCTCGGCCAACTCCATGCGATCGCCGCGCCGCGTGCGCGCCGACCAGGCGCGGATCGCCGCCAGCTGGGAAGCCTGGGCGCGGTCGAAAGTCGCGCCTTCGCGCACGGTCTGATCGAGCCGGTAGAGACACAGGTAATTGGAGCGCCCCTTGAGCAAGGCCGTCTTCAGGCGCACATCAAGCACCGAGCGCATGCGCGGCAAGTCGCGGAAATACAGCTGGTCCTGCAGCGCCTTGGTCCCGGTGGACACGATCACGCGCTCGCCAGACAGCAGCGCCGGCACGAGATAGGCGAACGTCTTGCCCGTGCCCGTGCCCGCCTCGGCAATCAGCGTCTCGCGCTCGGCGATGGCGTGCTGCACCGCGCGCGCCATGGCCTGCTGGGCGGCGCGCGGGGCGAAATTGGGCAGCTCGCGGGCGAAGGGGCCTTCCGTGCCCAGCAGCGCCGCAACATCCTCGTGATCGATCATCCGCCCAGTATCGCCGACCTCGGTCGCATCCGCGAATACTCTAGACTGTGCCCTTCCCACCCGTGGAGCCTCGCCATGTCCTCACGGATCACCGGCATCGGCCAGATCGCTGTCACCGTCAGCGACGTCGATGCAGCGCTGTCGTTCTATCGCGACATCCTCGAGCTGCCCTTCCTGTTCCGCCCCGCCACCAACCTGGCGTTTCTCGATGCGGGCGGCATACGGTTGATGCTGTCGACACCCCAGGGCCACGGCAACGTTGGCAGCAATTCCATCCTCTACTTCAAGGTCCCGGACATCGAGCACAGTTTTCGCGCCCTGCTCGATCACGGCGCGGTGGGCGAACGCGAGCCGCAGGCGACCGCGGAGCTATCCGACCACACGCTATGGCTGGCCTTTCTGCGCGATCCCGACGGGAATCTGGTGGGCCTGATGGAAGAGCGCGCCAGGGCCTAGCTGCCCTCGCAAGATCGACCCGGCAAGCCCACGCCTGGATGCACGCCAAATGGTCCTGGCGTGCACCGCCCTTGCGGATCCGGCTTGCTTCCTTGACAACGCGCGATCGGGGTGACGCTTCATCAAGGGTGCCCCCAGAACTGGAGGTCACTCCATTCGCCGAGGCCCGACACCACGGACCGGTCATCGGCGACTTTGGGACTTACAGCGTGAAGTCGTACTGCAACTGCAGTCGCGCATAACACGGCCTGTTGAAGTACTTGGGCAGCTTGTAATGGGTGTACTGCGTTTCGCGCCCGCTGTTGGAAATGGTTTCGTACTGTTCGTAGACAAAGGTCGGTGAATCGTTGTCGAACAGGTTGATCACCGAGAGCTGCATGCTCAGGCCTTTTGCCCATGAGGGCTGATAGATCACGTTCGGGCTGACCGTCCACAGCCACGGCGTGCGTCCCGAGAGCCACGCTGCTCAATGCCAGTCGCCGTCGGCGGTTGCAATGCATCGCCTCGTCGTGCTGTGAGCATTCGCAGTGACCGATGGATCTTTCGCGGTGCGTGACGTCGGCGTGCGCAGGGTCACAAATTCGTGCGCGTCGCTGAGAACACTCGAGCGGCGCCATCCCGCGCTCACGAAAAGGACTTTCCAATGACACGGTCTCGTATTATCGGCTCGTTGCTCGCCATCGCCGCGCTGTCCATCGGCGTGAGCAGCGCACCAGTGACTATCGAGCCCAATGACGGCAACCACTTGGCCTCGCCGTTCACCATGGGCGGCAATTGCAACGTCTACTCCAACAACAACCAGGTCTCGGGCACCGTGATCGCGCAGGGCGCCAAGGTGCTTGCGTCCTGGAGCGTGCGGTGTACGGGCGTGGGGACGGCTACCATGGTCAGGATCCACGACCGCTACCAGGTTCAGGTGCTCCCGAACGGCACGTGGGGCTATATCTTCGACAGCAACACACAAGGCAGCAGCGCCTATCTGCCGAACCTTTCACCGGGCTCCTATCGCATCGTGGGCTATAGCGCGCCGTCGACGGGTGGTGGCAACTTCACCCTGACATACAGCGGCCCCCTTTTCCTGAAGGCAGGGCGCTCAGGCCCTCACATCGACGCCTGCCGACGATGTGAGGGCACGGATGAAATCGGCCAGCTTACTGGTGGTGGCTTCCACCTCGGCATAGCCGGCGCTGCATTCCTTGAACAACGGCAGGCCCTTCATGCACTGTATCGCGCCCTCCTGCCGCTTGAGCACCTGCAATAGGTTGATGGGCGCGTCGCCATCCACCTGCTGCACAATCATGGTTCCGGCCGAAATGCCGGAGATCTGTCCCTCAGCAAACAGCGTCGACGCGAGCTTGGCCAGTTGGGTGGGCCGGATATTGGTAAGGTCCACGCCTTTGAGCGCATGCTTGACCTTGTCGGAGGCAGACGCCAGCGCAGCTTGAGTGGAGCTGTTCTCGATGGGGTTATCGACGTAGCCGCTGTCGTTGGAAAACCGGCGTTGCAGCTTGGCTCCGTTGGAACGGGGCGATGGCGTCCTGATCGGCGGGATATGCATGGGTCTATCCTGGTGTCCTTGACGAGTCCGCCGCTAGGCGGGGCATCCTTGAGTGAAAGGCTTCCTCGTCTCAGGTATCGACGCTGGAGCGCCGCTCCTTTATGCCGCTTGGCATCGGTTGCAGGTAGGGATTTGCCACGCCTGTCGTTGGGAATATGCGGACGCAGCGTCAGTGCAGCCTCATCCTACGGAACGTGAGTAGTTAACTTGATTTAACTACCTCCAGTCCGTGCCTGCCTGGCCCGTGCCTGCCTGTCTTTCTGCGCGATCCCGAAGGGAATCTGGTGGGCCTGATGGAAGAGCGCCCCAGGGCCTAGCTGCCTTCGCAAGATTGACCCGGCAAGCTCACGCCCGGATGCACGCCAAATGTTCCTGGCGTGCACCGCCCTTGCGGATCCGGCTTGCTTCCTTGACGACGCGCGATCGGGGTGACGCTTCATCAAGGGTGCCCCCAGGACTGGAGGTCACTCCATTCGCCTAGGCCCGACACCACTGGCCGGTCATCGGCGACTTAGGACTTACAGCGTGAAGTCGTACTGCAACTGCAGTCGCGCATAACGCGGCGTGTTGAAGTACTTGGGCAGCTTGTAGTGTGTGTACTGCGTTTTGCGCCCGCTGTTGGAAATGGTTTCGTACTGTTCGTAGACAAAGGTCGGTGAGTCGTTGTCGAACAGGTTGATCACCGAGAGCTGCATGCTCAGGCCTTTTGCCCACGAGGGCTGATAGATCACGTTCGGGCTGACCGTCCACAGCCACGGCGTGCGTCCCGAGGTTCCCTCCGCGCTGACTTCGCCGTTGCAGACATGGAACTGCGCGCCATAGCCGAAGCGGGTACCCAGCGTACCGCCGCCACCGCCATAGCAGCTGATCGGCGCACCCGATTGCGCCAGCAAATTGAGGCCTGCCGACCACTCGGGCGTGAACTTGTAAGCGCCGTAGAGCTTGATGGCGTGCCGGCGATCGTTGGGCAGGTAGCCATTGGCGCCGACCATGATTTCCGGGAAATCGAAATCCGACGTGGTGCCGGTATCGTCCTGGCCGTTGCTGGATTTCACCAGGCCCTCGGTGTTGCCGTAGCTCTTGGACCAAGTGTAGGAGGCGTTGACGTAGTACTTCTCGGATTGCTTCTCGGCGCTGAACACCACGCCTTGATAAGAACGCTTGGCGCGCGGCCCCAAGGTGCTGCCGGGGATCGTCACGTTGAACGTGCGAGGCGAGCCGTCCAGTGTGGTCGTCAACGTAAGCGCACTTCCCGGATTGTAGATCCAGCAGCCGCCCATGCCGGTTGGAACGGACCACTGGTCGTCCCAAGCATCGCCCATGCCCTGCTTCACTGCCTCCGCGTAGAACGGGCGCGAATCGCAGGTGTCGTCGATCGTCGTGGCGTTCCGTTGTACGCGGTATACGCGCAGCCGGAGGCCGGTGCATTGATATCGCCGTTGTAGCGGGTCGTGATGCCGGTCGGGCTGACCGTATAGGTGGAATTGGCGCTGTCCATCTTGCCCCACTGAGCAGTCAGCGTCAGATCGTCGGTGAGGTAGTCGGTGTACTTGACGATTTGCGTCAGGCCACCGAACTTGCTGTGAAGATCGCCCTTGTAGGTTGTCTTGGATGGCACGCCGTCGACATAGGGGGCGTTGTAGTAGCTGTAGGTATTGCTGTCCGTATTGTTGAAACCGGTGTATTCGACGTGGTTGGCATCGTTGATATTCCAGTCGAGCTTCACCACCCAGTACGGGCTCTTGGTGGTGAGGTCGTTTGCGGTAGACGTCGAGTTCGCATTGCTCAGGCTTGTGGTGGAAGAAGCGCTATAGGTGGTGCTGCTCGACCTGGTGAACTCGCCCAACGCAAAGAGGAATAGCTTGTCCTTGATCAGCGGGCCACCCAACCATGCGTCGTATGTGTTGCTGCTACTGCTGTTTTTATCGTAGTCGCGGAAGGTCGTGCCGTTATCACGCTTGACGTTGGGTGCATTCTCTCGCGCCCAGTTCGGAGCAGTGGTCCAACTCACACCGCCCTTCCACTCGTTCGTGCCACGCTTGATATTGACCGAGGTCACACCGCCGGTAGACAGCCCGTACTGCGCCCCGTAGCCGCCGGTTTGCACATCCAGCTGTTCGATGGCCTGAAACGGCACTTTGCCGAACGACAAATTGTTATAGAGATTGGTGACATTGAATCCATTGACGAAATAGCTGTTCTCGGCGACCGACGAGCCGCCGAAGGACGGCAGGTTGCCGAATACGCCATTTCCCTTGGTCACGCCCGGAGCGAGCGTCGCCACGCTGACGATGTCGCGCGGCACCGGCAGCGCGTTGAGCTGCGAGGCCGAGAAGGTGGTACGCGTTTCCGACGAGCTGACGTCGATGGACGAGATCGCATGCGCATTGACCGTCACGGTGCTCAGGCGCGTCGCCTGGGCAGCGTCGGTGCCGAGATCGAGTTGCGTGGTCTGGCCGGCCAACACGGTCACCTGGCTGGTGTTCTGCCGATGGCCGTCGCGCAACAGCTGTACTTCATATCGGCCGCTGGGCAACGACGACACGCGAAACTTTCCGTCGGCGGCCAACTCAACCGAGCGGGAAAAACCCGAATCCAGACCCTTGATGACCACGACTGCGCCGCTGGCGTAAGTCGCAGTGCCTGAGATGTCGCCCGCCGTACTCTGCGCCAGCACACTGGCACTGCCCAGGCTCAGGGCGATGGCCAGCACCAGCAGGCGTAAATCGAACGAAGGCGATCCGCTACGAGAAATCATTTCGAGTTGCTCCCCAGTGAAAGGCGATAGCGGTCCGTGTCGGTGTCGTCGACACCAACGCAAGCGCGCTCCGGATGCAGCGCCCTCCGCGCTGCGGGAAGCAGACAATCAAAACGTGCTTAACAAGTCAAACGTGGTCTTTTTCTTACAAAAATCACAAGAATGGCTTGGTGATTGGACTCACCAAAGCCAGGTTTAACTTGCCTACAAGAAAATCAATCGATACCTACTCAGGCTTCGCAGATCGACTGAAAGAAGCCTGCGATTTGGCTGACATCCCTGGTGGCCGTGCGCGCAACAAGGCGCTGTCGTTGCGCTTTGACGTGTCCAAAGAAGCCGTGCGCCAGTGGTTCAAGGGACAGGCTTTTCCCGAAACGGCCCGGCTGGCCAAGGTGGCGGAGGAGTTCGAGTGCAGCCTGGATTGGCTGATCCTGGGCCGCCTGCCATCTTCCGGGCAGGTACGCGAACCGGGAGGCGCCTATAAGGTCTTGACCGAGCAGGAGCGCACCGTCATTACCGCCATGCGCAAGTTGAATGCCCGTCGCCGCAACGCCCTGGTGCAACTGCTGGCCGATAGCGAGGGCTAGCTCCGTTCCCCGTTCGCAACCCGCCGGAAGGCACGGCTAAGGGCGGGCCGAAATCAAGGTTCAGCCAGAGCCTGCAGTGCATCGAGGCGGAAGTCCCATTCCTCCGCGGGCCGGCAAGAGGCTAGCCTCTGCGGTTCTTGGCGGTGTGTAACACATTGATTTGGCGATCTGAGCGATGACTCGGGTTATTGTAGTAACGTAACTACAAATAACCTGCAGGAGCGCCATCATGACGATCACGACCCTATCGAGCCGGGAGCTCAATCAGGACGTCACCAAGGCCAAGAAAGCCACCAAGGAGGGCCCAGTGTTCATCACGGATCGAGGCAAGCCGGCGCATGTGCTGTTGAGCATCGAGGAATACCAGCGCCTTACAGGGGGGCGTCAGAAGATTGCCGATCTGTTGGCCATGCCCGGCGTCGAGGACATCGAGCTGGACATCCCGCGGCCGGGCGACATCGCTCGACCAGCAGACTTGTCCTGATGCTTGTTCTCGACACCAACGTCGTTTCTGAACTACGCAAGGTGCGTAGTGGCAAGGCCGATTCGTGTGTAGCGCAGTGGGCCGAAAGCGTGGATGTTGCCGACCTGTTCGTTTCCGCGATCACGATCCAGGAACTGGAATCGGGCGTTTTGCTGGCCGAGCGCAGAGACCCCTCACAGGGCGCAGTGCTACGCGCATGGCTGAATAGTCATGTGTTGCCTGCCTTCGCTGGCCGCGTCCTGCCAGTCGACACTGCCGTGGCGCAGCGAAGCGCGAAGCTGCACATCCCCGACCCGCAATCGCTGCGGGACAGTTTAATTGCCGCTACGGCGCTCGTGCACGGGATGACGGTGGTGACGCGAAACGTGGCCGACTTTGCCGCGTCCCGCGTCAACATCATCAATCCTTGGACATGGGAGGCTTAGCCGTGGATATCGGCTGACGCCTCGCTCAGTACCGCTGCATCCCTTCCACATGGCACTGCCCCACGCTCTTGCTCGCAGCGGCGGCGCCGGCATCGTCGCCGGCGTGTTGGCGCAGCTCGGCAATGGTCTGCCAGTTGCGTGCACACAACGGGCCCAGCTTCGGACCCAGATCCCATGAGCGGTGGGCCAGCTGCTCGGCGTTGGCGTAATCCTTCAGGCGGATGGCCAGCTCGGCGCGGTCCTGCAGCAGGTCCGGCGAGCTGGGGCTGATCTTCAGCGCCTGGTCGAGTTTGGTGGCGGCTTCATTGTATTTGCCGACGCGCAGGTCGCCTTCGGCGGCGTCCTGCAGCGAGGCCACGCCCGGATCGCGCAGCGGGTTCACGTCGATGGCCGATTTCTCTTTGTCGCCGGCCGCGTGGATGGCCGCCAGCATCTGATCGTCGGACATGGTCGGACGCGTGGCCTGCGACGGCGCCGTGGGCTGGCTGCATGCCGCGAGCAAGAGGACGGCCAACGAGGCGGGCGCGGCGGAAAGACGAAGGGCACGAGCAAACATGATCAATCCCGGATAGGAGCGGAGGATGCCGGCGCAGGGGATCCGTCGCCGCCGCTGAAGAAATTGCCGACGTGCTGCCAGAAGCAGCCTTCGGCGTCCTGTGACAGTGTACCGGCGACCACCGGCACCTGCCGCGCTCCTTCGCAACCCTCTTCCGAACGCTTGCCGTTGGCGGGGTTGATCCACGCCATTTCCAGGCCCTGGCCCGGCGCCGCCGGCAGTGGGCGCGTGGGCAATTTCTTGAACAGCTCCTGCCACGCGCGCAGGCTGCCGGTGGCACCGTACATGCCGCTGGGCTTGTTGTCGTCGCGGCCCATCCAGAACACCGCGAGGTGATCACCGGTGAAACCGGCGAACCAGCTGTCGCGCATGTCGTTGCTGGTACCGGTCTTGCCCGCCGCATTGAGATAGGCCAGGCCCGAACTGCCGATGGACGCGGCCGTGCCCGAGCGCGTGACCTGCTGCATGGCCCAGGTCACCAGCCGCACCGCCGGCTGGTATTCGCCGGCACCGGTCTTCACTTCGTAGCGCTTGATGGTCTGGCCGCGCGCATCCACCACGCCGCGCACCGCCAGCGGCGGCAGCGCATGGCCATCGGCGGCGATGTACTGATAGAGCTGGGTGGCCTGCAGCGGCGACATGTCGACGGCGCCGATCAACAACGAGGGACTCGGGTTGACGTTGGCGAGACCAAACGATTCGAGAAACGCCTTGATGCGCGACACGCCAATGTTCATGCCCAGATTGATCGTGGCGAGATTCCACGAATGCACCAGCGCGTCGACCATCGGCACCGCGCCGTGCACATCGCCTTCGTCGTTCTTGGGCGTCCAGAAACTGCCGTCGGGCTGGCGCATGCTGATGGGCGAATCCTCGACGGGACTGGCGAGGTTCCATCGTTCCGGATTGGTCAGCGCCACCAGGTAGACCAGCGGCTTCACCAGCGAACCGATCTGGCGTTTTGCATCGAGCGCGCGATTGAAGCCCTGATCGCCCGGCACCTTGCTGCCGACAATGGCGAGTACCGCGCCGGTCTGTGCTTCGGTCACCACCGCTGCAGCCTGCGCCGCCTCGCCACGCTTGCCCAGTCCGCCCAAGGTGGTAGTGATCGCCTGTTCGGCGTACACCTGCGCTGCCGGGTCGAGCGTGGTAAAGATGCTCAGGTTGCCGTTGGACAGCGTCTCGTCGTCGAAGTCCGCGGTGGTTTGCAGACGCACCAGGTCCATGAAGGCCGGGAATCGATTGTGCGGCAGCTGTCCGTTGCTGACGATGCCCAGCGGCGCCGCCTTGTAACCGTTGGCTTGCTCGGCCGTGATCAAGCCGGTTTCGGTGAACTGGTCGATCACAAGATTGCGGCGCGACAACGCGCGATCCGGATAGCGGCGCGGATCGTAGTAGCTCGGCCCCTTCACCATGCCGATCAGCAGCGCCATTTCCTGTGGCTTGAGATCTTCCATGCGCCGGCCGAAGTAGAACTCCGACGCCGCGGCAAAACCGTGCACGGCCTGGCCGCCCTGCTGGCCGAGGAATACCTCGTTGACATAGGCCTCGAGGATGCGGCTCTTGTCGTAATGCGCTTCGATGAGGATGGACATCAGCGCTTCGTTCAATTTGCGCGAGACATGCTGCTCGCGATCGAGGAACAGGTTGCGCACGAGCTGCTGCGTCAGCGTCGAACCGCCCTGCACCGTGTGGCCGGCGCGCAGGTTGGCGAACGTCGCGCGCAGGATGGCCGTGAGATCGATGCCGAAGTGATGCTTGAAGTCGCGGTCTTCCACTGCCTGCAGGCCGCCCAGCAAAAGCGGGGGCACGTCGCTGAGGCGCACGATGCGGCGCTCTTCCTGCTGCGAGCCGTACACCGTGGCAATGCGCGCGGGATCGAGATGGGTCGTCTCGATGGATTTGCCGTTGGCCAGATCCTTGACGCTGGCCACCTGCCCCTTGCCCAGCGCGACGCGGATGCGCTTGGGTACTTCGCCGCCGTCCGGGCCGGCATAGCCGCGCGAAGCGATGGTGTAGCTGCTGCCCTCCTTCATCCAGGTCCCGGCAACGTCGGCGTGGCCGTCGTTGCTATAGCCGGCGAAGGTCAGTTCGAGTTCCAGCGTCCCCGGCGTCATCGGCGTACCGGCCGACAGTGGCAGCGGCCTGGCGTAGATGCGCGTGGGTACCGCGAACACCAGATCGTTGAAGCGATCCTGCACACGCTTGTTGAGCACCATCGTGTACGGCAGCACGAAGCCGAACAGCAGTCCCATGCAGACCCAGAACGGAATGCGGATCCAGAGCCAGACGGCACTGAAGATCGAGCGGAGACGGGTCATGAAGTCCAAGTAGGGGCAATCCTGAACAGGGAGGCTCCGGGATCATAGGGCCTGCTTCCCGGCGGGCATCTGAACGCGGGCGGGGATTTCTGGCGAGTAGCGGGCACCGGTGAGGCGTCGCCAGGGTTGTAGGAGCGCACTTGTGCGCGACCGGTCCGCCTCGGAGCCGCCTACCGGCGGCGGTCGCGCACAAGTGCGCTCCTACAATGGGGGCTGCGGTTGCCAGCAGGTTGCGTCGGGCCGGAACGGACGGGGCGAGACGCCCAGCAGCCGTTGCAAATCGCTGTTGTCGGCGATCAGGTCGGCTTCCAACCGTGTCAACGGGCCGCGCAGACGCGGCACGGCGTAGCGTCCCAGGCGCAGCAGCGTGGCCGGAATCGGCACCGGCACGGTGGACGTGGTCAGGCTGCGGCGCACGCGCGCGAACATCTCACCCGCGGTGAGCCGTTCGCCGCCACCCAGCGGCACGATCAAGCCAGCCGCTTCGGGATGATCGAGGGCAGCCACCACGGCGGCGGCAATATCGTCCGCATGCACCGGCTGGCGCAGGCCGCTGCCGGCCGGCAGCGGAAAGATGTGCAGCCGACTGGCGCGACGCGCGATCGGCGTCAGGCTCTTGTCGATGCCGGCGCCATAGATGAGCGTCGGCCGGAAAATAGTCCAAGGCATGCCTTGGCGGTCGCATGCGGCGGCGACGGCAAGCTCGCCATCGCGCAGCGACTGCGAGAGCTCGCGCTCGGCGGGCACATCCGAGGCCTGCTTGGACTCGGCGCTCATCGAACTGGTGGCGATGACGCGCGTGGCCGCCGGCAGCCCGGCCGACGCCAGCCATTGGGCAAACAGATTCAGCGGGCCGAAGTTGATCACGGCCGTGGGGCGGCCCACGTCGAAGAGCGGGCCGGGCAGCGCACCTTGCAGCCAATGGACGCCGGCTTGCGCCGGCCGCGACTGGCGACTCAGGGCAAGCACCGATTCGCCACGCGCACGCAGCCGCGGCAGCAGGAAATGGCCAATCTGACTGCTGGCCCCGAACACAAGCACCGTCATATCAGCCGCCCGATTGCAGACGCGCCGTCAACGTCGCCAGGCGCGGATTGCCGGGTGCAAGCTTGCGTGCGCTATCGAGCGCCTGCGCCGCGCTGGCGCGATCGCCGTTCTGCAATTCCCGTTCGGCCTGGTCCATCCATGCACCGGCGAGACGGTTACGCAGCTCGCCCTGGCTGGCGCTGCCCGGCGAGAGATCGGCCAGGTCGGCGAGTCGATTGCCTGCGGCTGGAAGATTGCCGCTGGCCAGCGCCTGGTTGAACTGCTGGACGGCCACGCCGGACAGCGACTCCAGCCCGTGACGCGCCGCTTCATTGTTGCCGTCCATGGCCAGGGCCTGGCGGTAGAGGTCATAGGCGCTCTCGCCCGGCGGCAGCATAAGGTTGCCCTGCCGCGCGGCCGCATCGGCGCGCTGGATGGTGCGGGCGAGTTCAGCGCTTTGCTGCGGCGTGAGCGGCGGATGCTGCAGGTTGTCGTTGCTGTCGGCTGCGACATCGCTGGCGATGTCGTTGGCGACCTGCGCTGAGTTTGCTTTGCGCCCTTCGCCACCGATGCGGGCACGCGCCGCCGCCAGATCGGCCGAATGCGGCGCGATGGCTGCCGCCTGATCCAGCAACTGGCGCGCATGCGCAGGGTCGGCGTTTTCGGCGGCGGCATTTGCCTGCACAATCAGCGCCTGCGCGACCTGGCCCATGCCGGCCTTGGCATCGGCGTTGTCCGGATCGATCGCCAGCGCCGCCTTGAAGTGCGCCAGCGCGGTGTCCTCGCCGGGACCCACGATGCGGCCATCGCGCAACGCGTCCTGGCCTTGCTTGATGGCATCGC
Organism: Dyella sp. 01N448; assembly: GCF_056399225.1. Taxonomy (NCBI): domain Bacteria; kingdom Pseudomonadati; phylum Pseudomonadota; class Gammaproteobacteria; order Lysobacterales; family Rhodanobacteraceae; genus Dyella; species Dyella sp. 01N448. The sequence continues at coordinate 116,207 of NZ_JBFTQX010000008.1, read as the reverse complement.
TGAGAGCGCCGTTGTTCTGCTGGTTCTCTTGCACCAGCGCCGCACGCAGCGCGGGCAGTTCCGCGTAATTGGGCAGCAGCACGGCAAGACGATCGACCAGGGTCGCCGCCTGCGCGCGATCGCCTGCATCGAGCGCCTTGTGTACCTGGCCGGCGATCGCGTCGCCGACCTGTTCCAGGCCATGCTTGGCCACGGCGTTGTTGGGATCGGCCGCCAGCACGCGGCGATACAGCTCGCCTGCGCCATCGTCTCCTTCGAGCTTGCCCGCGGCGAACGCCTGCTGGGCCTGATCCACCAGGCGATCAGTAGGCACCGCACCGTTGCGCGCCGCCGCCAAGGCCTGGGTCAGCCGATCGACATCGCTCCCACCACCGAGCAGTTCGCGCGCCGCGGTGAGCGCCTGATCCGCTTCGTCCAGCTTGTGGGCCTGCAGTGCGGCATCCGCTCGCGCGATCTCGGCCTGACCCACGTTGCGCAGCCCGTCGCGGGCGCGGTCGTTGTCCGGCTGGAGGGCACGCGCCGCTTCGAACAACTCACGCGCGCTGCTGCCGTCGTTGCCATCGAGATGGCCTTCCTGCAGCGCCGTTTCCGCGCGCCCCAGAATGCCGTCCAGTTCGGTGTTCGGCACCAAGCCGCGCAGCCTGTCCTGGCCGATCCACAGTGAGGTACCGATGCCGATGGCAATCAGCACTACCACCGGCACCAGCCAGCCCCGGCGCTTGGGACGATGCACCGGCGGGCGCGACGACCCGCCGCGACGCAGGTCGGGATCCAGCGTGAACTTGGGCAGCCCGTCGTCCTCCCGGGACTGGGGCGCCGGCCCGTCCAGGCTGTCGAGGTTGCCAAGGGTGGGCTCGGTGCGGCCCGACACCCCGTGGTCGTGCTGGTCTTTGCGTCCGTTCATGGGTTCACGAAGGTGGGTTAACGAAGGCAGCTTAACATTGCGCCGCTGCGACTCCCGGGTGGGAACGCGCAGTGTTCAGGCTCCGCTGACGCGGCGTGCGTCGACCACGTTGGGCAGCGCCACCAGCCGGCTCAGCAGGCCCGACAGCTGTTCGAAGTCGCGTACACGCAGGGTGAAGCGCATCTCCACTTCGCCGGTGTGGCCCAGCAGCCGGCTGGACGAGGCGATGATGTGCGTGCCCATGTTGCTGATCAGGCTGGTGACGTCCTTCTGCAAGCCTTTGCGGTCATAGCCGCTCAACTCGATGTCCACTTCATAGGCCCGGGCGGCAGCCTTGCCCCACTCCACCTCGATCACCCGATCCGGATCGCGCCGCGCCAGCCGTGCCAGGCTGGCGCAATCGGCACGATGCACGGACACGCCGCGGCCGCGCGTCACAAAGCCGCGCACCGGATCACCGGGCAATGGCTGGCAGCAGCGTGCAAGCGTGGTGAGCAGGTTGCCGACACCCTCGATGCTGAGTGCGCTGTGATCGCGCAGCGCCTGCCTTGCCTGCGCGGCAGCCGAGGGCGGCGGCGCGGCAGGCGGTGGCGCTGCCGCTTCTTGCAACACGCGTGCGATCTGGCCAGGCGCCACTTCGCCGAGCGCCAGCGCCACCAGCAATTCGTCGTGCGTCTTCAGATGAAAATGCGCGGGCAACTTGCCGATGTCCGCCGCGGGCAGCGCAAGCCGCTTGATCTCCTTTTCGAAGATCGCACGACCGGCGGCGAGATTGGCATCGTGCGCAATGCGACGGAACCACGTGCGCACTTTTTCCTTGGCGCGCGAGGTATGCAGATAACCGTGATGCGAGGACAGCCAGTCACGACTGGGCTCGGCCACTTTCGCCGTCAGCACCTCGATGCGATCGCCACTGGAAGGCTGGAACGTCAGCGGCACGATCCGTCCGTTGACCTTGGCCCCGCGGCAGCGATGACCCACCTCGGTGTGCACGTGATAAGCGAAATCCAGCACCGTGGCGCCGTGAGGCAGGTCTACCACTTCGCCCTTGGGCGTGAGCACGTAGACGCGGTCTTCCAGCAACTCGGTATGCAGTTCGGCGGCCAGATCGCCTTCGCTGTCCGGACGCGGTTCCAGCAGGCGGCGCATCCAGGCGATCTTCGCCTCGAACTCGCTGTCGCCGGCGCCGCCTTCCTTGTAGCGCCAGTGCGCGGCCACGCCAAGCTCGTTGATGCGGTGCATCTCGTGCGTGCGGATCTGCACTTCCAGCGTCTTGCCGCGCGGCCCGATCACCGCCGTATGCAGCGAGCGATAGTCGTTGCCCTTGGGGCGCGCGATGTAATCGTCGAACTCGCCCGGCAGGTGCGGCCACAGCGTATGCACCACGCCGAGCGCGCCGTAGCAATCGCCAACCGAATCCACCAGCACGCGAATGGCGCGGATGTCGTAGAGATCGGAGAACTCCAGCGCCTTACGCTGCATCTTCTTCCAGATCGAATAGATGTGTTTCGGCCGGCCGGCGAGTTCGGCGCGGATGCCGGCCGCCGCCAGCGAGCCCTGCAAGGCATCCAGCGATTCTCGGATGAAGTCTTCGCGATCGACGCGACGTTCGTCCAATAGCCGCGCAATGCGCTTGTAGGTTTCCGGTTGCAGGTAGCGGAAGCCCAGATCCTCCAGCTCCCACTTCAACTGCCAGATACCGAGGCGATTGGCCAGCGGTGCGTGGATGTCCTGCGTGAGGCGCGCCAGCTCCTGGCGCTCGTTGTCCGGCAGGCTGCTCGCCGCGCGCATGTGCGCCAGCTGGCGTGCCAGCAGGATGAACACCACGCGCAAGTCACGGATGATCGCCAGCAACAGGCGGCGCAGCCCTTCGGCGCCACGGTCGGTGCCGTGCTGGGCATGCAGCGCCCATACTTTTTCCGCGGCGAGCTGGCCGCTGACCAGCCGTTGCAGCTCGGGCGGCAGCCCGGCCTCGCGCAAGGCCCACAGGGCCGGATCGATCCGCGACACCTCGAACCAGAGGGCGGCGGCCTGGGTCTGGGCATCGCAGCCCAGCATGGCCAGCAGCTCCAGCACGTCGACGCATTCGGCCTGGTTCATGGGCAGCACCGCGCACGTGTCCAGCGCCTCGCCCAGCACGGGCGGCACGCTGCCGGCGCGTTCGTGCCACTCGGCGAGACCCGAGCTTGCATGGAGGACGGCTTGAACCATGCGGCTATTCTAGGGACGCTCTGGTCTATTGCACATGGGCGGCATGACTCCAGAGCGTGCGCAGGGTGCGAGGTGTGTCGCGGCCCAGGCTGGTTGCCTGGGCAAGACGCGCATCGCGCCCTGCGCACGCTCTGGAGATCACCCGGAGGGCCGTCTCTGTCTGCCCGCAGCTGTGCGTCGCGCCGACTCGACAGGCCACCAGCCTGCCTTCGTCGTCGCAACACCCATCTGCGGGCAGACAGAGACGGTGACGCCCATGTGCAATAGACCAGAGCGTCCCTAGTGCAGTCACCCTGGTTGCCCGGCGCCTGCATGAACCGGCGATTCATGCCGTGTATGCTGCGCCAGCAACGCTTCACCCCTTGCCCCTAGAGGACTACCCCATGCGTCTGGCCCGTTCGCTGCTGTTGCTGATGAGTGTCGCTCTCGCCGTTCCCGCCGTCGCTTTCGCTGCCGACCAGTACGTACCGCTGCAGCAGCGCATGTCGCCGGAGGAATTCAAGGCGGCGGGCCTGGACAAACTGTCGCCGGATGAACTGAGCAACCTCGACAACTGGCTGAGCGGACACGGCAAGGTCGTGACCAAGGTGGTCGACCAGAGCGGCAAGCCGGTGTTCTACCCCACCACCGAAAAAGCCGGCCCAGTGCAGGCGCATGTGCAGGGTTCGTTCACGGGCTTTACCGGCCATACCCAGGTCACCCTCGACAACAACCAGGTGTGGCAGCAGAGCGACAGCACCCGCGTGTCCTGCATGTCCAGCGAGAATCCGAAGATCGCCATCCGCCGCTCGCTGATGGGCAACTGGATGGCGGCGGTGGACGGTTGCAATGACACTGCGCCGATGAGTCGCGTGAAGTAAATCTCGCCTGTAGGAGCGCACCCTGCGCGCGATTGGCGTGGCGATGTTCACGCGTCGCGCACAGGGTGCGCTCCCACAAATGATGACTCAGGCGAGGTTTTCCAGCGCGCGCATCAGGCGCTTGGCCGAGACCGGCTCGGCCGTCTTCAACTCCTGCGCGAACAGCGACACGCGCCACTCTTCGATCAGCCAGCGCAGTTCGTCCAGCGCTTCGGTACCGGCGGCGCGATGCTTGAGGTAATCGCGCCAGAACGGCAGCACCTGCAACAGGCGTTGCTGATCCTTGGCCGGATCCTGGCGCAGGCGCTCGGCACGCAAACGCATGGCCTTGAGATAGCGCGGATAGTGCGCCAGCCGTGATGTCGGTAGATCACGCAGGAAGCCGGGCGTGAGCAGCGCATCAAGCTGTTCGCGCAGATCGTCGTAGCTGGCCCGCGCAAAACCCATCAGCGGTGGTTGCAGCCAGGGTTTCAGATCAGCCTGCGCCTCGATGATGGGCTCGGCCAACTTCAATCGCTCGACGGCTGCGCCAAACAGTTCGCGGGCTGCCTGCGTGTGCAACGCCTCGAACGCCCCGGCTGTGCGCACATTGAGCTGGTAGCGTGACAGCAGGTCCTGCAAGCCGCCTTCGACCAGATCCTCGCGCAGGCCGTCCACGCCGCCGATTGGCGCGTATTTCAATGCGAGCGGATTGCCGACCGGCAGGCGACGACGCGCCTGTTTCATGTCGGTGGCCAAGGCGTTGCGCAACAGGCGAATCACGCCTTGCACGTGCGCTTCGCGTGCCTCGTCGCTGCGCTCGAACACGCGCAGCGCCACCGCGTCGCCCAGGTCGACCAGCGCCGGGAATGCGAGCAGGCCACCGGTCGAGCGCACCTGCTGTGGAATTTCTTCGAAGTCCCAGCTGGCGATGTCTTCACGGGTGAGCTCGATATCGGTCTTGCGCGAGAACGCCTCGCGCGCCTGGCCTTCCCATTGCGCGCGGATGGCGGCGAGGTCGCGCCCGGTCGCCAGCGTCTTGCCGTTTTCGTCGTGCAGGCGATAGCGCATGCGGAAGTGCGCAGGCAGCATCACCTGTTCGAATTCGGGGGCCGATATATCGACGCCGGTGGCGCGCTTGAGGAACACAGCAAGCGCCTTGGTCAGCAACTCGTCGCGCGGCGCTTCGGCTTCCACGAAGGCGCGTGCGAAATCCGGTGCCGGCACGAAGTTCCGTCGCAAGGCTTTGGGCAGTCCTCGTATCAGCTCGGCGATTTTTTCAGCGAGCAGACCCGGTACCAGCCACTCGCAACGCGCGGCGGGCAAGGCGTTCAACATGGCCAGCGGCAGATGCAGGGTGACGCCATCTGCATCGTCACCCGGGACGAATCGGTATTCGAGACGGTATTTCTGTGGCGGCAAATCCAACGACGCAGGGAATGCCTTGGGATCAAGGCCCGCACCACCGCTCATCACATCATCAAGCGACCAGCGCAGTGCAGCCTGTTCAGCCGGACGCGCCTTGCGATACCACGCATCCAATGCCCGACTGTCGGCGATGTCCTGCGGCAGCTTGCCCTCGAAGAAGCTGACCAGCTCGTCTTCATGGCGCAGCAAGCCTTCGCGGCGTTGCTTGGCCTCGATGCCGCGCGCATCTTCCAACACCCGCTGGTTGGCGCGGATGAAGTCAGCGCGCGCGTCGATATCGCAACGGGCCAGGGCTTCGCGCAGGAAGATCTGGTGCGCGAGCGCGGGATCCTGTTTCTGGAAGGTGACCGGCCGACGCTCGACCAGGGTGAGCCCAAACAAACTCACCTGCTCGTACGCGACCACGTGGCCGCGCTTGCGCGACCAGTGCGCGTCACGGCAGGACGCGCGCAACAGATGCGCGGCCTGCTGTTCGATCCATAGCGGCTCGACGCGTGCGCACATCATGCCCCACACGCGACCGCCGACATCGAGGATTTGTCCCGCGAAGATCCAGTTGGGCGGCACTTTCGAGAGTGACGAACCAGGGAACACCTGGAAGCGGCGTTCGCGCGTGCTGCGATAGACGCCCTTCTCGTCCTTGTGGCCCACCTGGGTGGGCAGGCCGGCGAGCAGGCTGCGATGGATGGCTTCGTACTGCTTCGCGGCCTCGTCGTCGCCCTTGCTCCCTCTCCCCTCCGGGGAGAGGGTTGGGGTGAGGGGCGGGTGCTCGCCCGACCCTTTCCTGTCACTTTTCTTTTCTACGGCAACAGCCGTCGCCTTTGTCGCGCCGCGCAAGGTTGGCCCCTCACCCCGGCCGGGAGAGGGAGAAGTGATGGCTTCTCGCGACGTCACTGCATCCAGCTTCCACCCCAGCTCCTGCACCACCAGCAACAACTGCCGGTGCAGCTCGCGCCATTCGCGCATGCGCATGAAGCTGAGGAAGTGCCGCGTACACCAGTCGCGCAGTTTGGACTGCGTGAGGTCTTCGTGCGCCTTGCCGTAGTCGCGCCACAGATTGAGCACACCAACGAAATCGGATTTCGGATCCGAAAATGCCGCATGCGCCGCATCGGCCTGCTGGCGCGCATCCGCCGGCCGCTCTCGGGGATCCTGGATGCTGAGGAAGGACACGATGGCGAGCACTTCGCGCAGGCTGTGCAACTGCTGCGCCTCCACCAGCATGCGCGCCAGCTGCACGTCGATCGGCAGCTTGGCGACGGTGCGGCCGGTGGGCGTCAGTCGCCGCGCATCGTCGATGGCGGAAATTTCCGCCAGGCGACGATAGCCGTCCGCCACTACGCGCGGATCGGGCGCTTCGAGGAACGGAAAGTCCTCCACTTCGCCCAGCTGCAGCGCCAGCATGCGCAGGATGACGTTGGCCAGCGAGGAGCGCAGCAATTCGGGATCGGTGTAGGCGGCGCGGCTCTCGAAATCGGCCTCGTCGTACAACCGGTAGCAAGTGCCGGGACCCACGCGACCGCAACGACCTTTTCGCTGGTCGGCGGCGGCCCGCGAAATCGGCTCCACGTGCAGGCGCTCTAGCTGGCTGCGCTGACTGTAACGCTTGACGCGCGCCTGGCCCGTGTCGATCACAAAGCGGATGCGGGGCACGGTGAGCGATGTTTCGGCGACGTTGGTGGCCAGCACCACGCGGCGCTTGATGCCCGGCTTGAAGACGCGATCCTGATCGCCCGCCGACAGACGCGCGTACAGCGGCATCACTTCGGTCTCGCGGTACTGGCGTCGCGAGAGCAGCAAATGCGCGTCGCGGATTTCGCGCTCGCCGGGCAGGAAGATCAACACGTCGCCGCGCGGGTCGTCATGGGTGATCTCATCGAGCACGGCGGCCACATGGTCGGCGCCACCCTGCTGCAGATCGCCCGCCCGCTGGCCACGCCGTGCGGCCACCTCGTCGACGGAGCGCCAGCGCACTTCCACCGGATAGGCGCGCCCTTCCACCGACACGATGGGCGCGCCGCTGAAGTGTTCCGCGAAACGTTCGGTATCGATGGTGGCCGAGGTGACGATGATCTTCAGCGACGGACGCTTCACCGCCAGTCGCTTCAGATATCCCAGCAGGAAATCGATGTTGAGGCTGCGTTCGTGCGCCTCGTCGATGATGATGGTGTCGTACGCGCTCAGCCACGGGTCGCCCTGCGTTTCCGCAAGCAGGATGCCGTCGGTCATGAACTTGACCAGGGTGCGATCGGACACCTGGTCGTTGAAGCGCACCTGGAAACCGACCTGCTCGCCCAGCGGGGTCGCCAGCTCTTCGGCCACGCGGCGAGCCACCGAGCGCGCTGCCAGCCGGCGCGGCTGGGTACAGCCGATCATGCCCGCTTCGCCACGTCCCGCCGCCAGGCAGAGCTTGGGCAATTGGGTGGTCTTGCCCGAACCCGTTTCGCCGGCGATCACCACCACTTGGTGCTTGCGGATCAGCTCGACGATTTCCTCGGCGCGCGCGGTGATCGGCAGCGATTCATCCAGCCGGATCGCCGGCTTGGCATCCGCACGCGCCTTGCGGCGGGCAACGGAAGCGTCGATATCGCGGGCAAGCGCAGCCAGCTTTTTCTCGTCGAACCGGCGCGACAGCTCGCGCCACCGGCTTAGCAGGCGGCCTTGGTCGCGGGTCGATACGTCGTCGAGCGCCTGGCGCAACGGACGCAGTCGCGCGTCGGTGGAGGCGGCGTTGGATGCGGTCGGGGTCATCGGACCGCAGATGATAGCCGCAGAGGGGCTAGTGCGGGACCGCTCAAAAGAACACAGCCGTCCTGCCGGTACCGGCTCGCACAGGGCGACGGACTGCGGCAGCTTGCCGCGCAAACCTCGATATGCGCCGGCGGCGACGCCAACTCCTTGCAGTAGGCCGTTCAAACAGGGTGATAGGTCAGACCTATCGCCAGCATCAGAAGGATTCATTTCCCCAACAGGTACCGGCTCACTAACCTGAGTCCAGCTTCCCTCCCATCACCCTCTCAAGGAGCACGACATGGCCATTTCCATCGGTATCGCCAAGAAGGACCGGGAACAGATTGGTGAGCAGCTGTCCAAGCTGCTGGCCGATACGTATTCGCTGTATCTGAAGACGCACAGCTTCCACTGGAACATCACCGGCCCGCAGTTCAACAGCCTGCACACCATGTTCGAGACGCAGTACAACGAACTTTGGCTGGCCGCCGACGAAGTGGCCGAGCGCATCCGCACGCTGGATGTATTCGCGCCGGGCTCTTATAGCCAGTTCGGCAAGCTCACCTCGATCAAGGAAGAAGCCGGCGTGCCGGACTGGAAGGAGATGGTGAGCCAGCTGGTTGATGGCCACGAGATCGCCGCCCACACCGCACGGCAAGTGATCAAGGTGGCCGATGGCGCAGGCGATGAAGGCACGGCCGATATCGTCACCGGTCGCCTGAAGGAACACGAGAAAACCGCCTGGATGCTGCGCTCGCTGCTGAAGTAAGCCGCCTCGACACCCTCGCTTTCAAAGCGAGGGTGTGTCGCGGTCCGCAGGCATCACGCTCAGGGCCGCGCCTCCAGCACGATGTTGAACGGCGTCTCCGCAGCACGCCGGAAGCGCTGGAAGCCGCCGCCGTCCACCACCACTTCGCGCAATTTCGCTTCACCCGCCTGGGCGCCCAGGGCGGGGCCGTGCCGCGCCAGCGACACCGGCACGCAGATCTGCGCCGATGCGCCGAAATAGACACGCCCCACTGGGTTGAGGTTGTCCTGCACGTGGTTGCCGGCGAACGGCTCGACGATCATGCAGTTGCCATCGGCCTTGAGCGCATCGCGCGCGTGCTTGGCGACACCTACCGGGTCGCCCATGTCGTGCAGGCAGTCGAAGAAGGCGATCAGGTCGAAATCCTTGCCTTTGTAGCCGGTGGCGTCGGCCACTTCGAATGAGGCGTTGACCACTCCCGCTTCGGCGGCACGTTCACGCGCTACGTCGATGGATGGTGCGTGATAGTCATAGCCCACGAACTGCGAGGTGGGAAAGGACTTGGCCATCAGAATGGTGCTTGCCCCATGTCCACAACCGACGTCGGCGGCCCGTCCGCCCTTACGCAATTTGTCCACTACGCCATCGAGGGCCGGCAGCCAGGCGCCGATCAGGTTGGCGTTGTAGCCGGCCCGGAAAAAGCGCTCGGTGCCATGGAACAGGCAGGGATGATGCTCGCCCCACTCCATGCCCTCACCATTGCGGAAGTGTTCCAGGGTGCGGCTCTTGGCATGGAACAGCGCCTCCACGATGGAATAAGCGCCTGGCACATCCACCGGACCGTGCGGGTCGGCCAGGCACAAGGCCTGCTCCTCGTTCAAGCCGTAGCGGCCGGAGGCTTCGTCGAATTCCACATAGCCGCCCGCGGCCTGGTTGCCCAGCCACTCGCGCACGTAGCGCTCGTAGGTGCCGGTGCGCTCGGCCAGCTCCGTCGGGGTCAGGCGTTCTTTCGCCAGCGCCTTGTAGAAGCCCAGCTCGTCGCCGATCTGGATCAGCGTGGCACTGATGGCGGCCCCCAGATCGCCAACGGCTCGTCCCAGGAAAGCGTGAAGTCTTTGTTCATCGATCGCCATGACAGTGCTCCGCGACACCGCCCTTGAGGGCAGTGGAGTAGGATGGAACTTCCTGGATACGCTGGCCGTGGCGAATGCGCCTGTCCCATACCGGACAGCGCGAAAGGACTAGGCCGGTGGCAGGAGCACGACATGCCACGCCCGTTGGGACACCTATCCGCAGGGGAATCGCAGGCGCCGTTGGCACCTGGCGCGGGTGTGCGCGTAGCCCTGTTGCAGCAGTTGCTCGACCAGCTGCTGATCGGCGTGATCCTGGTGGACGCGCAGGCCCAGCCCTCCTTTCTCAACCACCAGGCCCACGACCTGCTGGCGCGACGTGACGGCCTGCTGGTGGGCCCTGCCGGCCTGAAGGCGGCCAGCGCGGCGGACACGCGGCGGCTGCGGCACGCCATCGCCCTGACCGCCGCATCCGTGCGCAGCGACGGGCGCCCCTCGCGGCCCCATTACCTGGCTCTGCGGCGCCGCTCCCGTCGTGCCGCGCCCTGGCTGCTGCGTTTGTCGCCCCTGCCGGGCCCGCCGCCGGAAGTGGTGGTGCTCGTCACAACCCCTGAACATCTACGGCCGTTGCCGCCAGAAGCGCTGGCGGTGGCGTTCGGCCTGACCCCGCGTGAGGCGGCCCTGGCCGGCATGCTGGCCGATGGTCACGAGCTGCGCGACTGCGCCCGCCTGTTGGCCATGGCCGAGGGCACGGCGCGCAACCACCTCAAGCATGTCTTTGAAAAAACCGTCCAGCACAGCCAGGCCACTCTGGTCGCAGCACTGTGCCGGATGGCTGTTCCGTGCCGATGACAGCAGCCGGCCCAACCGCGGCCTGAGCTTACGCTGACCATCCCGGTCCATTTCGATTGAGACAAAAGCCCCGCATGGTTAAGCTTCCAATGCTTTTCGGCCTCGTGTGAGGCAGCCACGGGGATCGTTTTGAGCGCCAGTACGAGTCTGTTTTCATATTCCAAGTACCTCGCGTTGCGCTCGAGCGGCCGCCAGGCGGCAGTGCGTGGCGCAGCGCCTGCCTGGCTGGCAGGTCAAGCCGCGCGCTGCCGCCTGGCGGCCGCTCGAGCGCAACCCTTCGGGCCGGGTCTGTTTGCCCCCAGGGCCGCGTCATCACTCAGTCGTGTATCGACATACACTCCTTCGTTCTTCCTCGCCCTGCGGGCAAACAGCTCCCGGCGCGAGGCACTTGGAATATGAAAACAGACTCGACCAACCACGACAGCAAGCACCCCCTGCTCGCAGCCATATTGCTTGCCCTGATCGTGGCGGCCATGAACATCGGCCTCTGGTGGTGGAGCAACCTGCCGCACGGCCCGGAAAACTGGAATGGCCCGATCGGTGGCTTTGCCCTGTCCGCTTTCCAGCGCTACCAGAATCCGCTGAAGAACGATTTCCCGTCGGACGAGGAGATCGACAGCGACCTGAAGCTGCTCAAGCGCTACACATCGCGCATCCGCACGTATTCGACGCTGCAGAATCCACAGGTCTATCGCCTGGCGGAGAAGGACGGCCTGCAGGTCATGGCCGGCGCGTGGATCGACCGGCGCCTGGACAACAACGAAAACGAAGTCGAGACGCTGATTGCGCAGGCGCGTCGCTACCCCAACTCGATCAACCGCGTGATCGTGGGCAACGAGGTGCTGTTTCGCAACGATGTCCCGCCGGAACAGCTGATGGCGTATGCCGACCGCGTGCGTGCGGCGATCCATCAGCCGGTATCCATCGCCGAGCCGGAACATATCTGGATCAAATATCCGGAGCTGGTTGAGCACGTCGACTTCATCACGGTGCACCTGTTCCCTTATTGGAACGGAATCGACCGCAGCGCTGCCGTGGGCGCCGCCCTGGGCAGCTATGACAACCTGCACAAGCTGTACCCCAACAAGCCGATCGTGATCGGCGAAATCGGCTGGCCCTCCAACGGCGATCGCTACAAGTACGCCGACCCGTCGGTGTCCAATGAAGCGATCTTCCTGCGCACGTGGTTCAACGAAGCGAAGAAACGCAACATCGACTACTACGTGATGGAAGCGTTCGACCAGCCCTGGAAAGAAGCGCTGTCGGGTCGCACCGAAGCGTACTGGGGCATGTTCAACGCCGATCGCCAGCCCAAGTTCCCGTTCACCGGACCGGTGACCGAGGACACCGCGTGGCCGTGGAAGGCGCTGGGCGCCAGCCTGCTCGCGCTGGTTCCTATGATCTGGTTCGCCCGCCGCTATAGCCGTTTCAAGCTCACCGGCCGGTTCTTCTTCTGCGCGCTGATCCAGCTGGCCTGCGGCCTGGTCACCTGGTCGGCCACGCTGCCGTTCAATTTCTATCTGAGCTGGATCGACTGGACCATGCTGGTGCTGTTGTTCCCGGCCCAGATCGCGATCCTCGCCATCCTGCTGATCAACGGCTTTGAGTTCACCGAAGTGCTGTGGCGCCGCGGCTGGGTGCGTCATGCGGGACTGCTGCCGCCCGATCCGGTGGAGAAGCAGCCGTTCGTGTCGATCCACCTGGCCTGCTACAACGAGCCGCCGGAAATGGTGTTCGTCACGCTCGATTCGCTGGCCGAGCTCAAATACGAGAACTACGAAGTCCTGGTGATCGACAACAACACCAAGGACCCGGCGATCTGGAAGCCGGTGCAGGAATACTGCGAAAAGCTCGGCAGCAAGTTCCGCTTCTTCCATCTGGAACCGTGGCCGGGCTTCAAGGCCGGCGCGCTGAATTTCGGCCTGAAGGAAACCGATCCTCGTGCAGACGTGGTGGCAGTGATCGATGCCGACTACGTGGTGCGCGAAGACTGGCTCTCCTCGCTCACCGGTTACTTCCACGACCCCAAGGTGGCCGTGGTGCAGTGCCCGCAGGCGCATCGCGACTATGAGCACAACCGCTTCCGCCGCATGACCGCGTGGGAATACGACGGCTTCTTCCGCATCGGCATGCACCATCGCAACGAGCGCAACGCGATCATCCAGCACGGCACCATGACCATGGTGCGCCGCTCGGCGCTGGAAGGCACCGGCGGCTGGTCCGAATGGACCATCTGCGAAGACGCGGAGCTTGGCTTGCGCCTGATGCATGCCGGCTACGAGCTGGTCTACGTCGACGAACTGATGGGCAAGGGCCTCACCCCGGCGGACTTCAAGGCGTACAAGAGCCAGCGTTACCGCTGGGCTTTCGGCGCCATGCAGATCCTCAAGGGCCGCTGGAACTGGATGACCCAGAAGGGTCCGCTCAGCGCGGGCCAGCGCTTCCACTTCCTGACCGGCTGGTTCAGCTGGTTTGCCGATGCGCTGCACCTGATCTTCACCATGATGGCGATCTTCTGGACCGCGGGCATGGTGGCCTTCCCCACCATCTTCAACTTGCCGATGCAGTTGTTCCTGATCCCGGTGATCGGCTTCTTCTTTGCCAAGGCGATCTTCGGCATCGTGCTGTACCGCGTGCGCGTACCCTGCAGCTGGTACGACACCTTGATGGCGTCGCTGGCCAGCATGAGCCTGTCGCACGCGATCGCGCGCGGCATCCTGCATGGCCTGACGCGGGAGAAGACCTCGTTCGTGGTGACGGCCAAGAGCCGCCGCCTGGGCGGCAGCAATTTCGCCGCGTTTGCGCCGGTGCGCGAGGAATTCCTCATGGCCATCGCGCTGGTCGGCTGTATCGTCGGCATGGGCATGCGCTTTGGCACGCACTACGTCGAAGGCACGTTGTGGATGTTCATCCTCGCGGCACAGGCGATTCCGTACGTATCGGCGGTGATTGGCGCGTGGATTGCGCACAAGGCGGGCGACAAGGCGGGTTGATCTACCCGACTGTCGCCCGGTGCGCAGCTGGCTCACGAATGGAATGCGGGTATGTCGACGATACGTTGGTTCGAAACGCAAACGGCATGGATTGACGCGGCTCAACGCGCGCAGGCCGATATCGCGCGTGAAGTCGGGCTGCTGGGCGAACAGCGTTCGTACCCGGGTTATTGCATCGCCTGCGACGGCCAGACCACCTTCCGTCTCGACGCTGCGCGTGCAACCCATCCCAACCTGCGGGAAAACCTGTGCTGCGTCCGCTGCCGCCTGAATACCCGGCAGCGCCTGATGCTTGCGGCCATGCTCGCCGACGGCGGCAAGCAAGGCCATGCCGGCACCCAGGGTGCGTTGCTCGAGAAGACCACGCGACTGTATGCGCAGTCCCACGCGCGCATGCCTTGGCTGCGTGGATCGGAGTTTCTCGGCGAAGATCGCCAATCAGGCCGTCACTACTGGTGGTCCACTCGCTGGTGGCGATGGCGCTATACACGGCACGAATCGATCACCTCGCTTTCCTACGGGAACGCTACGCTGGACTTCCTGGCGCATAGCGATGTGCTGGAGCATGTCTACGACACCGCGGCGGCGCTGCGCGAGTCGGCTCGCGTGCTGAAGCCCGGCGGCGTCATGCTGTTCACGGTTCCGTTTTTCATCGGCAACGCCCGGTCGATACTCCGCGGTCGCCCGAATGCATCCGGTGACATCGAGCACCTGCAGCCGCCGGAGTACCATGGCGACGGACTCAACCGCGGTGGCATCTACACTTTCCACAACTTCGGGTGGGACATCCTCGATCAGATTCGCGACGCCGGCTTCAGCCGTGCGGAAGCTGGGTTCTGTTACGCCCCGCGCGAAGGATTCCATGTCGATGATGCGAGTTCGGCCGAATCGTGGAAGATGCTGCCGAATATTCTCAAAGCTACTCGATAGCAAGGTTCTTGATTCATCGCAGACATTCCAGCTGCTAGATAATCACGGCAAGTCTGCCCTCCAATAACGGATGGGGTGGCGAGGACGGATCCGGAAGCATGCATATAGTCCAACGCCTTGCCGCGCTACTTCTATGCATACCGATGCTGGCGCACGCAGGTGTCCAGCTGGTGGTGGATGGCGTGGACGATCCGTTGAAGCTGGCGGTGAGTTCGGGCGTCGATCTTTCGCAGTACGCCAATCGCGACGTGACCGAGGCGCAGGTGCGCCGCCTGTACGAACAGTCGCTGGACCAGGCCAAGACGGCCTTGGAGCCGTATGGCTACTACGAGGCCAAGGTGCAGGGGCAACTCGATCCGGTGGGCACCGACTGGCGCGTGACGCTGCATGTCACCCCCGGATCGCCCGTCACCGTCACCGAGGTGGATCTCAAACTCGACGCCACGGCATCGAAAATCCCGGCGATTCGACGGGCGCAACGCGCCATCGAAAACCTCAAGGGCCGGACGCTGAACCATGGCGAGTATGACTCCGCTCGCGATGCGCTGAGCGGCGCGCTCACCGCCAACGGCTTCCTCGATGCGCGCCTGACCACGCATCGGGTGGACGTCAATCGCGCTGAGCGCAGCGCCGTCGTCCATCTCGCCTGGGAGGCGGGCCAGCGCTACAAGTTTGGCGACGTCCATTTCGAAGGCTCGCAGTTCAAGGAGGGCTTCCTGCAGCGCTACGTGCCCTTCAAGTCAGGCGAATATTTTGCGCAGGACAAGCTGTTGCAGCTGCAGCAGGCGCTCAACGGCGCGGATTATTTCTCGGTCGTGAACGTGCTGCCCGACGTGGACGACAAGAAAAACGGCGTGGTCGATGTGAAGGTGGAACTCTCGCCGGCCAAGCGCACGGTCTACACCGGCGGCCCCTTCATCGGCACGGACACGGGCTTTGGCGTGCGCGCAGGCATGGAGCGGCGCTGGGTGAACGCCAGCGGCCACAAGTGGAAGAACGAGCTGATCCTCGCGCAGAAACTCAAGACGCTGTCGACGTTGTACACGGTGCCCCTGCCCGGCCCCAACCAGCGCAGCTTCAACTACGGCGCCACCTACCGCGACTCCAATACCGACACGTCCAAATCCAAGACGCTGGAACTGGTGGCCAACGAGACGCGCGAGTGGCATGGATGGGTGCGCACCATCGGCATTCATGCGCTGGACGGCACCTTCACCGTGGGCCAGAAACCCGGCGAAGCGGACAACGTGGAGGGGCTGGAACACGGCCAGAGCAACCTGTTTTATCCGGAGGTGTCGCTGTCGCGCAAATCGGGCGACAACCCGATCTTTGTGCGCAATGGCTGGTCGCTGGTGTTGACGGCACGCTCCACGGTGGGCTCGCTGCTCTCCGACGCGAGCTTCAGCCAGGTCACGGCCGACGGCAAATGGATTACCTCGTTCTGGGGCAACAACCGCTTCATCGTGCGCGGTTCGGCCGGCGCCACCTGGACCAATAATTTCGACGACTTGCCGCCGCAGCTGCGTTTCTTCGCGGGCGGCGACCGTTCGGTGCGCGGCTACAGCTATCAGAGCATCGGCCCCAAGAATTCGTTTGGCCGCGTGATCGGTGGCGAGAACCTGCTGGTCGGCAGCACCGAGGTGGAGCACTACTTCACGCGCCAATGGGGCATGGCTGCGTTCGTCGATGCGGGCAACGCATTCACCGGCACGGATTATCGCCCCAAGATCGGCGCAGGCCTGGGCGTACGCTGGCTCTCCCCGGTGGGTATGATCCGGGTGGACCTGGGTACGCCGGTGCACAACCCGGATGAGCACGGTGTGGAACTGCACGTCGTGATCGGCCCGGATCTGTGAGCAGCGATGTGATGACTGAGACGACCGCCTCCGCTCCCGCGCCTCGCCCACGCCGCCACTGGCTGCGCTGGACGCTGCTGTCCGTGCTCGCGTTGGTGCTGGTGCTGCTTGCGTTCATCGCATGGGTGATCGGCACAGCGCCGGGCCTGCGCTTCGCCTTGGCGCGTGCGGAAGGCTTCACGGATGGCCAGCTCACTGTGCAATCGGCACAGGGCCGTCTCGTCGGGCCGCTTGATCTGGTGGGCTTGCGTTATGCCGATGGCAAAGGGCTCGACGTCAAGGTCGCCAAGGCGCACCTGGATCTGCGCGTGCCTGCTCTCTCCCGCAAACGGCTGCATGTGCTCGATCTCGACGCCGACGGTGTCGAGGTGGCGCTGCCTCCCAGTGAACCCCAATCGCCCGAGAGCCAGAGCAGCTCATGGTGGAAGCCGCCGTTCGATATGCTGCTCGATCGTGCGCACATCGGCTCAGTGAAGATCACGCAGGCGGGACAACCGTTGTTCGCCTCTGATTCGCTCGACGTCGCGGGCAGCTGGACCGGCAGTCGCGGCATCGAACTTCGCCAGCTCAAGCTGCGCGCGCCCGAAGGCCATGCGGATCTGACCGGCCGCCTGGTGGTGGGCAGCAAATACCAGGGCGACAGCAAGGCGAGCTTTGCCTGGACCGTGAGCGGCACCGAATATGCCGGTGAACTGATCGCAAGCGGCGACGGCAAGCAGGCGCACGCCGATCTGCAACTCACGCAGCCCACGGCTGTGCGATTTCAATTGGCGCTGGCGCAAGGCGGCGACTATGCATGGACGGCGACGCTCGATGCGCCGCGCTTCGATCCCAAGCCTTTGCTCGGCGAGAGCTCGCTCACCGGCCTCGCCGTAGCGCTCACCGGCAAGGGCGACCGCCGCAGCGGCACGCTCACCGGCCAACTGGGCCTCAACGACTACCAGCTGCACTTGCAGCCGCTTACCGCGCGCTTCAGCGACGATCTCAACACCTTGACGATCGAACAGCTGGGCATCACCTCGCCGCAGTTCAAGGGTGGCGTCGGTGTGCATGGCGTCGCGCAGCTGGCGGCCAAACCACTGGCAGCCGACCTCACCGTCGAGTGGAAGGACGTGGTGCTGCCCGAGCAGATGGCCGGCCAGACACTGCTGAGCCATGGCAGCCTCACGGCCAAGGGCACTACCGAACAATTCCACGCGGAAAGCACCCTGGCCATCGGCCCGGCAGGCAAGCTGGCCGATGTCACACTCGTGCTCGACGGCACGCCGCAACTCATCAACCTGCATGCGCTCACGGTCAAACAGCCGCAAGGCGATCTGCAGGCCAAGGGAACGCTGAATCTGCAACCGACGTTCGGCTGGCAGATGGAAGCGATCGCCCACCGTTTCGACCCGGGTCATGTGCTGGCGAAATGGAACGGCTCGCTGGATTTCGACATCGCCTCGCAAGGCACGCTGCCGCAGGACCATCCCGACGTCACACTCGAGATCAAGAAATTCGATGGTCGTCTGCGCGATCGCACCGTGCACGGCGACGGCAAGCTGCACCTGCCGCCCGAAGGCGTGATCGACGGCCAGCTGCATCTGATCTCCGGCGGCAGCGATGCGCGGATCGACGCGAAGCCGGGCAACACCAACGACATCACGATCAAGCTGGCGGTCGCCTCGCTGGGCGATTGGCTGCCCGAGTCTGCCGGACGTCTCCAGGGCACCATCCAAGTGCGCGGCAAGCATCCCAGGCTCGCGGTCGAAGCCAATCTGCAAGGCAGCGCACTCAGTTATGCGGGCCAACAGGTCAACGCGTTGCGGCTGGTCGCCAACGTGCCCGACATCAGTCATCCCGGCGGCAAGCTCGATCTGCAGACCAGTGGCGTGAACGCCGGCGGCCTCGCCTTCACCCAAGTCAACGTACGCGGCGATGGCACGGCCGAACGCCACAGCCTCACGCTCACCGCGCATGGCTCGCCGCTGTCGACGGATCTGGCGCTAAGTGGCAGCCTCAGGGGCTCGGCATGGAATGGCACGCTTTCCACGCTCAATGTGGATTTTGCCGGCCTGCCGCCGTGGCGACTGCAGCAGTCGACGCAGCTCTCCTATAACGATGGTGCGCTCAATCTTTCCGAGCTTTGCCTCACCGCAGGCGAACCTCTGCTGTGTGCCGCCGCCAAACAGGACAAGGCCGGCAATCTCGATGCGAGCTATCGACTGCACGGTCTGCCCATCGCGCTGATCATGAGCGCGGTGAGCACCAGCAAGCAGCCCATGCGCGTGGAAGGCACACTCGAGGGCAGCGGCAGTCTGCGCCGCAATACAGCGGGCGCCCTGACGGGCAACGCGTCGATTACTTCGCCGCGCGGCTCCGTAGCCTATGCCGATCGCGCCGACCAGCCGCTGGTGACCTACGACAACCTCGCGCTTAACGCGCAGCTCAGCCCCGCGAGCCAGCAGCTGGTGTTGCATGCGGGCCTGACCAACAACGGACGCATCGACGGCCAGGTGAATATCACGGGTGCGCAGCAATCGCTCGGTGGCCATGTCGGCATCCATGTGAGCAATCTCAAGCTGCTGGAAATCTTCACCACCGAGGTCGTCAATCCCAAGGGCGCCATGAATGGCGACTTCAATCTCGCAGACACGCTGGCGCAGCCGGCCATCAGCGGACAGGCCAACCTCACCGACTTCTCCGCGGAAATTCCCGGCATGGGCCTCAAGCTCAACCAGGGACGCATCGCCATCGGCACGACGGATGCGCGACATTTCCGCATCGACGGCACGCTGCATTCGGGCGACGGCAGCGTCGTGCTCGCAGGCACGGCGGCACTGGGCGCCGATGCGCAGAGCGTGCTGTCGGTAAAGGGCAGCAACTTCAAGGCAGTCGACCTCCCCGCCGCCAAGGTGGCGATATCACCCGATCTGGCCGTGCGCCACGACGACAAAGGTCTGGACATCACCGGCAACGTGACGCTCGACAGCGCCGACGTGAATCTCGACAAATTACCCGGCGCGGGAGCCACCAAAGCGTCGCCCGACGTGGTCGTGGTGGACGAGAAGCAGCAGGAGCAAACGGCAAGCCAGATGCCGATATCCGCCACCGTCACCGTGAACCTGGGCAAAAAGGCCCACCTCGTCGGCATGGGCCTCGATGGCACTTTGCGCGGCCAGCTCGTGGTCAGCGAACGACCCGGCCGCGCCACCACCGGCCAGGGTCAGATCGACGTGGCAGGCACCTATAAGGCCTACGGCCAGAACCTGCAGATCGCCCGCGGTCAGCTGCTGTTTGCGAGCACGCCCATCGATAACCCGGGCCTCAATATCCGCGCCGTCCGCAAGCTCAATCCCAACGCCACCATCGACGACGGCCAGCAGGTGGGCCTCAACATCGCGGGCACTGCGCAACGACCCGTGCTCACGGTGTTCTCGCAGCCGCCGATGGAACAGTCCGACGCCCTCTCCTACCTGATCACCGGCAAGCCGCTGTCCCAGGTGAAGGGTGGTGAAGGCAATATGGTGGGTGCGGCGGCGCAAGCGCTGGGCTCGGCCACGGGCAACCTGCTGGCCAAGAGCATCGGCTCGCGCCTGGGCGTGGACGACATCGGCGTCAGCAGCAATGACGCACTCAACGGCGGGTCTGCATTTACCGTGGGCAAGTACCTCTCGCCGCGCCTCTACATCAGTTATGGCGTGGGCTTGTTCGACCCCGGCCAGGTCATCACGTTGCGCTACCACTTCAACAGCCGCTGGAATTTCGAAGCGCAAACCGCGACTGACTTCAATCGCGCCTCCCTGAACTACCGCATCGAGCGCTGACACTCGCTTGCAGGAGCACACCCGTGCGCGACTGCGGCGTAGTGATGTGCAAGGTCGCGCACGCGTGCGCTCCTGCAAGGAGGCGACGCGCCCTGCCCCTAGCCCAAAAGTCATGCCCCCAACAGGGAGATGACGGACTATCGTTACCGCTTTCCCGCTCAGGAGACCGCTCATGCGCCAGCTTCGTTGGATTTTCACGGCCGCAGCGATGACCACCACCTGCGCCATGGCGGCCACCGCCACCCCGCCGGCGCCGGCTCATGCCGCCGCTCGCAGCGCCAGCGGCATCGACCTGGCCGGCATCGACCACAGCGTGCAGCCGGGCAACGATTTCGATAACTACGCCAATGGCAACTGGAAGAAGACCGCTGAGATTCCGGCGGATCGCTCCAGCACCGGCAACTTCCCGGAAGTGTTCCAGAAGACCGAGAAGCGCAATGCCGAGCTGATCCAGGCGGCAGGCAAGGGCAATCCGGCTGCGGGCAGCAACACGCGCAAGATCGCCGATTACTACGCTGCGTTCATGGACGAGGCCGGCATCGAGAAGCGCGGTCTCGAACCGCTGCAGCCCGAGCTGCATCAGATCGACGCGATCCAAAGCAAGGCCGATCTCGCCCGCGTGCTGGGCGATGGCCTGCGCGCCGACGTGGACCCGGTGAACGCCACCAATTTCCAGACGGAGCACTTGTTCGGTCTGTTCGTATCGCACGGCCTGCAGGACGCCACGCGCAATATCCCATACCTGCTGCAAGGCGGCCTTGGCATGCCTACGCGCGACTACTACCTGTCCGACGACAAGGCGATGGTGGAAACGCGCGGCAAATATCAGGCGTATATCGCTGCGCTGCTGAAGCAGGCAAACATCGCCGATGCCGACGCAAAGGCCAAGGCCATCCTCGAGCTGGAAACCAAGATCGCCAAGGCGCAGGTCGACATGGTCGACAGCCAGGACATCCACAAGGCCAATAACCCGTGGGCGATGGACGCGTTCGCCAGGAACGCGCCGGGCCTGGATTGGAATGCTTATTTCAAGGCTGCGGGCCTGGATCAGCAGAAGACCGTCGACGTGTGGCAGGTGCCGGCCATCAAGGCGCTTTCCGCGCTGACGGCCAGCGAGCCGTTGCAGACCTGGAAGGACTACCTGACCTTCCACGCGCTCAACCAAAGCGCCTCGTTGCTGCCCAAGGCGTATGCCGACCTCAGCTTCGGCTTCTACGGCCAGACCCTGTCCGGCACGCCCCAGCAACGCGATCGCTGGAAGCGCGGCGTGGCCAGCACCAATGTCGCGCTCGGCGATGCGGTCGGCCAGATTTACGTGAAGGAGTATTTCCCGGCCTCGTCCAAGCAGCAGGTCGAGCAGATGGTGAAGAACATCCTCGCCGCGTTCAACGAGCGCGTGGATCATCTGGACTGGATGACGCCGGCGACGCGCGAGAAAGCCAAAGCCAAGATCGCCAGCATCCGCGTGAGCGTGGGCTATCCGGAACATTGGCGTGACTACAGCAAGCTCGATATTCGTGCCGACGACGCGCTGGGCAACAAGCAGCGCGCCGAGAAATACGAGTACGATCATCAAGTCGCCAAGTTGGGCCAGCCGGTGGATCGCGGCGAGTGGTGGATGACCCCGCAGATGGTCAACGCGGTCAACCTGCCGCTGCAGAATGCATTGAATTTCCCGGCCGCGATACTCGAAGCGCCGTTCTTCGATCCGAAGGTCGACGCCGCCGCCAACTATGGCTCCATTGGCGCCGTGATCGGTCACGAAATCAGCCACAGCTTCGACAACCTTGGCGCCGAGTTCGATGCGCAGGGCAACCTCGCCAACTGGTGGACGCCGGAAGATCAGGCGCACTTCAAGGCTGCAGGCCAGAAACTTGTCGAGCAGTACAACGCGTATGAAGCACTGCCGGGCCTGCACATCAATGGCCAGCAGACGCTGGGCGAAAACATCGCGGACGTGTCCGGACTTACGATTGCCTACGTGGCGTATCACAAGTCGCTCGGCGGCAAGCCGGCGCCCGTGGTTGACGGCCTTACCGGTGACCAGCGCTTCTTCCTGGCCTTTGCCCAGACCTGGCGCGAGAAGATCCGCGATGCCGCGATGCGCCAGCGAGTGATCGGCAACGAACATGCGCCGGGCCGCTTCCGTGCGCAGGTCGTGCGCAATCTGGACGGCTGGTACGACGCGTTCCAGCCCAAGCCGGGCGAAACACTGTACCTGGCGCCGGCCGATCGCGTGAAGATCTGGTAACGCGCCTGCTGGGATAAAAACCTGGGCCACGTCTTGCGAAAGACGTGGCCTTTTCGTTCAAGCCACCCGCGCAGCCGTGCTGCGTGGCGTAAGCAAACCCAGCACGATGGCTACGATAAACAGCGCCGGCACGTCACCCAGCAGATGCCCCATATGCATGGGATGCATGAACGACTGCGCCGCCATGATCGCGCCGTGCGCGACGCTGGACCACACGGCGAACCAGATCAGGCTGAGATTGGCCAAGGGATCGCGGGCCGCGCGTATCAGGAACACTCCGAGCGTCGCGTAGACGCCCACGATCATCAGCGGGTAGTCGGAATAACCCTCGTGCCACACCCAGCCCGAAGGCCACAGTTGCATCAGCGGATAGATGAGCAGGAAGACGACGCCCAGCAAGACCAGGACGATGCGAAGAAGCTTGAGACGTTGTAAGTCGCTCACGGCTCACCTCAGCTGCTTTTGGCGAGGGAGGCAGTCTATGCCCGGGCGCCGGCTGGTGATGTCGGACGAACGGTCTAGATCTTCGCGTAGGGCCGGTGCGCGGGATGCTTCGGCAAGGCTAGTCGCGGTCAGAGCGTTCGCGTCATGAACACGCTGAAGGAATCGTCCACGTAATCACCGAACGGGCCACAGAGCGTGAAGCCAAAGCGCGCATACAACTGTCGTGCCGGCTCGAACGCGGCGGGCGAACCCGTTTCCAGGCTCAAGCGGCGATAGCCACGGCGCGAGGCCTCCTTGAGGATGTGCCTGAGCACACATGCCGCCACGCCCTTGCGACGATGGCGCCTGGACGTGCGCATGGATTTGATTTCGGCATGCTCGTCGTCAAGCTTGCGGATGGCACCGCAACCTACCAGCTCAGCCCCTTCCCACACGGTCCAGAAGGTGATCTGTGGCGCGCGCAGCCTGTCCAGGTCGAGCGCATGGATGCTTTCGGGTGGCGACCACTTCGCCATGTCGTCGAGGTGTTCCTGCAGCAATGCGCCGATCTCCGGGCCACGCAGGTCATCGATGCGGATATCGAACGTCATCGCCAGGGCTTCCTCAGTGAATACCCAGACCTTCGATGCCGATGATGTCATGGGCATCGAAACCGGCCATCTCGGCAAAGTGTCGACCTCGGTCGGCGTAATCGTGGAACTGGTCGAAGCTGGGTGCGCCAGGAGAAAGCAGGATGGTACCGCCGTCAGGCGTCACTGCCCGGGCGCGCTGGACCGCGTCTGGCAGACCTGGCGCTTCTTCCACGGCGATACCTGCTTCACGCAATGCCTGCGCAATACGCGGGCCGTTGGCGCCCTGGGCGACAATGGCGTGCGGTGCATGCGTTCTCGCAGCGACGACAAAATCACTCCAGTCCAGGCCACGATCATGGCCACCCACGATGACCGTCACGGCGCGGCCTTCCAGACTGTTCAACGCCGCGAGCGTGGCCTGGGGCGTGGTGCTGATGGAATCGTTGACCCACTGGAAACCGTCGTGCTCACCCAGCGGCTGCAAGCGATGTGGCAAGGGCCTGAACGTTGCGAGTGAGGGCGCGGCCTTGAGTGCATCAAAACCCATGAACTCCAGCGCAGCGAGCGCGGCGCAGGCGTTGAGCGCATTGTGTTCGCCGGGTGCGCGCAGGTTGGCGATCTCAAACACCGGTTCGGCACCGTGGCGAATGAAGCCACCGGCGACATGCCACCCTTGCGCGTCGCCAAACACGATGCGGTGCGGATGTTGCGCCGTGCGCTCCAACAGCGATGGCTGCGTGGCGTTGACCAGCAGCTGTTTCGACACGCCGGCAAGCTTGAGCTTGTCTTCGATGTAGCGCTCGCGCGAGCCATGCCAGTCGAGGTGTTCCTCGTAAAGGCTGGTGATGACGCCAAGCTCGACCGGCCCTGCTTCCCCGGTCTGAAAACTGGAAAGCTCGATGGCCCAGAGCTCGGCCGACTCATCGAGCAGTTCGAGCAACGGCATGCCGATGTTGCCGGCCAGCGCCGTGCGCACGCCAAGACTGCGGGCAAGATGCGCGAGCAAAGCGGTGGTGGTGCTTTTGCCCTTGGTGCCGGTGACGGCAACAACGCGTGCCGTGGGCTTTTCGGCAAACCACAGGGCCGTACCCGACGTCACGCGGATACCCGCCTCATGGGCGGCCAGCAGCGCCGGCTTGTAGGCCGAAATGCCAGGCGACTTCACCACCACGTCGAACCTGGCGAGCGCCGTGGCATCCGGTTCCTGCCCGTGCACCGTGAGCGTGGCATCGAACGCTTTGGCCGCGGTGATTTCCGCATCGCTGCAGAACAGCGTGAGCGCAAGCTCGGGCAAACGCGCACGAATGGCTGCGATGGCCGCCTTGCCCTCCCGTCCGAAGCCCCAGATCGCCACTCGCTTGTTGGCAAGATCGGCGATGCGCAGCGGCGGCAAGGTGGTCACGCGAAGAACGCCAACGCCGGCAGGAGACGCTTGGGAATGCGCTGTTCGCCGGACGGCTGCAGCCAGGGTTCCAGCGCCAGTTCGCTCACGTCGAGCTGCGGCAGGATTTCGCGGATGAAACGTGCGACTAGGGCGTCTTCCTGCCATTCCGAACGCTGGCTCAACGCCAGCATCGCTGCGCGTGCTTCCGCACCCTCGCCCACGCACTCGAACGGCTTGTGGTCCTGGTATTCCAGCAGCGCATCGAAACCCGGCGCGAGGTTTTCATCGTCCAGCAGATTGCGCCCGAAGATGGACAGCAGACGCGGCTTGGGCAGGAACGGCGCCAGCGCCAGGAACACGAAGTGGCACTTCGGACACTGACCGCACCAGCGATCCGCCGGCTTGGGGCCAAGGATCTTGAAGTTGCGGTTGCAGCTGGAAAACACGTCGAAATAGGGCGTGAGCTTGGCGAACGCGCGCGTCACCGCCAGCTCGGAATACGGCCGCAGCAGCGAGCAATAGTCGAGATCGGCCGCCACGTGCTGGTGCAGCCAGTCGCCGAGCAACTGCTCGAACGCATAGCCCTTGCTCCACTGGTGATTCACCTGCTGGCCGTCGTACTCCAGCGTGGCAGCCGAGGCGGAGCGCTCATTGGCGAACGCGATGCTGTCGAAGCCATAGAGGATGGCCGCCACGGCGAGGATCGCGGAGTTCACCGCCGTCACCGGGATATGGCCGTTCCACGCACCCAGGCGATTGAGTTCGAACAGGCCCGGCGCGAGTTCGCGCTGGATATTGAGCATGGGCAGGCCGGTGCGTTCGGCGCACGCGGCGATCAAGGGCGAATTGCCGACCCATACGGCCGTGGCGTCACCACCGATGGATTTGATCGCTTCCACGGCAACAAGTGAGTCTTTGCCGCCGCCGATCGGCACCAGGGTGCGATGCGGCAGGCCCAGCGCCTTGGCTTCCGGCTGCTTCGCGCCGCCGCGGGGGAAGTTGATGCGACCACGCAGATCCAACCCGTTGCGATAGGCAAACTCGGCCAGTCCATGCAGATAAAGCGCGTCGAGCAGGTCCGCCGTGCTGTCGTCCAGCGGGCCACCCGCGACCTCGATGCGCGGCGGCACGCCGGCCTTGTAGTAGCTGACGCCCGCGATGAGATGCAGCATCTTCAGCGCCTGCTCGAAGGCGGCCTGATGGTTCGCGGGAATGGCTGGCGCATTCGGGAAGCGCACGCGCTCGACCAGTTCGTCACCGTGATCGAACGCATACACCAGCTCGGCTACGCCGTCGGCATAGCTGCAGCGCAGGTAGCGGAATACCTGGGTCAGGCGAGGATTGATGTTGGTGGTCACGCCTCAGTCTCCATTGCATGCTCCCTCGCCCCTCCGGGGAGAGGGTTGGGGTGAGGGGCCGGGGCTGGCCAAAGCCTCGAAAATGACCTCAAGCACGCTTTCAGTGTTCGTCAGTACTTCATTGTTCCAGAAACGCAGCACGCGGTAGCCCTCTTCCCCAAGCTTTCGTGTTCGCGCTTCGTCATAAATCAGCTGATCGCCATGTTGGCCGCCGTCGAGCTCCACGATCAGGCCCGCATCCGGACAGACAAAATCAACGACGTATGGTCCGATCTCGTTCTGGCGGCGGAATTTCCAGCCTTGCAGGCGGCGATTTCGCAGGTGATACCAGAGCAACTGCTCGGCGTCTGTCTGACCGACGCGCAGGCTGCGTGCTCCATCTACGTTTAAACGCTTCATCCGTGAGCGTCCGTGATTGGAAAGTCACCGCGAGCACCCGCCCCTCACCCCAGCCCTCTCCCCTCCGGAGAGAGGGAGAAGTGTGGGACCGAGGGTTACTCGAGGATGATCTCCTCCGCCTCATCCCGCAGGTTATACGGCGAGGACATCACCTTGCCGTACGCCCCCGCTTGCGCCACCAGCACCACGTCGCCTTCCTGCGGCTCGGGCAGGCGGCGGTCGGTGCCGAGTACGTCGCCGCTCTCGCAGATCGGGCCGACCACCTGGAACAAGGCCGTGGCCGGCTCGTCCAGCCGCGTGAGGTTGACGATCTCGTGCCAGGCCTCGTACAGCGCCGGACGGATCAGGCTGTTCATGCCGGTATCGACACCGAGATAACGGATCTGGCCATGGCCCTTGCCCTTGGTCTGGGTGACCTTGGTGATCAGCACGCCCGCGTCGGCGACAAGGTAACGACCCGGCTCCATCCACAGTTTGTAATGTGGATAAGCGGCCTTTACGTCGCGCAGCACCTTGTCGAGCGCGGCGATATCCAAGCGCGCCTCTCCCGGATGGGACGGCACGCCAAGGCCGCCGCCGATATCCAGGAAGGTGACGCTGCCGATGCGCTCGGCCAGGCTCGCCAGCTGGCCGTACACCTCGCCCCAATGGCCATCGTCGAGGATGCCCGAGCCCAGATGCGCATGCAGGCCGCGCACGATGGCACCATGCGTATCGGCAAGACGAAGGAACGCATCGAGCTGCTCCACCGGCAAACCGAACTTGCTGCCACTGCCGCCCGTGCGCACTTTCTCGTGATGACCCAGGCCGCGGCCCAGATCAAGACGCAGCACCACTTCGCGACCGCGGAAAAGCTCGCCCCAGTTTTCCAGCTGATAGAGCGAGTCCAGCGACAGCGTGGCGCGCGTGGTGAGCGCCCACTCGTAGTCTTCGCGCGGCGCGAAGTTGGGCGTGAACAGCAGCGGCGCCGTTTCCGGCACCACCGCCATCACCGCCTTCAATTCGCCCGGTGACACGCATTCGAAGCCGAAACCCTCTTCGGCAAGCGCCTTCAGAATGGTCGGATGCGTATTGGCTTTGACCGCGTAATGCAGGCGATCCACCGCACCCAGCGTCTTCAGCTCGCGCGCCTGCTGGCGCACCGTCGGCAAGTGGTAGACGTAGCGCGGCGTCGCGCCCGCACCGATCTTGAGCAGCTCAGCGCGACGCTCCTCGCGCCACCACGAAGCCGCCGGCGGCAACACGTCGCCCGTGCCATACAACGCCTGCCAGCTCGGGCCGAACAAGGCACTGTCGTCGGTACGCAAGGCGCCCGCGGTGATCAGCAGTTCGTGCAGATGCGGCAGCAATTCGTCGACGACGTTTTCATCCACCACAAAGGTGAGATTCAAGTTGTTGGACGACTGCGAGATCATGTGCACGCGCAGCTGACCAAACTCCGCCAGCACGCTGGACAGCGTATGCAGCATCGAACGCATGCCGCGACCCACCAGGGTAATCGCCGCGCACGGCGCAATCACCTTCACGCGGCAGACCTTGGCCAGATCGCTGGCCAGGGCGGCGAGCGCATCGGAATCGAGCAGATTTTCCGTAGGGTCCAGCGACACGGTGACGTTGGTCTCGGCCGAACCAATCATGTCCACCGACAGACCGTGCTGCTTGAACTGCGCGAACACGTCGGCAAGAAAGCCGACCTGCTGCCACATGCCGACCGACTCCATCGACACCAGGGTGATGCCTTTGCGTGCGCTGATGGCCTTGACGCTGGGTGCATGCTCGCGCACCTCGGGGCCGATCAAGGTGCCTTCCAGTTCCGGGCGATTGGTGTCCTTGATCAGCAAAGGCACACGCGGCTCGCGCAACGGCGACAGGCAGCGCGGATGCAGCACCTTGGCGCCGGTGGAAGCGATTTCCTGGGCTTCTTCGTAATCCAGGCGCTGCAACAGGCGCGCGCTGGGAACCTGGCGTGGATTGGCGGTGAACATGCCGGCCACGTCGGTCCAGATTTCCACTCGCTGCGCTTTCAGCAGCGCACCGAAGTACGAGGCCGACGTATCGGATCCACCGCGGCCGAGCAGCACCGTGCGGCCCTGCGCCTCGCGCGCGATGAAACCCTGGGTGATAAACACCTCGCCCAGCTCGGCAAGTCGCGCATTGAGCGCCGGATCGGGCCGCGTTTCCACCATTGCCGAGAGCAGTTTGGTGCGCTCGTTCTGGTTGGGCAGCGCAATGGCGGCAAGGCAATCGCGCGCGTCGACCCATTGCGTGTCCAGACCGCTATGGCTGAGAAACGCCGAGCCCAGCGCGCTGGACATCAGCTCGCCATGCGCCTGCACGCGTGCCGACCAGGCCAGCTCGCCCAGCAGCGACGGGCCGTCTTCGGCCAGCTGCGCCAGTTCGGCGAGTCGGGCGCCGAGGGTGTCCGGAACCGCCAGCTGCATGTGATCGAGCAGGTCGTAGTGACGCTGTGCGATCGCCTTGGCAGCCTCGATGCGTTTGCCCTTGTCTTCCTGTGCGCACAGTTGTTTGAGTGCGTCGGTGATGCCGGAGAGTGCCGAAACGACAACCAGCACACGTGCGCCTTCGGCGCGACGGCTGGCTACCAGCTCCAGAATATTCTGCCAGCGCGGCAGGGTGGCGACACTGGTGCCGCCAAACTTCATCACGATCCAGGGAGCGTCGTTGGTGAGCGACGCGGGGCTTTGCGGGTTCACGGTTACCTTCGGTGGTGGTGGGGAAGACAATCTGGTGAGTGTTGCGCCGCAGCAGGAGGAATGCAACCTCTCGAAACAGTAGGCGTTTGGATGGCTAAATGCGGAGATGATTGGAAGTGCCGCAGTCAGCTCCCTCTCCCCTCCGGGGAGAGGGTTGGGGCGAGGGGCCAATCTAGCCTCAGTTTCTAGCCGAGCGAGAGCTCACGTTAGCAACGTTCGGGCAAGCACCCGCCCCTCATCCCGGCCTTCTCCCCGACGGGGAGAAGGAGAAGTGTGGTGTTACGCAACGACCACGGGAATCTTGCCAATGCGCCCCTGCCACTCCTTCGGCCCCGTCTGATGCACGGACGTACCAGCGGAATCCACGGCCACGGTCACCGGCATGTCCTCAACGGTGAACTCGTAGATCGCTTCCATACCCAGGTCAGCGAAGCCGACCACGCGCGATGCCTTGATCGCCTTGGACACCAGATAAGCGGCGCCGCCCACGGCCATCAAATACACCGACTGGTGCTGCTTGATCGCCTCGATCGCAGCCGGGCCACGCTCGGCCTTGCCGACCATGCCCAAGAGTCCGGTCTGGGCCAGCACCTGCTCAGTGAACTTGTCCATGCGCGTGGCGGTGGTCGGGCCGGCCGGGCCCACCACTTCGTCGCGCACCGGATCGACCGGGCCCACGTAGTAAATGAATCGATTCTTGAAATCGACCGGCAGCGGCTCGCCCTTGTTGAGCATGTCGACCATGCGCTTGTGCGCGGCGTCGCGGCCGGTCAGCAGCTTGCCGTTGAGCAGCAGCACTTCGCCCGGCTTCCAGCTGGCAACTTCTTCGCGGGTGACCGTATCCAGATTCACGCGGCGACCCTTGCTCGAGTCGTAGGTCAGCTTGGGCCAGTCTTCCAGCGACGGCGGATCGAGCGCGACCGGGCCCGAGCCATCCAGGGTGAAATGCGCATGGCGCGTGGCGGCGCAGTTGGGGATCAACGCCACCGGCAGGTTTGCCGCGTGGGTCGGGTAATCCTTGATCTTGATATCGAGCACGGTGGTCAGACCACCCAGGCCTTGCGCGCCGATGCCCAGCGCATTGACCTTCTCGTACAGCTCCACGCGCAGTTCCTCGATGCGGTTCTGCGGGCCGCGCGCGATCAGCTCCTGGATGTCGATGTGTTCCATCAACGATTCCTTCGCCAGCAACATCGCCTTCTCGGCGGTGCCGCCGATGCCGATGCCCAGCATGCCCGGCGGGCACCAGCCGGCGCCCATGGTCGGCACGGTCTTGAGCACCCAGTCCACGATGGAATCGGACGGATTGAGCATGGCGAACTTGGACTTGGCCTCGGAACCGCCGCCCTTGGCCGCGACGATCACCTCGACGGTGTCGCCAGGCACGATGGAGACGTTGATCACCGCCGGCGTGTTGTCCTTGGTGTTGCTGCGCTTGCCGGCCGGATCGGCCAGCACGCTGGCGCGCAGCTTGTTGTCCGGATCGTTATAGGCGCGGCGCACGCCCTCGTTCACCATGTCGTCAAGCGACATCGTGGCGTCCCAGCGCACATTCATGCCCACTTTCAGAAACACCGTGACGATGCCGGTGTCCTGGCACAGCGGGCGATGGCCTTCGGCGGCCATGCGCGAGTTGATCAGGATCTGGGCCATCGCGTCTTTGGCGGCCGGCGACTCTTCGCGCTCATAGGCAGCGGCGAGGTTCTTGATGTAGTCGACGGGGTGGTAGTAGCTGATGTACTGCAGGGCGTCGGCGACGGACTGGATCAAATCGTCTTGCTTGATGGTGGTCATGGCGGCTGCTTCGACTCCGGGGGATCAGGGCGCCGAAAACAGGGATGTCCGCGACGCACAACCCTTCTATTGTGCCGCAAATGGCTCCTGGGCTTGAAAAATACCCGCAAGCCGTTCTTTTTCCGGTCAAATGCTCGGCCAAAGGGCCAGCCGACTAGGCCATAGGTTGTAGGCGCAATAACTTGCGGTCGCAAATCAAGCAACTGCCTCGTTGTCGAAATTTATTACGCACCGGCGTTCACTTCCAGGATGCCCTGGTCAGCGCTAGCTTCGCCGCACCAGCGCGAGTGTCACTCCAGGGGGCGGGCTGGGATTTTGGGGAAAGCGATTACGTCCGTTTTACGGCCTCGCTGAAGGGCGCGGCGGCGCGCAGGGGCGTCGTCGATGCGCAGCGTCGGCTGTATCTACCCTGGAGAAACAACATGCTCTCGACGTTGCATCGCAAGTCGCTCGCGGTCTCTCTCGGCCTTCTGCTCTTCGGTGGCGCTACTTCGGTAGCGATGGCTGCCGGCAGTTCGTCACCGGCCGATCTCGGCCCAAGCAACACCAGCCAGAAAGTGAACGTTACGCTCGTACTGGGCCTTCGAAACCAGGCGGCGCTGGAGAGTCTGGTTTACAGCACGGTGACCCAGGGTAACCCCTCGTACCACCGCTTCCTCACCACCGATCAGTTTGCCGACCGCTTCGGCGCCTCGGCCAGCGACATCGCCAAGGTGCAGGCGTTCGTCAAGCAGCAGGGGCTCACGCAAGTGGAACTGCTGCCCAATCATCTCGCCATCAAGGTGAGCGGCACGGTCGGCCAATTCAATAAAGCCTTCCAGACGTCCATCCACGATTACCAGAGCGCGGATGGCACGACCTTCCATCGGCCGAGCAATCAACCCACCCTGCCCTCGTCGCTGTCGGGCACGCTGATTGTTGCATCGGGCCTGAGCACCGAGGCACGTTATCGCTCGCATCGCGTGTCGGCCTTCGAGCCCGTCGCGCCCGCTTCGGCATCGACGATGAGCCCGGCGGCCAGAACCGCTGCGGCGGCGCCTGCTGCGCCGCCCTGCACCGGCAATCCCACCGCCACCTGCACGCCCGGTGAGTTCACCGTGGGCGATGTAGCCAATCGCTACAACATCAATCCGCTCTACAAGGCGGGCGTGAACGGCAAGGGCTCGACCATCGGCATCGCCACGCTGGCGGATTTCCTGCCGGCCGACGCGTATAGCTACTGGAGCGCCATCGGCTTGTCGGTCAAGCCCAACCGCATCACCCAGGTGCATGTGGACGGCGGCGGACCGCTGAGCGGCCCGGCCGGTTCCGGCGAAACGTCGCTTGACGTAGAGCAATCCGGCGGCCTCGCACCGTGGGCAGACATCATCGTCTATGACGCGCCCAATACCGATGCCGGTTTCTTCGACGTGTTCAATCAGGCGGTGTCCGACAACAAGGTCGACAGTCTGTCGGTAAGCTGGGGTTCGCCGGAAATCCTGTATTTCCCGCAGACCGAAGGCGGCGTGGATTTCACTGATGAGCTGCGCGCCTTCCATCAGGTGTTTCTGGAAGCCGCGGTGCAAGGCATCTCGATGTTCGCCACCTCGGGCGACTCCGGCGCCTATGACACCGTACGCGGCTTTGGCGGCTCGCTGACCGATCCGGTACCGCCGCCGCTGACGGCGGACGCCCCGGGATCCGATCCGTTCATCACCACCGCGGGCGGCACCACGGTGCCCTTCAGTTACAGCTTCCGCGGCGGTCCGGTCGAATCGATCACCAAGGAAGGTGTCTGGGGCTGGGATTACATCCAGACCTATTTCAAGAAGAACCTGGGCCTCAACGTTGCCGTGTTCTCGGTGGGCGGTGGTGGCGGCGTGAGCGTGTTCTGGCCGGTGCCGCTGTACCAGGCGTTCACGCCCGGGATCAAGAAGAGCGAGAAAAACCAGCGCTGGCTGTTCCCTGAGTTCGGCATCGATTACACGCTGCCGGCCAACTACAAGGGCCGCAATGAGCCGGACATCTCGCTCAACGCCGACCCGGAAACCGGCTACAGCCTGGTCTCCTCGCTGGATGGCCCGGGCCTGCTCACCGGCTCAGGCGGCACCAGCTTCGTCGCACCGCAGCTCAACGGCATCAGCGCGCTGCTCAAGCAGGCCACGCGCGGTCGCCAGGGCTTGTGGAACCCGCAGATTTATCCGCTGCAGAACATCTTCGGCTACGGCGCTTTCTCGCCGTTCAACGACATCAAGTCCGGAGACAACTGGTTCTACAAGGGCGTGGGCGGGTATGAACCCGGTGCCGGCATCGGCACGCTCAACGTGACCAACCTGGCGCTGTTCATGACGGTGTTCTAAGCACCAGCGCCTGATCGTCGACGAAGGGCCGGCCTGTGCCGGCCCTTCTCTTTACTGCCCGGCCGGCCTGTGCCGGCCCTTCTCTTTTGCCGGCCCGACGGACGTCGAGGGCTTGCCGATACCGGCCCCAGTTGCGATGCTCGCTGCACTTTCCCGCAGCGAAGCCTTCATGACCGACACCTCGACGTCCGGCGGTTACGTCCGCCGCCTCCGACCGTGGGACGCGGCCATGATCGTGGTCGGCGGCATCATCGGCGGCGGTATCTTCCTCAATCCGTACGTCGTGGCGATGCGCACATCGTCCGGTCTGTCGCTGCTGCTGATGTGGATCGGCGCCGGCTTGCTGACCCTGATCGGCGCACTCTGCTATGCGGAACTCGGAGCGCGTCGTCCTCATGCGGGCGGCAGCTACGTGTACCTGCGCGAAGCGTTTGGCCCGCTGGCCGGTTTCCTGTTCGGCTGGAGCATGTTGCTGGTGATCTATTCCGGATCGACCGCAGCGGTGGCCACCATCTTTGCCAGCTACGCAGCCTCCCTGTTCGGCCTGCCCGCCAGCGCCGCCACCAGTCTGGCCATCGGCGCGCTGGTCTTTGTGGCACTGATCAACCTGTTCGGCCTGCGCCTGGGTGCCCAGGTGCAGAACCTGTTTACTTTGCTCAAGCTGCTGGCCGTGGCGGTGCTGGTGGTTTGCGGCCTGTTCCTGGCCGGCGTGAGCGGCCACGGCATGCTGGCCACCGACCCGCAAACGGCCGACGTGGGTTTCATGGGCGCCGCGCTGCCGGTGCTGTTTGCCTATTCCGGATTCACCTATCTCAACAACCTGGCCGGTGAGGTCAGCGAGCCGCAACGCACCCTGCCACGCGCCCTGTTCATCGGCATGCTGCTGGTGATCGCGGCTTATGCCCTGGTCAACCTCGCCTATCTCGCGGTGCTCGGCCACGCCGGCCTCGCCGCCAGCCGCGCGCCCGCGGCCGATGTGATGCAGCGGGTCTTTGGCACGGCAGGGGCAAAACTGATCGCGGTGGGCGTGGCGATTTCCGCGCTGGGCTTCTGCAATATCACCCTGGTGGCGGGTGCCCGCGTGCTGCAGGTGATGGGCGAAGACGGCCTGTTCTTCCGCAGCGTGGCCCGCCTGCATCCGAAGCACCACACGCCCAATGTCGCGCTGTTGCTGCTCTCTGGCTGGGCCATCGTGCTGGTGTGGTCCGGCAGTTACGGCCAACTGCTCGATTACGCGACCTTTGGCGACTGGCTCGCCTGCGCCTTTGGCGTCGGCACCTTGTTCTGGTATCGCCGCCGGGAAGGCGATCAAGCCAGCTTCCGCGTACCCGGTTACCCGCTGCTGCCGCTGATCTTCATCGCCACCATCGGCCTGGTGATGGTGCAAAGCCTGCGTAGCAGCCCCCTGAACACGGGCATCGGCCTGCTGATCATGGCCGCCGGCATCCCGGTCTACCTGGTCTGGCGACGCCTGTTCAGCCGGGTTACCTCCTAAGCATCGCGCTCCGATGCCACAATAAGTAGATATCCAAGGAGTTCTGTACCGATGGCGCAGTCGCAAGACCAGTTACCGACACCCGGAACAAGCAACACCATCGTGGCCGAGAAGGTGCGCGAGGGAGTCGATCTGGAGATCAATGGCAGGAGCTATCGCCACACCGGTGACGATCAGATGCCCCTGCTGTGGTATCTGCGCGACGTGCTGCGCCTTACCGGCACCAAGTACAGCGGCGAGCACGGCGAAGGCGGCTACGACCTGGTGCTGGTCGACGGCAAGCTCGCCTCGGCCACCACCCTGCCCGTGGCCAAACTGGCCGGCAAGGCCGTGACCACCGTCGAGGGACTGGCCGCGGCCGACGGCAAACTTCATCCGCTGCAGCAGGCCTTCGTCGACGAAGACGCCATTGGCTGTGGCTATTGCACCCCGGGTTGGCTGATGGCTTCGATCGATTTGCTGACGCGCCATCCGCAACCGAGCGACAACGACATCGACCAGTTGCCCAATCTTTGCCGCTGCGGCTGCCAGACCCACGTGCGCCTCGCCATCAAGCGCGTCGCCAAGGGAGCGCACGCATGAGCCGCGCGAACGACCACACGCCGCAGCTCTCGCGTCGACGTTTCCTGCAGGTGCTGGCCGGTAGCGCCGGCGCCTTGATCATCGGCATTCCGTTCGCGGACGCCGCCGACGCGCCGGTGCCCGCCGCCATGCTGGGCGACACGCTGTATGGCCTGGGCGCCTACGTGCGCATCGATGCGGACGGCAACATCGTGATCGGCGTGCGCGATCCGGACACCGGCACCGGCACGTCCACCTCGCTGGCGCGCATCATCGCCGACGAACTCGATGCCGACTGGACGCGCGTGAGCGTGGTCTCGCTCGGCCTCGGCGTGGAAGACGACAACGGCCAGCCGCGCTGGATCTACGGACACCAGACCAGCGGGCTGGGCGATTCCATTCCCGCTGCGTGGGCCGATCTTCGTGGCGCCGGCGCGCTCGCGCGCTGGCTGCTGCTGCAGGCCGCGGCGCGACGCCTTGGCGTTCCCGCCGACCGCCTGCGCTGCGAAGAGGGCAGCGTCATCGCACCCGATGGTCGTCGCTTCGGCTACGGCTCGCTCGCCGATGCCGCCGCCAAGATCGCCCCGCCCGCCACGCCGGTGCCGCCGAAGTCGCCCGAGCATTACAGCCTGATCGGCCAACCGGCCGGTGATATCGACGCGCGAGCTATCGTCACCGGCCAGGCGCCGTATGCGCTGGATACCTATCCGGCCGAAGCGCTGATCGCCGTGCTGACGCACTGCCCCTGGCCTGACGGCAGCGTGGAGAGCCTGGACACGACCGACACCATGGCGGTGAAGGGTGTCGTCAAGGTCGTGCAGATCAAACCGGAGGCGGGCATTCCGCTTGGCCAGACGGTGCGTTCGCCCGCCGTGGCCGTACTCGCTGAAAACACCTGGGCCGCCCTGCAGGGTCGAGCGAAACTCAAGTTGCAGTGGAAGGCCGGCGCACAAAGCGAAAGCAGCGCCTGGTTCGAACAGCAGGCCAGCGACGTTCTCAATGACAAGAACGCCCAGCCAGCCGCACGCGTGCGCAACGACGGCGACGTCGACGCCGTCGCCAAGAAGGCCGCCCGCCGGATGGAAGCGACCTACGTGCAACCGTGGCTGGCGCACGCCACGCCGGAACCGATGAATTGCGTGGTCCGCATCGACAAGGACGGCGCCGTGCTGGTGGTGCCGACGCAGGCGCCGCAGAAGGCTTGGAAAGTCGTGCAGCGACTCACTGGCCTCGCCCCTGCGCAGATCGAAATCCGTGTACCGCGCGTGGGCGGCGGCTACGGCCGTCGCCTCGATCACGATTACGTCGCCGAAGCCGTGATGCTCGCCAAGGCAGTCGAGAAGCCGGTCAAGCTGATGTGGACGCGCGACGAAGACCTTACGCAGGATTTCTATCGCTCGGCCACCGTGCACAAGTTCAGCGCCACGCTGGACGGCAAGCGCCAGGTCACCAGCTGGAACCAGCGCATGGCCAGCGCCTCGGCGCTGGCGCAGCGCGGCGTGGCCGACAACCGCCTATGGACGTCCGAACTGGATGCCCATCAGTTGCCGGCGGGCCTGGTGACCAACTTGCGCAGTGACTGGTATTCGCTGCCGTCGGCGATGTTGCGCGGCCCTTCGCGCGGCATGCCGAACGTCAACAATGCATTCGCCGTCGAGAGCTTCGTCGACGAGATCGCGCAATCGCTCAAGGAAGATCCGCTGGTCACGCGCCTGCGCCTGATCGGCGAGCCGCGCGTCATCCCGCTCGGCGACAACCGCACGCTGGACACCTCCCGCCTGATCAATGTGCTCAAGCTGGTGGCCGACCGCATCGAGTGGAAGAACTGGCTGCGCACCGTCAATGGCCTGGGCATCGCCTGCTGGCACGTGGACGGTGCCTATGTGGCGCACGCGATCGAGACGTCCCTCCAAGGCAATAAGCTCAACATCGAACGCGTGGTCTGCGCGGTCGACGTGGGCCGCGTGATCAACCCCACCGGACTGGAAGGCCAGGTCGCAGGCGCCACGCTCGATGCGCTGTCCACCGCGTTGAATCTGTCGATCAGCTACAAGGACAGTCAGGTGCAGCAGCGCAGCTGGAAGGACTACCCGCTGGCGAACATGGCCCAGTTGCCGGACACCACCGAAGTGATCATCGTGCCGGGCGATCGCGATCCCACCGGTGCGAGCTTCCTGGGCATGCCCACGGCAGCGCCGGCCTTGGCCAATGCAGTGTTCCGCGTGAGCGCCGTGCGCGTGCGTCGCTTGCCGCTGCTGAAAGAAATGCTGCGCATGCTGTAACGGTCAGGGAGCCGCCCGGCTCCCGCGTCCTGACGAGTAGCCTCACGCGAGAGCGCAGGCTACCGGGCACGGAAAGCTTTGTGACGAAACCGTGCACGAAAACCCGCAAGATGACAGACGCATTTGAGTAATTTCACGGACGCGCGCCGCGAAATTCTGCCCTAGGATGCCTTCACTCGGCGCTACTCAAAGTAACGCCGTTTGCGTGCCTGGGGGTAAGAATGCGTCGACGCGTTGGCTTGTTCCTCTTGCTCTGCCTGTGTGCCGTGCTGCCCGTCTGGGCGCAATCCGCACCGCCTCCTGCGTCGGGCCGATGCATCGGCTTGGTGCTTGGCGGTGGCGGCGCGCGCGGCGCGGCGCACATCGGCGTGCTTGAAGTACTCGAGCGCGAGCACATCCCGGTCTGCCGTATTTCCGGCACCAGCATGGGCTCCATCGTGGGAGGCATGTACGCGGCCGGTTATTCGCCACAGGAAATGCACGAGATCATCACCTCGCTCGACTGGGACGACCTGTTTTCAGACAACCCCGCGCGCGGCGAACTGCCGATGCGCCGCAAGGATGCCGATTACCGCTATCTGCTCAATTTCGAAGTGGGCTACAAGAACGGCCACATCATCACGCCGGCCGGCGTGGTGCAGGGCCAGAAGCTGTTGCTGTTGCTGCGCCGCCTGCTGATTTCCACCTGGAACGTGCACGACTTCGATCAATTGCCCATACCGTTCCGCGCGATCGCCACCGACATCGTGGCAGGCAAGGCGGTGGTGTTCGGTTCGGGCGATCTGGCGCTGTCGATCCGCTCCAGCATGTCCGTGCCCGGCGCCTTCGCGCCCACCAATGTCGATGATCTGCTGCTGGTCGATGGCGGCCTGATGGACAACGTGCCGATCGATGTTGCGCGCAGCATGGGCGCCACGCAATTGATCGTGGTGAACGTCGGTTCGCCGCTGGCCAAGCGCGAGCAACTGAGCAATCCGCTGGCCGTGCTCAACCAGATGGTGAGCGCGTTGATGGAAGACAAAACCCGG
Organism: Dyella sp. 01N448; assembly: GCF_056399225.1. Taxonomy (NCBI): domain Bacteria; kingdom Pseudomonadati; phylum Pseudomonadota; class Gammaproteobacteria; order Lysobacterales; family Rhodanobacteraceae; genus Dyella; species Dyella sp. 01N448. The sequence continues at coordinate 77,219 of NZ_JBFTQX010000008.1, read as the reverse complement.
CAGCAGCTCGCCACATTGGGCAGCAACGACATCCTGATCACGCCGGCGCTCGGCGACATGAGCGCCGCGGAATTCAATCGCGGCACCCAGGCCATCGCCATTGGTCGCGCCGCCGCCGAAGCGGCGCTGCCTCGGCTGAAGGCGCTGTCCGTGGGTCCGGAGGAATGGGCGAGCTACACCGCACAACACCGGCAACGAGAGTTCGACCCTGGACTGGTCGCCTTCCTCAAGGTGGACGCCGCGCACACGGACACGGCTCAGTATGTCGACGAGCGCCTCAGCAAGGACGTCGGCAAGCCGTTCGATCCGAACAAGCTGGAAGAACAAATTGGCAGCATCTACGGCCGCGGCAACTACCAGCAGATCGACTACCGCCTGCAGCAGCAGGGCAATGATCGCGGGCTGTTGATCATTCCACGCGACAAGCCCTGGGGTCCGCTGTACGGCAAGCTCGGTTTCGAGTTGAACGATGATTTTGCCGGTCGCAGCGAGTACCTGATTTCCGCGGAAATCACCGCGACCAACCTCAATCGCCTCGGTGCCGAATGGCGCAGCACCTTGTGGGCCGGGCGCATCGGCGGTGTGGCCACCGAGTTCTATCAACCGTTCGGCCAAGGCGCATCGACTTATGTGATGCCTTATGGCCTGCTGCGCAACGAAGACTTCCCGGTCTTCACCTCCGATGGCGACAGGCAGCTGGCGGAATACCGGATCAAGCGCAGCTATCTGGGCTTCGAAACAGGATGGTCGCCGTTCTCCTATTGGCGCGTGCTGGCCGCCTATACGCGTGGACGCGACAAAGGCGATTTGCGCATTGGCGACCCCGGGGATTTTTTCAACGCGCAGCAGGACTATAGCCAGGCCAAGGTGGGGTTGGATTGGGACAGCCTGGACAACGCGCAATTTCCGTCCAAGGGTGCGCATATCAACCTGTCCTATGACATGTACCGGCCGTGGCTGGGCGGCAATCAGACCGGCGACGTGGCGCAATTGAACGCGGACTGGGTCCCCGATTTCGGACTGGCGCAGTCCCGCTATCACCTGCTGCTGGGTCTGCGCGCCACCAGTGCCCTCTCGCATGACGCGCAGATGGACCGGTTCTTCGAGGCGCAGCAGTTTCTGGGCGGCTTCCTGAATCTTTCCGGCTTCGCGGAGCGCTCGCTGCATGGCGACCAGGCCGTGCTCGGTCGCGCCGTGGTGTACCGGCGCACCGGCCAGATGGACGCGCTCTTTTCGACGCCGATCTATATCGGCGCAAGCCTGGAAGCGGGCAATGCCTGGCAGAGCCGCAGCCAGGTCGACCTGGGTTCGCTGATCTATGCCGGCAGCATGTTCCTGGGCGTACAAACGCCCCTGGGGCCATTGTTCCTCGGCTATGGCTACGCCCAGGGCGGCCACAATTCGGTCTATCTCACTTTCGGTTCGCTGCTGCGACCCTCGCCATGAGAGTGGGCGTCAATTATCGCGAAGTCTCCACGAACCCCACCGCACAATCGCTTTGCCACCCGCCCGTTGGACGGGCCTTCCAGGAGCCATCGCCATGAAAGCGTTGCGTCTGCTCGTGATCGTCGCCGGCCTTGTGCTGAGCGCGTGTTCCAACGTCAGCATCACCAGCCAGTGGCGCGATCCGTCGTGGCCGGGACCGCCTGCAACCAACGTGGTGGTCGTGGGCATCTCGCGCAGCGACACCATGCGCCACGTCTTTGAGGACACCTTCTCGCAGCAGCTGCAGGCCGCAGGCATCCAGGCCGCCCCCAGCTATACGCAGATACCCGCAGGCACCACCGGTGCGATTGGTCTGCGCGACCTGGTCAAGTCCAGCGGCGCCCAGGCCGTGCTGGTGACGCGCGTGCAACGCGTGGAGCAAAGGGTCAGCGTCACGCCGAGCGGCCCGATGTATGGCGGCTTCTATGGCTGGTACGGCGGCGCGTGGGCATCGACCCCCGACGTGCAGCAATACGACGTGGTGACGCTGGAAACGAGCGTGTGGGATCCGCGTTCGGAGAAATTGATCTGGACGGTCACTACCCAGGGGATCGGCATCAACGACATTCCCAAGGCGACCACACAGCTTGCGCAAGCGCTGATTCCCAAGCTGAAAACCGACGGCATCCTGCGCTAAACGCGCGATGCATGGGTGAGTGACGGCACTGCGCCGGACCCCACCACGCCAAGCGGGCGCCGCCGACGTGATGGCCCCAGCGATCAGTGGAACTGGTCGCTCGCGGGTACCCACGTCGTGCTGCTGCGCGCTGGACCTGCCGGCAGGGTCACTTCAGTCGGACAGCCTGGCGGCATGGGGCCACCGGCCACGCGCGCCGCGGCGCATTGGGCGCTGTTGTCGAGCTTCACGGTCGCCATTGTTGGCGCGGCGGCGCCCGGTGCAGGCGGAACCAGCGGATGGGTCGGCGCCAATTTCATCTTGTCGTAGACCACGTCGTCCACCGGCTTTGGCGGCGGATTGCCGTCGCCGCAACCAAACAGCGCCATCGGGAACAGCGGCATCACCACGCATTCCACGCGCACGCCGCGCGGCAGGTTGAAGGTGTGGCGCATGGTGGTTTTCTCGACCGCGCGGCGCAGTGCCGTGTCGATCGAGCTTTCCCCTTCGGGCGTCCAATCCTTTTCGAACCGCGTGGGCGTATAGCCGATGCTAGGCGTGCCGTGCGACATGATCTCGGTATTGCCGTGCGGCTTGAGCTGGACATAGGTGCCCACGGCGCCTTCCTGCTCGCCCTGCCCTTTGCCGCCCTGACCGTTGCTGGTTCCGTTGCCCTTGCCGGGCGGCAAGCCGAGATTGAGCCCCTTGCCACCGGCGACGTTGGGCGACTGGTCGACGCCGTTGGCCTGACCTGGCGTACCCGTGCGGCTGCCCTGCGGCGTCGCGTTGGGCGCACTGCTCTGGCCGCTTTCGCTGGACGATCGGCTCGACTCGTTGCTGGCGGTGTTGGACTGCGCGCTGGATGCGCTTTGCGTCGATGCGTTGGCTGCCGACGACGGCGCGGCATTCTGAGTGGGCGCCGCCTCCGCTGGAGTCTCCGATAGCTGCGGTCGCTCGATCGACGGCTGGTTGTCCAGCGCGATGGCCTTGGGTGCCGCGACGTCCAGGTGCGGCGCCTGCGGATGTTCCAGCGACGGCTGCGGATTAGGTGGCAACGGCACGGCTTCCAGCTGCGGCTCTTCCGCCACGCGGATCGCCGGCGATTCGATCGTCGGCTGTTCGCGCGGCACCACCGGCGCCACCGGGCTCGGCTGCGGCTGCAGGTTCACGGTAGGCGCCGCCTGCGCCGGCAGCGGCACAGCCTGCAACTCCGGTTCGGGCGGCGAAGCGGGGGCTTCGGGTCGGGGCACGGCCGCAATGCTCGGCGGCGTGGTGACCGGCACCGCTTTTTCCAGCGCGACGGTCGGTGGGGTGACCACCGGCGCCGATTGCGGCGGCACCTCAGGTAGCGCGAGCGAGGCCGGCGGTTGCACCGGCTGGTTGCCTTCCGCCTGCGGTTTGCGAATGGGCTCGGGCTGGAATTTCGGCGGCACCGGCTTCTCTATGGCCGGCGTTTCCAACGCGACCTGCGGCGGCTCCGGCGCCGTGGGCACCGGTTGCAGCTGTTCGGCAGGCGCCGGCTTGGGCAACGTCACCGGCGGCAGTGGCGCAGCGGTGATTTCCGGCTTGGGCGCGGTGGCCTTGGGCACATCGGTGACCACCGGCGTCTGCATGGCCGGCACCGGTACGGGCGAAAGATCGTTATTGGTGCGCGTGGACGAGCTGCTGCGGCGCGCCGTGCGCGGCGCATTGCTCGCGTTGCCCCGATGCACCGGACCCACCTGCTTGGGCGGCGTGCCGCGCACCGGCGGCGGCGGTGGCGGTTCTTCCTTGGCTTTCTCGATCAGGCGCACCACCAGCGGCGGCGTTTCGTCGTTGAGTTCATCCAGCTCGTAGGCAGGCCCCAGGATGATGCCGACCAGAAAAGCGAGATGGACGAACAGCGCGCCGACGAAGGCGATGATGCGCAACCAGCGGTCGCGCGGACGTTCCGCGCGGCGCCGACGATAGACGCCCGCGCTCTCCGCCGCCGACTTGGGCGATGGAAGCGTCACTGTCAGCCGGCCCGCGGATTCCCTGTCCATGGGCGAAGTGTAATGGGCAGTGACGAGGTTCTGAGCAGTCCCCTGCTCAACCGCCGTCCTGCGTCGATGGATGCGACGCCCGTTCCTGCATCTCGGCGTCGACCGAGCGCGTCGGCGTGTCGACCGGACAGCCCTGCGGCAGCGGTTTCTCCGCGCGATAGATGGCGATGCATTCGGCCACGCTGATGGTCTTGGGCGGCGGCGAACCGGGCGCCAGCTGGTTGGCCGGCGCCATGTTCATGCGCATGTCGCCGTCATTGGATGGCGGAGGCGGCGGCGGGTCGCCACCGCAGCCGCCACCCAAGGCCAGCAGCGAAACGGAGCAATGGATGCGCACGCCGGGTGCGATGTGGAAGGTGTGCGAGACGGTGCTCTTGTCCACGCCTTTTTTGAGCGCGTCATCGACCGAGCTGCCACCGCCCTTCTGCCAGTCCTTCTCGAAGCGGGTGGCCTTGTACGGCACGGTGGTCGTGTGCTGCATGATCTTCGCATCGCCCTGCGGCATCTGGCGCACATAGTCGCCCTCGGGCGCGGGAGCGGCCGTGCTTGCCGTGGCAGGCAGCGCGGCCTGACCGGCAAGATCCGGCTGCGGCGAGGGCGGGCTGGAACTGGCAGGCGCCGGCGGCTCGGGCGGCAGACTTACTGTCATGGCGTTCTTCGCCGGCGGCTCGTGCACCACCGGCTTGTTGACCGGACGTGGTGGTGATGCCGGCTCCGGCGGCGGTGGCGGTGCCAGCTCGGGTGCGGCGACTGGTCCCGGCGGCGTGGTCGCGCGAGGTATCAACCGCACCAGCAGCGCACCCGTGCGCTCCTGCTGGGCCCGCGCGGCCGCCTTGCCCACTTGCATCTCGTGCCAGGTCAGCCAGCCAAACAGCACGTGCAGCACCAGCACGATGCCCAGCGCCAGCCAGCGACGCCCGCGGTTGGGCGGAGGCTTTCGCCAGCGCAGCTGATGCAGCATCGCGCGCGTGGGTCCGTCGAGAGGCGCCAGCCCACGCGTTGGCGGGCCCGGGGGCGTCCAGCGATGGTGTTCGACCTGCTCGGTGTGCTCGATGGGGAATCTCTTCTGGACTGCGGGGGCTGCCGGCCGGCCATCCGGGGCGGCCATGCGGGGATGGGGACTTCTGCTGACCCGCGCAAGCGCCGAGGGTTCCCCGTTGACGCCGTTTGGCGGGTTCATCGCACTGCAACTTGACCCGGGCGGCCATTGGCGAAAATCTACACAAACGGCCAACCCGGCCGTACCCGCCATGACCGCCCCCGCGTCCTGCACGCCTGGACGACCATGACGGCCCGCCATCGTCAGCCGCTCGCGCGGCTTCGTGCGGCGCCGCAGGTCACGTCGGCACGAACCCGCGCCCAGCCATGGGAGGGTCGCATCGTGTCGTACAACACGGAAAACATCCGCAACATCGCGCTTGCCGGACATGCCGGCGCCGGCAAGACCACGCTGTTCGAAGCCCTGCTGCACGCCGGCGGCGTGATCCAGAACCAAGGGTCGGTAGAGCGCGGCACGACCCAGTCCGATACGGACGAACAGGAAAAAGCGCGCGGGCATTCGATCGATACCGCCATTGCCAGCATCCCGTTCGGACAGAGCCATATCAACCTGATCGACACGGCGGGCTACGCCGATTTTCGCGGGCCTACGCTGTCGGCATTCGCCGCGGTGGAAACCGTGGCCATCGTGGTCAATGCCTCCAACGGCATCGAATACGGCACGCGCCGCATCATGGAGCGCGCGGGCGAACGCAAACTGGCGCGCGTGCTGGTGATCAACAAGATCGATTGCGACGTGGCCAAGCTCGCGCCACTGGTGGATGCGCTGCGCGAGGAATTCGGCACGCAATGCCTGCCCGTGAATCTTCCGGCCGAAGGCGGCACGAAGGTGCTCGACTGCTTTTTCCACAGTGATGGCGCCACCGACTTCTCGTCGCTGGCCGAAGCGCACCAGCGCATTCTCGACCAGGTGGTGGAAGTCAACGAAACCGTGATGGGCCACTATCTCGATGCGGGTGAAGGCGACCTCACGCCGCAGGAATTGCACGACGCGTTCGAGCAATGCCTGCGCGAAGGGCATCTGGTGCCGATCTGCTTCGTCAGCACGCGTACCGGCGCCGGCCTCAAGGAATTCCTGGAACTGGCCGAACGCCTGCTGCCCAATCCGGCCGAAGGCAATCCGCCGCCGTTTCTCAATAGCGACGACGAAACGATTACCGTCAACGCCGATCCCAGGGCGCACGTGATCGCCGACGTCTTCAAGATCGTCAACGATCCGTTTGTGGGCAAGCTTGGCGTGTTCCGCGTCTGGCAAGGCACGGTCAAGCGCGACACGCAGCTGTTCATCGACGACAGCAAGAAACCCTTCAAGGTGGGACACCTGTTCCGCTTGCGCGGCAAGTCGCACGAGGAGATCGAACAGGCGATACCCGGCGACATCGTGGCCGTGGCGAAAATCGAGGAAATCCATTTCGACGCCGTGCTGCACGATTCGCACGACGAAGACCGCATCCATCTCGCGCCAATGCGTTTTCCGCAGCCCATGTTCGGCCTGGCGCTCGAACCCAAACACAAGGGACAGGAACAGAAACTCTCCCAGGCCATCAGCCGCCTCGCCGAAGAAGATCCGTGCTTCCGCGTGGAGCATCACAAGGAACTCAACGAGACGGTGGTGCGCGGACTTTCCGACCTGCATCTGAAGGTGATGCTGGAGCGCATGAAGGAGCGTTACAGCGTCGAAGTGACCACGCATCCGCCGCGCATCGCCTACCGCGAAACCATTGCCGGGCGTGCGGAAGGCCATCATCGGCACAAGAAGCAAACCGGTGGCGCCGGCCAGTTCGGCGAGGTGTTTCTGCGCGTCGAACCGCTCGATCGCGGTGCCGGTTTCGAGTTCGTCGATGCGATCAAAGGCGGCGTGATTCCGGGGCAGTTTCTCCCCGCCATCGAGAAAGGCGTGCGCCAGGCGCTGGAAACCGGCGCCATCGCGGGCTATCCGATCCAGGACGTGCGCGTCACCGTCTACGACGGCAAATACCACGCGGTGGACTCCAAGGAAGTGGCCTTCATCAGCGCCGGCAAAAAGGCATTTCTCGATGCGATCGGCAAGGCCCGGCCGATCGTGCTCGAACCCATCGTGGACGTGGAAGTGGCCATCCCGGAAGCCAACGTGGGTGACGTGACTGGCGGACTAGCCGGCAAGCGCGCGCGCATCATGGGCACCGATTCCTTGCGCGGCGGCGAGCTGGTGATCAAGGCGCAGGCGCCTCTGGCCGAACTCACCGACTACCCCACCGAGCTGAAGGCGATGACGGGTGGCCGCGGCCGCTACAGCCTGGATCTCAGTCACTACGAACCGGTGCCGATGCCGGTACAGAAACAGCTGGCCGAGGCGTGGAAGCCGCACGTGGACGACGACTGACCCCGTAGCAAGGCCTGAACGGGCGCGACCGGCGTCGCGCTCGTGCGCCTCCCCAGCTTGAGGCGCCGCAAATACGCCGCATGTGTTTAATGGAGACGCGCCGAAATGGACGGCGCTGGAGGCATGCGATGAGCCGCTCCTTCGTGAAGGATGCGGACGAGTCCGTCGGCGAACGGCTGCCGGATATCCCGCTGAGCGAACACCCCAATGTTGTGACGAAGCGTGGACTGGCGCTGCTGCGTGCACGGCTGGTCGCCATGCGCGAACGGCGCGACGCGCTGCGCGCTGCCGCCGACACCTTGCCGCAGCAGCGCGAGCTGGCCGAGGTGGAGCGCGAACTGCGCTGGCTCAATACGCGGGTCGGCAGCGCGATCGAAATCGACCTGGCGCAACAGCCACGCGACCGCGTGGCGTTCGGCGCGCTGGTGACAGTGGACAGCGACGAGGGCGAAGTACGCTACCGCATCGTCGGCGAAGACGAGGCCGACGTGGAACACGGCCTGGTGAGTCACGTCTCGCCGCTGGCCAAGGCCCTGCTGGGCGCCCGCGTGGGTGATGAGGTGACGTGGCAGCGGCCGGCGGGGGACTTGGTGATCGAGGTGATCCGGATCGAGTATCCGAAAGACCCCCAGGCCACCTCACCCTTGTAGGAGCGCACTTGTGCGCGACCGGCGTCCGCGAGGACGCCCGCCGCTGGTGCGTGTGTCGCTAAGAGCGTGTACTGAGGTGAGTTGCGATTCCGCGGTCGCGCACAAGTGCGCTCCTACAAGGGGATCGCAGGGCTTCAGCGCTTGGCCTTCAACAACGTGCCGCTGCACTTGGGCGAGCCGCACAGGCACTGCCACAGCTTCTTCAGGCGCGCGGTATGGGGCACGTCCAGGGTGATGCCGTAGTCGTAGGTGAGTTCTTCGCCGGGCTTGATGTTGCGGATCGCCTCGATCAGCACGCGATCTTTGCGAGCGTCGCCGTTCGCGCTTTCCTCGATCACGGCCTGGCAATTGGGATCGCAGCTGTGGTTGATCCAGCGTGCCGTGTTGCCCTTGCGATTGGCATCGATCAGCCATTCGTCGTTGAGCGTGAACAGGAACGTATGCCCGGTTTCGCCACCATCGCCGTAGAGCCCATCGGCCTCGGCATGGCTCATCAGCGTGCCCTTGTACTCGACGACTTCCTCGCCCTTCTTGATCGGAGCGACGGCGAACACGCCATTGCCATGGATGGGGGAGCGGCGGGCAACGATACGTCGGGTCATGGGCAGGAGGCAGTGGGGGATGAGCCGGAGATGATGCCTGCTGCGTTGCGCAATGGGAACCTCTGGCGCGTTGGTCACGACGACGTAATCGCATTCGCGCTGAGATGAATCCCGGACAGCGGAACCCCGTGGACAGACCACGAGGTCCTCCTGCTAAGATTCAAACAATCGTTTGAGGTGCATCCATGAAACGACTGCTCGGTTGGGTAGTGCTGCTCGTGTTGGTGGCTGGTCTGGTGGCCTGTGGGCCGCCCAAGAAGAGCGTGTTTCCGCCGACGGTGAGCATCCAGGAGATGCGCACCCAGCCCAACGGCGAATGGCGCGTGACGTTGCGCATCCAGAACAACAGCTACGGTTCGATGGATTTCACCTCGCTCGATGGCCAGCTGCAGGTGGCCGAACTGGTGCCCGTCCGCCTGCATACGGCGTTCGATCTGGACATTCCCCCCTTCGCCGCCGACGTCACCCAGATCAACCTGCTGCCTACGCCGGAGATGACCGCCGCGCTCAAGGCCGCCGCCGTCAAAGGCAGTGCGGGCAGCGTGCCCTACAACGTGACCGGCACGGCGAACGCCAAGCCCGAGCAGGAAAAAGAAGCTCGCGATTTCAGTTTCCACGGCAATGACTGGCTGTCGCCGGTGCCGGGGATCCCCAACACCTGGCGCTGATGTCGGCGCCTGCATGACCCACGAAGGAACTCTGCCATGACGATCTACAAGGCCCCTCTCGACGACCAGCGCTACACCCTCTTTGACGTGCTCGGGGCCGAAGCCGTGCTCACCAAGCTGGAGGGCGGCGAGGGTCACACGCGCGATCTGCTGGACGCCGTGCTGGAGGAAGCCGGCCGCCTGAGCGAAGCGGTGCTGGCGCCGTACAACGCCAGCGGCGATGAGGAAGGCTGCCACTTCGACAAGGCCACCCACACGGTGACCACGCCGAAGGGTTTCAAGGAAGCCTTCAAGGCGTTTGCCGAAGGCGGCTGGACCGGCCTGATCCAGGCCGAACGCTTCGGCGGCCAGGGCCTGCCCAATGTGATGGGCACCGCCACCAGCGAGATCTTCCAGGGCGGCAACCTGGCGTGGAGCCTGTACCCGCTGCTGTCCGAAGGCGCCTGCCATGCGATGGAGATGCACGGCACCCAGGATCAGCAGGACACCTACCTCAAGCCGATCGTCGAAGGCCGCTGGACCGGCACCATGTGCCTGACCGAGCCCCAGGCCGGCTCGGATCTTGGCCTGCTCAAGACCCGCGCCGAACCCGGCGACAACGGCAGCTACAAGATCACCGGCACCAAGATCTTCATCAGCGCCGGCGAGCATGACCTGGCGCAGAACATCGTCCATCTCGTGCTGGCCCGCCTGCCCGATGCACCGGCCGGCAGCCGCGGCATTTCGATGTTCATCGTGCCCAAGTTCAAGGTGAATGCCGATGGCTCGCTGGGCGAGCGCAACAGCGTTGCCGCCGGCGCCATCGAGCACAAGATGGGCCTGCGCGGTTCGGCCACCTGTGTGATGAATTTCGACGCGGCCGAAGGTTTCCTGATCGGCGCGCCGCACAAGGGTCTGGCCGCCATGTTCACCATGATGAATGCCGCCCGCCTCGGCGTGGGTGTGCAGGGTTTGGCGCTGTCCGAGCGTGCGCTGCAGAACAGCACCAACTACGCGCGCGAGCGCCTGCAGGGCCGCGCCCTGTCCGGCCCGAAGTTCCCGGACAAGCCGGCCGACAATCTGATGGTGCAGCCGGACGTGCGCCGCATGCTGCTCACCCAGCGCTCCCTGGTGGAAGCCTCGCGCGCGCTGCTGCTGTACACCTCGCTGCAGACCGACGTGGAAGCCCGCGGCGCCGACGAAGCCACGCGCAAGCAGGCCAGCGACCTGGTCGCGTTCCTGATCCCGATCGCCAAGGGCGTGGTCACCGAGCTCGCGCAGGAGTGCACCAAGGAAGCGCTGCAGGTGTACGGCGGCCACGGCTACATCGCCGAAAACGGCGTGGAGCAGTTCGTGCGCGATGCCCGCATCATCACCTTGTACGAAGGCACCACCGGCATCCAGGCGGCCGACCTGCTGGGCCGCAAGATCCTCCAGCTGCAGGGCACCGGCTTCAAGCTGTTCCTGCAGGAGATCCTGGCGTTCTGCCAGCAGCACGCACAGGATGCTTCGCTCGCCGGGCTGATCGGTCCGCTCGCCAAGCACGCCAAGGAATGGGCCGACCTCACCCTGACCCTCGCCCAGCGCGTGCAGGCCAACCCGGAAGAGCTGGGCGCCTCGGCGATGGATTACCTGTATTACTCCGGCTACATCACGCTGGCCTATATGTCGGCACGCGGCGCCGCCGCGCTGGCCAACAGCAGCCAGCAGGAAGCGTTCAAGCAGGCCAAGCGTGACAACGCGACCTTCTACTTCGCCCGCATCCTGCCGCGCAGCCTGACCCACAAGGCCGCCATCGAGGCCGGCGTGGATACCATCCCCGCCATCGCCTGATGTGATGCACCCAAGGCCCCTCCATCACGGAGGGGCCTTTTTCTTTGTGTGGGAGCGCACCCTGTGCGCGACAGGCCACGAACCACACGAGTGCCTCTTCACATTTTCAGGACTACCGTCTAGACGTCCGTAGGTGTAGAAAACGCTCTACTTTCGCGAATCCGGTTGTTCCCGCATGAGCGACACCAGCTATCTGATCCGTCTGGCCGAGGACGACGACGACTTCATCCTTGGCCTGGTGCCTCGTTTCGTGGACTTCAGCCTGCCGCCATGGCGGCGGCGCCACGAATGCATCGAAGGCATCCGCAAGGACCTCAGCCGTCATCTGGATGAGCAGCCGGCCAACAGCTTTTTGTTTGTGGCCGAAGACAGCGACGGCGTGGCGGTCGGCTTCATCCATCTGCAGAAAACGCAGGATTACTTCACCGGCCGCAGCAACTGCCACATCTCCGATCTTGCCGTGGCCGCCCAGCACGAAGGCCGCGGGGTGGGACGCGCACTGCTCGATCACGCCGAAAACTGGGCTCGCGAACATCGCTGCCAGCTAGTGACGCTGGCAGTGTTCCCCGGCAATGAACGCGCGCGCGCCGTCTACGAAAACGCAGGCTACGCCGCCGACCTGCTGCGCCTGGCCAAGCCCGTGCGTTGAGCGATGGTCGGCGCCCAGGGCGCCATGCCGGCAGTCACCGCACGACGGGAGACAGTCATGACCGACACACTGCACACCGTTCGATTCCCCGGCGAAAGCCCTGCCTATCGGGTCGCCCGTGATCGCCTGCTGAGGGCGGAAATGGAGCTGCGGCGGCAGACCGAAGCGACCGCCGCGCTGCGCCGTGCACTGCCGCTGGGCGGCACGGTTCCGGTGGACTATGCCTTCGACGACGAAGGCGACACGCCGATCGATACCGATATCGAACGCCAGACGCGCCTGTCCGATCTGTTTGCCGATGGCAAGGACACGCTGGCGATCTACAGCTTCATGTTCGGGCCGGCGATGTCGGCGCCTTGTCCCTCGTGCTCGTCGATACTCGATGCGCTCGACGGCGAGATGCCGCATCTTCGGCAGCGCGTGAATGTGGCGGTGGTAGCGAAGTCGCCGATCCAGCGCATCCGCCATTTCGCGCGCGATCGCGGCTGGCGCCATCTGCATCTGCTGTCCTCCGCGCACAATACGTACAGCGCCGACTACCACGGCGAAAGCGCCGATGGCAGGCAGATGCCCGCGCTCAATATTTTTCTCAGGCGCGATGGCCAGGTGCATCACACCTGGTGCAGCGAGTTGATGTTCGTGACGCCAGAGCCGGGGCAGGATCCGCGTCACGTCGATGCGATCTGGCCGCTATGGAACCTGCTCGACTGCCTGCCCGAAGGACGCGGCGCCGACTGGCGGCCCAGCCTTACCTATGGCGTCTGAAGGCGATACTCACGGCGGAGGCAAGCTCATCTGCGCGAACATCGACGCCGTGTCACGCACGCCCCAGCGGCGTTCGATGTGGCCTTCCTTCACCACGAACCATTCCATCGCCAGCACTTCGTAATCCTTGCCGGTGACCGGGCCACCGCGGAACGATTGCACCGAACGACCGCGCTCGGTGTAGCGCACCACGACAGTGTCGCCTTCGGCCACCACCGCATCCACTTCGAGGCTCATCTGGAAGCAGCGCATCAGTTGCTCCCACACCGGGCGCGCCATCTCCAGGCCTCCCCAGCCCAGCGCGCCATGGATCAAGGCATCGGGCGCGAACAACGCGCACACGCCATCGAGGTCGCCGCGGTTGAACGCGTCGACGTACGACATCACCACGCGCTTGTTCTGCTCGGACATGCCCGCCCCGTTCTGGGGATCGCGTCGGCGGCGCCACGCAGCCCCGTTCGGCCCAAGCATATCGCCCGGCCCTGCTTGAATGGCGTGAGGATGCCGGACCTTGCCGGGATAAAGCACAGTTCAGCCGCAACGCCTTGCACGCCGCGGACAAGGTCGCGGCGCCCGCAGGCGCCGCGACGCGAGTTGCATCAGTTCTTCAGCGCGGAGGAAGCAGCCAGTTCGGCCTGCTCGCGCTCGCTGAGGCGCTGGGACACGCGGTCGATATTGCCCAGCGACACCAGGTGCGCATAGATCCAACCGAACACGCCTTCACGCAGGAACTCGAGCGCGGTCTGCTCGTCGAGCTGGCGCAGCTTCTCTTCATTGACCACGAACAAGCCGTTGAGGTTGATGGACTTGCCATCCTTCTCCAGACGGATGTTGCGCGGCTCGAGCAGCTTGTGCTTGCGCAGCTGCTCCATAAACCACTGCGTGCGCGATACGTGCTGCTGGAACTCGCCGAGGAAACGCACGGCGTTGTTCAGCACTTCGCTCTCGCTGCCGTCGTCCTTGAACAGGACTTCGCCCTCGGTGGTGTTGAAGCCTTCGTAGGCTTCGTCGAGGAACACGGTGAAGTCGTCGCCTTCGGCGCCCACCGGCTTTTCGGCCAGCACGAACGGATAGCGGCGGATGAAGGCCGGGATATAGGTGTTGGGCACCCAGTGCCCCTGTTCGTTGATGAACAGGTTCTCGTTCTCGCGCAGGCCCAGCAGGGCCATCGGGCCGGCGTCTTCGACGGTCACGCCGCCAAACAGGATCGGCAGGTCGCGCGCGGCTGCGGGAAATTCCACGCCGGTCAGCGGCACCGAGTGCACCGAGCCGGCGAACTTGCGGTTGGGGATCGGCTTGATGCGCAGATCCTTGTGTTCAGTGCGGTTGAGCGGAACAGGACGCTCGTAGAAAAGAACTTCAGCCACGTTAATACCTCTCCCCAGCCGTGCCGGGGTCGCCACCCAGGCTCCCCCTCCCAAACCCGGCCTCGGGTCTACAAATGAACGGACACTATATCAGCGCTTCCGCCGACACGAGAACACCCGTCGGGCATGCCTTCCCCTGCCCTGACAACCATTTGCGTGTGTTCTGTCATGGATTTGGTCTATCCTCGGCCACATACGAGCATCTTTGCGGCACCCGAACGTTCATTCCCCTGGGTTGAAGGACGGTTTTGCATGCTGATGGAAGTACCTGGCCGCGTTGTCGATCTTCATTCGACCCGCGTGCTGTCATTGGACGCCGCCGGCAGAATTCTCGACTGGATCAGCTGGCAGGAGGCCGTTTGCCTCTATGTTCGCGACGCCGTGGCCTGGACGCTGGGCGACCCTTGCCTGACGGTGCATGGCGGCCATAACCGCCTCAGCGGGCTGCAGAGCACGCTGTCCCTGCATCCCATCATTGCCAGCACCGGTCACTGCCGCGATCACGCCATCGATCCCTCGCCGGCGCTCACCAATACCGCGCTGTTCGCCCGCGACCGCTATCTGTGCATGTATTGCGGCCAGCGCTACAGCCGCGGCGAACTGACCCGCGATCATGTGCTGCCGATCTCCAAGCAAGGCAAGGACAGCTGGGAAAACGTGGTCAGCGCCTGCCTGGCGTGCAACCTGCGCAAGAGCAACCGCACACCGCAGCAGGCCAATATGCCGCTGCTGGCGGTGCCGTACCGCCCGAGTTGGGTGGAGCATCTGATCCTGTCCAACCGCAACATCCTGGCCGACCAGATGGAATTCCTGGTCAACCATCTGCCGCGCGATCGTCGCGAGCACATGGTTTAAGGCGTTTCGCTTTCGGCTTCGAACGGGTCGTCCTCGTCCTCGATGCGCTGCAGCTCATTGCGCGCCAGCTCGGCCAGCCGGCAGTAGCTGCGCCGGATGCGGTCGAGGGTTTGCTCGTCGAGCTCTTCCAGGTTGAGCAAGGCGTTGTGCGCCTGTGAGCTGCGGATCAACTCGTCCAGCTTGATCTGCACGGCGGTCGAATCGCGGTTTTGGGTGTTCTGGATCAGGAACACCATCAGAAAAGTCACGATGGTGGTGCCGGTATTGATGACCAGCTGCCAGGTGTCGCCGAAGCCGAACATCGGCCCGGTGACGGCCCAGGCCACCACCACCAGCACGGCCAGGACAAAGGTGACCGGGCGACCGGAATAATGGGCGACGGATCCGGCGAACCGCTGGAAAGCCTTGCGTGTGCTCATGGGAGGGCCCTGGCTGAATGACTGCGCCGGAGCCTCGCCCCTGCCGTGTCAGCGCCGTGTGGAGGCGCAGCCCGCAAGAATTCACCCGGCTGCCCTTGCCCCGCCTCCCCGCTGGGCCAACAATACGCCAATGAACGACCTGTCCCGCTACCCCCATCTGGCGCCCATCGAGACGCCGGCCGACCTGCGCAAAGTGTCCGACGACGAGCTGCCTCTCGTCGCCGACGAGCTGCGCCAATACCTGATTGAAGCCGTGGCGAGCTCTGGCGGCCATTTCGGCGCTGGCCTGGGCGTGGTGGAACTGACCGTCGCGCTGCACCACGTGTTCGACACGCCGAACGATCGCCTGGTGTGGGACGTCGGCCACCAGTGCTATCCGCACAAGATTCTCACTGGCCGTCGCGACCGCATCACCACGATCAAGAAGAAGGACGGCCTCGCTCCGTTCCCGCGTCGCGAGGAAAGCGAGTACGACACCTTCGGCGTGGGCCACTCGTCCACCTCCATCTCGGCAGCGCTGGGCATGGCCATCGCCGCGCAGCGCAAGGGTGATCAGCGCAAGGTCGTCGCCGTGATCGGCGATGGCGCGATGACCGCCGGCATGGCCTTCGAAGCGCTTAACCACGGCGGTGACGTGGAGCCGAACATGCTGGTCGTGTTCAACGACAACGGCATGTCGATCAGCGAGAACGTCGGAGCGCTGACCAAGATGGCGGCGCGCGCCATGAGCAGCCGTCGCTTGAATGCGCTGCGCGAGCGGGCCAAGCGCGCCATTCCGAAGCAGTCGTTCTTCGGCCGCTTCTTCAAGCGCTGGGAAGAGCACGCCAAGGGCATGTTCGTGCCCAGCACGCTGTTCGAGGAACTGGGCTTCCACTACACCGGCCCGATCGATGGCCACAACATCCCGCAGCTGCTTACTGCGCTGCGCACGGTGAAGAACCTGCCCGGCCCGCAGCTGCTGCACGTGATCACCACCAAGGGCAAGGGCTACGCGCCGGCGGAACAGGCGCAGATCGAATACCACGCCGTGGGTCCGTTCGATCCGCAGGCGGGACTGGTCAAGAAAGCCGGCCCGTCCAAGCCCTCTTACACCGACATTTTCAGCGACTGGCTGTGCGACATGGCCGCCGCCGACGAGCGCCTGCTGGGCATCACGCCCGCCATGCGCGAAGGCTCGGGCCTGGTGCGTTTTTCCAGGGAATACCCGCAGCGCTACTTCGACGTGGCGATTGCCGAGCAGCACGCGGTGACGCTGGCCGCCGGCATGGCTTGCGAAGGCGCCAAGCCGGTGGTGGCGATCTACTCCACCTTCCTGCAGCGTGCGTTCGACCAGGCCATCCACGACGTGTCGATCCAGAACCTCGACGTGACCTACGCGATCGATCGCGCCGGTGTGGTCGGCCCCGATGGCGCCACGCACTCGGGCAGCTTCGATCTGTCGTTCCTGCGTTGCCTGCCGAATATGGTGGTGATGGCGCCGGCGGACGAAAACGAATGCCGCATGATGCTCACCACGGGCTTCCAGTATCACGGCCCCGCCGCGATCCGTTACCCGCGTGGCACGGGGCCGGGTGTGCCGCTGCAGCAGGAGCTGGAAACGCTGCCGATCGGCAAGGCGGAACTGCGTCGTCGCGGCCATGGGCTGGCACTGCTCAGCTTCGGCGCGATGCTGGCGCCGGCGGCGGAGATTGCCGCCGAAATGGACGCCACGCTGGTGAACATGCGCTTCGTCAAACCGCTGGACGAGGCGATGATCCTGGAACTGGCTCGCACCCACGATGCGTTCGTGACGCTGGAAGACAACGCGATTGCCGGCGGTGCGGGCAGCGGCGTGGCCGAGTGCCTGGCCGCGCATGGCATCGTCAAGCCGATCCTGCACCTGGGCCTGCCGGACGCCTACCTGGAACACGGCAGCCGTGAAGAAGTGCTGACCATGGCTGGCCTCGACCTGCCGAGCATCCGCCGTGCGATCCGCGCCCGCTTTCCGCAGGTGGGCTCGCGCAGCCAGGTCACGGCCTGATCGGTTCGATCACCGAAGTTCGATGAAAACGCCGCGCACTGCGCGGCGTTTTCATTTGGACGTCCATCAGGCTCCGGGCCAGATCCCGCCGCTGACGCGATCGCGCTGTTCCAGATCCTGCTCGGTGAATACATCGCGGTAGCCCGCGGCGGACAACACCTCGCGCACCGCCGGCCCCTGGTTCCAGCCGTGTTCCATCAACAGCGCACCGCCGGGCTCGAGATGGTCGCGCGACTGCGCCACGATCTGGCGAATGTCGTCGAGGCCATCGGCCCCGGCAGCCAGCGCCGACGACGGTTCGAAACGCAGATCGCCTTGCGCGAGATGTGGATCGCTCGCTTCGATGTACGGCGGATTGGAGACGATCAGTTCGAAGCGCTGGTCCGCCAGCGCCGCCAGCCAGTTGCCATGTGCAAAACGAACGTTGCCTATGCCGTGCCTGGCGGCATTGCGCGTGGCCACGGCAAGCGCGTCGGCGCTCGCATCCGTCGCCACCACCGACGCCGTCGGGCACTCACGCGCAAGGGCCAGCGCAATCGCGCCGCTGCCGGTGCCCAGATCCGCCACTCGCGTGGCCGAGGTCATGCGCGCGAGGGCAAGCTCCACCAGCAATTCGGTTTCCGGCCGCGGAATCAGCGTGGCCGGCGTGACTTCCAGGTTCAGGGTCCAGAATCCACGATGGCCCGTGATGTATGCCACCGGCTCGCCATCGCGCCGGCGCTGCACCAGCGTGTCGAACGCCTTGATCTGGGTGTCGTCGAGTTCGTCGTCGGCATGGGCGATCAGCCAGCTGCGAGGCTTGCCGAGCACGTGCAACAACAACAACTCGGCCTCGAGTCGCTCGCCGAGCGCATCGGCGGCATCGGCGACGATTGCACGCACTTCAGCCACGATGACGGCTCCGGTCGAATGCAGGGAAATGACTGACGATCGACCAGGCCGACATGGCGGGCTTCCAACACGAAGGAAGCCACAGTGTAGAGCCTGTACCGCCTCAGACCGCCGTGGGCGACAGATAACGATGCACCGCCTGGATCACCACCGAGCCCTCGCCCACGCCAGACGCCACCCGCTTCACCGACCCCGAGCGCACATCGCCAACGGCGAAGATGCCGGCCTTGGTCGTTGCGTACGGTGATTCAAGGATATGGCCCTGGTCGCAACGACCGGTAAGCACGAAGCCCTTGCTGTCGAGCGCCAGGCAATCCTTGAGCCAGTCGGTGTTGGGTTCGGCGCCGATCATCACAAACACATTGCTGCAAGGGCGCGTCGTGGACTCGCCGCTCTCGCGTTGCTGCCAGGTCACGCGATGAAGACGACCCTCCCCTTCAAGCCCTACGATTTCGCAATGCGTATGCAGGGTGATCGACGAAGACTGCAGGATGCGCTGCACCAGATAATCGGACATGGTGGCGGCCAGGCCCGACGAGCGCACCAGCACGTGCACGTGCGAGGCGATGCGCGAGAGGAATACCGCGGCCTGTCCGGCGGAATTACCGCCACCGACGACGATGACTTCCTCGTTCTTGCACAGCTGCCCTTCCATCGCGGTGCAGGCGTAATGGATGCCTGCTCCCTCAAAATGCTCATAGCCCGGCACATCGAGTTTGCGATAGCGCGCGCCGGTGGCCACGATCACCGCGCGTGCCTGCACGCTCTGGCCGTCATCGAGCAACAGGCGATACGGATGCACCGAACAATCGATGCCTGCGGCCTGCCGCGAGATCGCCAGGCGGGCGCCGAACTTCTGCGCCTGCGCCTGCGCTCGACCGGCCAACGCCTGTCCCGAAATGCCGGTGGGAAAGCCCAGGTAGTTCTCGATCTTTGACGAGGTACCGGCCTGGCCGCCCGGTGCCACCCCTTCCACCACGATGGTGGAAAGACCTTCCGACGCGGCGTACACGGCGGCAGCCAAACCAGCGGGGCCCGCGCCGGCCACAGCGACGTCGTAGACGAAATCGGGATCGATGGTCTCGGTAAGCCCCAGTTCGTCGGCCAGCTCGGCGGTGCTCGGGTTCTGCAGGAAGCAACGCTCCGGGCAGATCACCACCGGCAGCTGGTCGAGCGTGAGCTGGAAGCACTCGATAAAACCGCCCGCGTCGGGGTCGGTCTCCGAATCGATCAGGCGATGCGGATAGCCGTTGCGCACCAGGAAGCGTTCGAGCCGCAAGGTATCGGCGCTATGCCCCGGCCCCACCAGGATCACGCCGCCGAAACCGGCCCGGATCAGGCCTACGCGCCGCAAAATGAAGGCACGCATGATGATCTCGCTGATGTCCGCTTCGGCGGCCACCATGCGACGGAAATCGTCCGCGTGAACGCGCAGCACGCGGCTATCCATCGCCACGCGGGCCGATGCAACCACGGCGCGGCGGTTGAACATGTTCATTTCGCCACTGAACTGGCGCGCCGCATACATGGTGAATACGCTGGACTGACCGTGCTGATCCACATCGAGGATCTCGACCAGGCCATCGAGCACGAGGAAGAAATCCACGCCGCGCTCACCGCGCTGGAACAGCATGGTGCCGGCGGCTACGTTTTCCTCGCGACCATAGGCTGCGATGCGCCGGACCATGGATGGATCCAGCCGCGGAAACATCTGCTCCTTGCGGTTCATCGGATCGGTCGGGTCGTAAACGACCTCGGGTGCTGGCGACTGCTCGGACATGCAAGACACCTCGTCGTGGGGGCGGCCCGGCAGCCAGCTGCCAGGCTCGTCCTTGGGTTATTTCAGCGCGTATGGCGGGGACCGCGCGGCGCTGCTACCTGCATCCTGCGCCGCAACCAAGTCGCTCGCAAGTCATTACGGCGACGCCTGCATGGCGGCCGTGATCGACTTGACGAGGCGTTCACGAAACCATCGATGCGCCTGGTCGCTGTCCTTGGAATCGTGCCAGTAGGCGAGGATCGGGATGGCCTTGATGCGCACCGGCAGCGGCTGCATGGCGATGGGCAGGAGCACGGCGAGGTGATCGGCGTACGCCTTGGGCACGGTCAGCAACAGGTCGCTGGCCGCCGTGATCTGGCATGCCGAAAAGTAGTGCTGCGCCACCATGCGCACTTCACGGAACATCCCGTTCTGGCCCAGCAAGGTATCCAGCGCGCTTGCCTCGCCCAGCGGAGAGACGGTGACGTGCTGCGCGGCGAGATAGTCCGCGCGGCGCAGCGAGCGCGACGACGGATGGTCGCGACGCATCACCACCACCAGCGTCTCATCGAGCAGGCGTCGGTGGGAAATATGCTCGCCAGCGCGCAAGGGGCGATCCACCGCCAGATCCAGTGCGCCGGTGCTCAGTTCGCGCTCCACCTCATCGGCGGCCACGCGCCGGCTCACTACGCGCACACCGGGTGCCTCCCGGCCGATGCTGTCCATCAGTCTCGGCAAGGCAATCGATTCGAGGATGTCGCGAAAGCCGATCACGAACTCCATCTGCAGTCGCGCTGGGTCGAAGCTGGGCTGTGCGTGCGCGCTGGCCATCAGGCCTTTGAGGTGCCCCTGCACCGCCGGCATCATCGCGCGCACCTTGTCCGTGGGCAGCAGGCGATTGCCCTGCCGTACGAATAGCGGGTCACCCAATTGGTCACGCAGACGACGCAGGGCGTGGGTCACCGCCGGCTGGGTCAGGTGCAGCACGCGCGCTGCGGCGCTCACGCCGCCTTGCGTGTAGATCGCGTCAAGCACGCGGAACAGATTGAGGTCGATACGGCTGTCACGATCCATGCTCTGGCCCATTCTTATGGCTAATGTCTACCCATAAAGTATATTCATTTCAATTATTGGCCGCCCAAGGCGTACGCTCCCTGAGAGTTGAGGAGCACAGCCATGGATTTCGCCCCCGCCGAACGCACCCGCGAACTCACCGAACGCCTGCAAGGCTTCATGCGCGATGAGGTGCTTCCCGCTGAGCCCGTCTATATGGCGCAACTCACCGGCAGCGCCGACTATCGTCAGTGGCGCCAGCCCCCGGTGATGGAACAGCTCAAGTCGCGCGCGCGCGCCGCCGGCCTGTGGAACCTGTTTCTGCCCGACCTGGAAGACGGCCCCGGCCTGAGCAATCTGGACTACGCGCCGCTCGCCGAAATCATGGGCCACTCGTTCATCGCGCCCGAGGTGTTCAACTGCAACGCGCCCGACAGCGGCAATATGGAAGTGCTGCATCGCTACGCGTCTGCCTCGCAGCGCGAACAATGGCTGGAACCGCTGCTGCGCGGCGAGATCCGCTCCGGCTTTGCGATGACCGAACCCGATGTGGCTTCGTCCGATGCCACCAATATGCGCGCCACCGCCACCCTCGAAGGCGATGAAATCGTCTTGAACGGCCGCAAGTGGTGGACCACCGGCCTCGGCCATCCGCATTGCCGCTTCGTGATCTTCATGGGCCTGAGCGATGCGCAGGCCGAGCCGCATCGTCGCCACAGCATGGTGATCTGCCCGCTGGATACGCCGGGTGTGCACATCGAACGCATGTTGCCGGTCTTCCACGACTACCACGAGCCCAGCGGCCACGGCGAACTGCACTTCGCCCATGTGCGACTGCCGTTGAGCAACGTGATACTCGGGCCCGGTCGTGGCTTCGACATCGCACAGGGGCGCCTGGGGCCCGGTCGCGTGCATCACTGCATGCGTGCGCTCGGCGCCGCAGAGCGCGCGCTATCGCTGCTATGCCAACGCGCGCAATCGCGTGTGGCCTTCGGGCAGCCGCTGATCAAGCTTGGCGGCAATGCGGATATCGTGGCCAACCTGCGCATGGCCATTGAACAGGCGCGACTACTCACGCTGAAGACCGCATGGGTGCTGGACACGCAAGGCAGCAAGGCGGCGCTAAGCCTGATCTCGCAGATCAAGGTGGTGGTGCCTGCGGTGGCCCAACACGCGGCTGATGCCGCCATCCAGATCCACGGCGGCGCCGGCCTTACCGACGATTTCCCGCTCGCCCAGCTCTACGCCTATGCACGCGTGCTGCGACTTGCGGACGGTCCGGACGAAGTGCATCGCGCCGTGGTCGCCAAGATCGAAGCCAAGGCTCAACTCGCTGCAGGAAGCCCCGCATGACCGCCATTCCGGATCAGGCGCGCAGCGTGCGCGAGGAAGACGCCTTCGATATCGCCCGCGTCGATGCGTTTCTCAAGCAACAGATCGATGGCCTGGTTGGCAGTCCCACCGTCAGGCAATTTCCGGGTGGCGCGTCCAATCTCACTTATCTGCTGAGCTACCCCGATCGCGAACTCGTGCTGCGCCGTCCGCCGCGCGGCGCCAAGGCAAAATCCGCGCACGACATGCTGCGCGAGGCGCGCGTGATGGGCGCGCTGAAAGCCAGCTATCCCTATGTGCCGGCGATCCTCGCGCGTTGCGACGACGACAGCGTGATCGGCCAGGACTTCTACGTGATGGAGCGGCTGAGCGGAACGATACTTCGCCGCGACCTGCCCGCCGAACTCGGACTCGATCGCGACGGCGTGCATGCGCTGTGCCTGGGCTTTATCGATCGCCTGATCGAACTGCATCAGGTAGATGCCACCCAGGCCGGGCTGAAAGAGCTCGGCAAGGGCGAGGGTTATATCGCTCGCCAGCTCGCGGGTTGGAGCGAACGCTGGCGACAGGCGACCACGGAAGGTTCCGACCCGTGCGAGGACGTGATTGCCTGGCTCGATGCGCAGCAACCCGCGCATGACAACGCAAGCTGCGTGGTCCACAACGATTTCCGCTTCGACAACGTGGTGCTCGCCAGCGACAACCCGCTATCCATCATCGGCGTGCTGGATTGGGAACTGGCCACCATCGGCGATCCGTTGATGGACCTGGGCAGCTCGCTCGCCTATTGGGTGCAGGCCGACGACGACGCGGTGTTTCAATCGTTCCGCCGCCAACCCACCCACGAAGCCGGCATGCTCACGCGCCGCGAAGTGGTCGCCTACTACGGCGAGCGCACGGGCATGGATGTGTCGGGCTGGCGCTTCTACGAGGTTTTCGGCCTGTTCCGGCTGATGGTCATCATCCAGCAGATCTACCGGCGCTATGCGCTGGGGCAGACCACCAACCCGCAGTTCGCCGGCTTTGGCGATGCGGCGCGCTATATGGGCATGCGTTGTCGCCGCATCATGGCGGCGAAGGACTGACGCATGCGCGAGCTGCTGTTGATCCGGCACGGACAGGCAAGCTTTCATGCCGAGGATTACGACCAGTTGTCACCGCTGGGCGAACGCCAGTCGCTGCTGCTGGGCGAATGGATGGGCGAATGTGGCGCGATGCCGGATCGGGTGGCGATGGGTCCGCGTGCGCGTCATCGCGACACCGCGCGGCCTTGCCTGCGCGCCGCCGGTGTCAGCACGCCTCCGATCACCCTGCCCGGCCTCGACGAAGTCGATCACCTGGAATTGCTGGCGCGTCTTCGACCCGAGCTGGCCGGCGCCGGTGCCCTGCGCGCGGCGATGAAGCAGCAAGCCGATCCCTATCGCGCCTTTCAACAATTGTTCGTCGAAGCGCTCCGGCGCTGGACCAGCGGTGAGCACGATGCCGACTACAGTCGCAGCTGGCAGGACTTTCGGCGCGACGTGCTGGACGCGCTTGAGCAGCTTACCCAGTCGCCCGCCGAAACGATCTGGGCCTTCACCTCAGGTGGCCCCATCGCCGTGATCGCGGGCGCCCTGCTGCAGGCACCGGAAGCCAAGACCTTCGATCTCAGCTGGTCGCTCGTGAACACCGGGGTGACGCGCCTTCGACTAGGCTCCCGCGGCGCTCAGCTGGCGACGTACAACACATGGCCGCACCTGGAGCGCACGCGTGACGCATCGCTGGTGACCCTGCGATGAAACGACCGCCTCCACGCGCCCATAAGGCACATCGCACGACTCGGACTGGACCTCTCTCAGGAACCCTCACTCCATGACCACATCCAACACCTTCGACCTCGCCGGCAAGATCGCCATCGTCACCGGCGCCAGCCGCGGCATCGGCGCCGAGATCGCCAAGTTGCTCGCCACCCATGGCGCGCACGTCATCGTCTCCAGCCGCAAACAGGCCGACTGCCAGAGCGTGGTGGACGAGATCGTGGGCCTGGGCGGCAAGGCCGAAGCCGTGGCCTGCCATATCGGCGAGATGGAACAGATCGAGGCGCTCTATGCGCACGTCGAGAAGACGCATGGTCGACTGCATATCCTGGTCAACAACGCGGCGACGAATCCGTACTTCGGCCACATCATCGATACCGATCCCTCGGTGTTTCAGAAAACCGTCGATGTGAATATCCGTGGCTATTTCTACATGTCTACGCACGGTGCGCGCCTGATGGCGAAGAACGGCGGCGGTTCCATCATCA
The DNA here is from genome assembly GCF_056399225.1 of Dyella sp. 01N448. Lineage (NCBI taxonomy): Bacteria > Pseudomonadati > Pseudomonadota > Gammaproteobacteria > Lysobacterales > Rhodanobacteraceae > Dyella > Dyella sp. 01N448. The sequence goes on along the minus strand of NZ_JBFTQX010000008.1, from coordinate 52,547 downwards.
ACGTGGCCTCGGTGAACGGCGTGGTGCCGGGCTTCCAGCAGGGCATCTACTCGATCACCAAGGCCGCGGTGATTTCCATGACCAAGGCCTTCGCCGTGGAATGCGCGGAGCAAGGCGTACGTTGCAATGCTTTGCTGCCTGGCCTGACCGATACCAAGTTCGCGTCGGTGCTGGTCAATACACCCGCCATCCTCAAGCAGGCACTCGCCCACGTGCCGATGCGCCGCGTGGCGCAGCCGTCGGAAATGGCTGGGGCCGTGCTGTATCTCGCGTCCGATGCCGCGTCCTATACGACGGGCAGCGTGCTCAATGTCGATGGCGGCTATCTCTGCGTCTGACCCAAGGAACCTTCATGAGCCAGCTACAGAATCAACGCGTCGCGGGCAAGCGCGCCTTCGTAACCGGTGCGGCCGGCGGCCTTGGTACCGCGATCTCACACATGCTGGCGCGGCATGGCGCCAAGGTCTTCGTCACCGACGTGAACGCCGCTGCCGCTGCGGCGCTCGCCGATGACATCAATCGCGACGCAGGCGCCACGGTTGCCTGGTCCAGTGCGCACGATGTCAGCGACGAAGCCGCGTGGAAGGACACGCTTGCGCAAGCTGCACAAGCCATGGGCGGCGTGTCGGTGCTGGTCAACAACGCCGGCATCGGTTCACTGGGCGGCGTGGAGAACATCGAGCTGAAGGAATGGCGCCGCGTGATGGGCATCAACCTCGAAGGCGTGATGCTCGGCTGCAAGCACGCGATGCCGTATCTGCGCGACGCGCAGCCAGGCTCGATCATCAATATCTCATCGCTGGCCGCGTTCAAGACCGATCCGAGCTTTACCGCATACAACACCTCCAAGGCCGCGGTGGCTGCACTGAGCAAATCCGTTGCGGTCGATTGCGCGCATCAGAAGATCGATGTGCGCTGCAATTCCATCCATCCCGCCTTCATCCGCACCGGCATCGTCGCGCCGATCTTCGCCAGCATGGGCGAGGCAGATGCCACGCGCCGGCTGGCGCGCGTCAACCCGATGAATCGCCTGGGTGATCCTGATGACGTTGCCTATGCGGTGCTTTATCTAGCCTCGGACGAAAGCCGCTTTGTCACCGCCGCCGAACTGATGGTCGATGGCGGCGCCCGCGCCGTCTGACCAGGAGACCACCATGAGCTTCAAGAATCGCCAGCTGCTGTTGAAGACCCGTCCCGAAGGCCTGGTCAGTCTCGATCATTTCGACCTGCACGAAACCACCACCGCCGAACTGACGGATGGCCAGGCCCTGGTGAAGGTGTTGTATCTGTCCATGGATCCCACCAACCGCGTGTGGATGAGCGACGTCCCGCAGTACATGCCGCCGGTCGCTATTGGCGAGGTGATGCGCGGCCTGGGTATCGGCCGTGTGGTGGCATCGAAATCCGCGAACTATGCGGTGGGCGATCTGGTGCAAGGCCTGGTGGGTTGGCAAGACTATGCCCTGCTCGATGAAAACAAGATGGGCTACTGGGTGAAGTTGCCACCCAAGCCGCCGGTGGCACTGCCCACCTTGCTCGGCGCCTGCGGCTTCAGCGGCATCACCGCCTATTACGGCCTGGATGAAATCGCGCCCGTGCAAGCCGGTGAAACGCTGGTGGTGTCCGCCGCTGCGGGTTCGGTGGGTTCCATCGCCGGACAGATCGGCAAACTGCGCGGCGCGCGCGTGGTCGGCATCGCCGGTGGCGCGGAGAAATGCCGCCACCTGGTGGAAGACCTCGGCTTCGATGCTGCGGTCGACTACAAAGCCGATGACTTCAAACAGAAGCTCGCGGCCGCCACCCCGGATGGCGTGCACGTCAATTTCGAAAACGTGGGCGGGCCGGTGATGCGCGCCGTGTTGTCGCGCATGGTCAACGGCGGGCGCGTGGCGCTGTGCGGACTGATCGCCAACTATGCAGGCGGTGGACGCGGGCAAGACGATTACAGCGTGATCATTGTCAAGCGTCTCACCGTGCGCGGCTTCCTGGCGTTCGATTACAAGGATCAGGCGCGCGCGGTGCGGGATCTGGTGGGCTGGGTGGTCAGCGGCAAGATCAAGGCCGGCGAAACCGTGGCGGATGGGTTGGAGAACGCGCCCATGGTGCTCAATCGGCTGTTCGATGGAAGCCATACCGGCAAATTGGTCTTGAAGGTAAGTGACGACGACTGAGGTTGCGTGGGTCGCGCACAGGGTGCGCTCCTACAATGTCGCGAGGCACCCCTGTGGGAGGGCACCCTGTGCCCGACAGCCACCTGTACGAAAACCAGGCGCCCCGGCTTCCGCCGGGGCGCTTCGCCTTTACGGACTTGCTTCCGGCACCGGCGGCGGCTCTGCCACCTTAGGTTTGCGCGCCCGCCAGTACCCGCCCTTGCTCCACGCCTCAAACCCCCAGCGCAACCAGCCGATCAAGGCATTGGCCAACCACAGCGCCCACAACAGCATGGCGATCTTGTAGACCCACAGCGACACACTCAGCACCCCGCCCTGCGGCAACACGCTGTCGGTCTGATCGGCAAACCAGTTGAGCTGCCACGCGGTGGATTCGTTGCCACTCACATGCATGTCGGGCAGACCGAGCAGACCCTTGGGCACAGCCGAGATCAGCACGACGATGGCCACCAGCGTGACGATACTCAGCGCGATCTGCGCGAGGTTGAAGCTTGCACGATAGCGCTCCGGCAGGACGTGACGCGCGCGCAGCCCCAACAGGATCAACCACACGACCACCACGGCGTACGCACCCCACGCGAATGCGGAAAAGCCCAGGCCCAAGAGCAGCCACTGATGAAAACGCAGCGGCGTGGGCGTGTAGCGGGCCAGCAGCCATGCGGCCATCAGCAGCACGATGAGCTGCGACCAGTACAGCACGGCCGGACCCATGCGCGGCCCCCAGGTCCACAGCACCCAGCGGCTTTCGGGGAGCGTGTGACGCAACTGGATATTCGCAGCCGGTGCATTCAGTTCGAAGAGCGGCGTGCGCGTACCAAACGCCACACCTTGCGGCTCACGCAGGCGCAACGTGTAGACATGCGTGCCCGGCAGCAGCGGCAGGCTGAGCTTGTCGTCGCGTATCGCCAGACTCAAAGCGATGGCATCACGCCTGGCCTCCAGCAGTTCGGCACCCTTCGGCAAGCCGATGGCGTGCTCGCCGCCGCGCGTGCTGCGCGCCGTGAGCGTGAGCAGGGTTTCCGTGCTGCGCTCGCCTGCGCGGCTTTCCACGTCCACCCGGTCGAAGGCCAGGCTGTCACCGGCGATGGCCTTGGGTTGCGTCACCGTGACATGCAGGCTCTCGCCCGGCAGCGGCTGGAAGCGCAGGCCCTGACCGTCCTGGCTGGACGGTACGCCCTTCGCGTCCAGATGCCACATGGGCGAGGACTGCAATACCCAAGTCTCCGCGCGTTCGCCCAGTCCGGGTGCCGTCAAGGAGAGCACGTCGGCGCGATCCAGACGGCTCGTCCAGCTCTTGCTGTTTTCGCTGGCATTGAAGGTGACGCCAATGCGGCCATCGTGCACACGGGCGTCGTCACCCAGGGGATGCTCGCCGGGCAGCAGCGGCAGGTCCAGACTGAAACCGCCTTCGTTGGGGGCGATGCGTTGCACCGTGTTGCGCACCGTCCACTCGCTGCCCAGCACCAGCGTGCGCGTGAGCCGGACATACGGCGGGAATGCCTGCGTCATGGCAGTGGGTGTGCTGCCGTCTTCCATGACGCGCACTCGATTGAACGTGAGGCTATCGCCGAGCAGGCGACCATCGGCCACACCATCGGGTTTCCAGCCATTGCCGTTGAACACGATGTGCTGCGGGCGCAGCGGGAAATGCAGCGTTGCGACGTCGGCCGATGATGCGCTGTACCGCAGCGATACGTGATGCACGCCACGCTCCAGCCTGACCAGCACGCCATCGTCGTCGCGCGTCAACGCAGCGTCCCGGTTATCGACCGCCACGGTCTGCAACATCAATACAGGACCGCCCAAAGGCAACGGCACGGCAACGTCGGTACCGGCGTGCATTTCCATATCGACGATCAGCTGATCGCCATTCGCCAGGAACGTGGCCTGCGCCACAGCCGCGCAATCAGGCGCGCACTTGGGTGCCTCGGTGAGACGGTTGCGCAACTGCACAAGCATGCCGTCGTTCGGCGTGGCCTGCGCATGGGCGCCGTGCGGCACCAAGGCGAGCACCAGCAACGCCGTCGCGCTACCGCGTATGCGCACACCGCGCCACTGTCCCTGCAGCGTTGGCCACAGGCGCGAGGCCAGTCTGGCCAGCAGCATGAGCAGCAAGGCCAGCATCGCCACGCGCAACAGGCGAACCAGCCATGCGGGTGCAATGACCAGATGCGTGGTTTGATCGACCGTGACCGGACCTGACCAGGCGAGGCGATAGTCGTTGCCGACATCCCAATCGGGCGTGCCGCGACCGGCCTGGATGATGCTGCGGGCGTCCGACTCCTGCCCGACATTGATCAGCGAGCCGGTGACGGTGACCGACTCCAGTGAGCGCTGAGGCTTTACCTTCTGCAGGATCATTGGCGGCGGCTGACCGCCAACGATGCCCGCGGACGGCGCGATCATCGCAGGCGCGGCTTCTTCGGACGCCGATGCATCCGCTGGCGGTGGCGGTGGCGGTGGCGGTGGCGGTGGAGGCGCGGGCTGAGCGATGTAGCCCGCCTGTTCCACCATGTCGACCCGTGCCTGGAGCCTACGACTCACTTCCGACTGGACGCCGCTTTGAATACGCCCTTCTTCCAGCTGCGGATGCAGCGCGTATTCCATTTGCGCGGCCGCGAATGGCAGCGTCCACAGCACAGCGATCACCAACAGCGCCATCGCGCCGACGCGTGACGCCCACCTCAACCTGCCTTCGGGTAACGCACGCACCAGCAGCGCCAGTGCAAATGCCAGTGCCAGCGTCCAGCGGGGCGCGCCGGCCTCGTGTTGTGCGAGCGCGAGAAAACCCAGCGCAACGAGCGCCCACGGCCAGCCCAGCAAGCGTCCGGCGAGCAGCGCAATCAGCGCCACCACGAACAGGTCGAGCAGACTCCATTGCGCCACCCAGGAGTCGGGCGAATGATCGGCGCCCGACGCACCGATCAGGCGATAACCATAAGGGAGGTGCAAGGTGGTCTCGATGTTCTCCAACGGCAGCAACCAACCGCCTGCTGGCGCGCTACCACGTTCGGGCAGTCGCAGCCCTGCCGTTAGGTTGAGCCGCGCGTCGCGCAGTTCGACACCGCTGCGACCGTTGCCGCCGTCGGTCACCAGCAGCGGACGCTCCGGCTGCGATGCGTTTTGCAATTGCCACGGCGCAGCGACATCCAGTCGCTGACTGCGGCGCAATGAGCCAGTCAGACGATCGGCGGCAGTAAAACCCTTGCCATCGAAGTCAAGCCACAACTGGCGATGCAGCGTGATCTGATCGCCCTGCCCGCCCTCACCACCGCGCATGCCTTGTTCGATGCTGAGGCCGTGGTTCGCATCGAGGGCGAATGCCGGCAGATCCACCCACAGGTCCGGCACATCGGCCTGGCCAGCGTCGGTAGGCTGTCCTTCGACGCGTGTGGTGCGAAACGAGAGGTGGTCTTCGTAACTCCAGATTTCCTGGGCGGGCCAAGGGGCGCCAGGCAGGTTCAGACTGATCTGTTTTGGGACTTCGGTACTGCGCGCGCCCAAGGTGATTGCCCACTGGCCAGGACGCAGCTGCACGCGAAGGCGTCCGTCACTTTCCAGTCGTGCCGGCAAGCCGCCTTCGATAAACGTGGCGACAAACCCTTTGGGCAAGACCGGTCCGAGCAGTTGTTCGCGCGAACTGCCGGTGACGTTGAGTTGCAGCTCGGTCTGCAGATCGGCCGGCATGCCATCTTGCAGTCGCCGGAACACGCGCATGGACAAGGCATCTGCCACGCGTTGGGCCTCAGCGGCCTCGCCCAGCGTCAACTGCGCGCCGTTGCGTTCGACACGCGTCACGGGAGTGCCGTCCAGTGTCAGCGTGACGAGACCGATGGAAACAGGCACCTCTAGGCGCGCTGGTCGGTTTTCCCAGGGCAGCGTGCCGTGTAGCGCGTAGTCGCCCGGCTCGAGCAGCAAGGCCGGCTTTTCGTCGTGGTCCAGCACGACCATCGGCTTGCCGTTGACACCCACCTGCTGTGGCCAGTTGCGCTCGTCACCGGGCAGCGCCACCCAACTGCGCCCATCCACATGGACGTCCAGACTGAAGCGGGCTCCAGCCTTGCCGGCGTCAAGGGTAAGCCGCCCGGGCCACGCACACTGTCGGTCTGCCGTGGTACCGCTTGCAGTGCTCAGCACCGGGCACGCATGCTCCGGCACTTCATGCAACACCCAATCCTGCCAATCCTTCAACGGTGGTGGTACGTCCTGCGCCATGGCTGGCGCGATCAACAACACAAGCGGGCACAGCCATTCCCACGGACGACGCATGTCTCTCTCCCTGACTACCCGGGTGGGCCGGCTCAGTGTAGGTGCCGGCAGAAGGTGGCGGAAAGCACCCTCGCCAGGTCTAACGGGCCAGTCGGGGAAAAGGGTTCGAGGCCGCGCACAAAAAAACCGGGCGGCTTGCGGCCGCCCGATTGGGTAACACTCGCTTGCCCCTGAAGCTCAGCGCAGGATCGCGGCGGCGTCCTGCTTGCGCACCAGCGCGTTGCACAGCAAGGTGGATTCGCTGGCCTGGGCCAGGCCGCGATCGGCGCCGCTCACGTCCTTCGCGCGATCCTTGAAGAACGCCTGCAAGCGATCGGCTTCGTCCTGCGAGCAACCGCCGCCACCGACGAGATCAGGCAGGCGACCGCCCGAGAAGCTGCCGGTGCGGTCGACGATCTTGTCGTAGTTGGTGGTGGTCCACTGCCACGACGCATCGCGTTCGGTGCGGGTGTCGCGGCTGCCGTGCAGCAGCATCGACATCTCGCCGACCTTCACCTTCTTGTCGAGGGCAAAGTTGCGCACTTGCAAGGTCAGCGACGGATCGTTCGCTTCGGCCAGGCCATCGAGCATGGCATTGCGCAGGGCCGGATCGCTGGTCTGTGGCACTTCGGCGATCAGTGCGTCCACCGCCGGCTTGCCGCGTTCCTGCACGGCGACGCCCAGTGACGTGCCCAGCAGATCCGCGTCGGCGGCCGCAAGATCCAGGCGACCATCGGCCTTGCGCTTGAGCGCGGCATCACCCTGCTTGAGCAGTTCGGCGCGCACTTCCGGCAGCTTGACCGTCAAGGCGAGTTCGTCGGCCAGCGTGCTGCGCAACAGCGAGTCGCTATCGGCTTCGTTGGCCTTGCGCTGGTAGCTCAGCTGCTGCATGCGCGGCAGATAGGCGGCCTTGGCCCAGGCGGCGAGTTTGGCGCGCTCGGCATCGGTCTGCGCCAGGTTGCGGTAGATCCAGTTGAAGGTGGTCAGCGGTGCGGTGGCCACTTCGCGGGTCTTGGACGAGGTCAGCGGCTTGAGCGCGGCGAGCACGTCGCCCGCATCGATGTCACCGTGCTTGAAGCTGGCATAGACCGCATCCGCATAAGCTAGCTGCTCGGCATCGTCGAGCTTGCCGATCTGCTTGCCCAGGTTGCCGAGGTCGCCCTTGGTCATCGCGAAACGGTAGTAGCCGCTGCCGTTGGCATTGGGCAGCACCCACGTACCCTTGCTGGCGCCCTCGAGCACCATCGAGCCGGTGGCCTGGTCGAGCAGTTCGCAGCTCACCTTGCTGCCGCTGGCGGTGCCGTAGCGCACGCACATCGGCACGCCCCAGACCTGCTTGTCGTCACCCTTGCTGCCGGTGGGCAGGTAACGGCTCTGGCTGAGCTTGAGCACGGTCTTGCCGCCTTCCTGGGTCAGCTCGGTCTGCACATACGGCACGCCCGGCTGGTTGAGGAAGCTCTTGAACGCCTGCTTGAAGTTGTCGCCCTTGTCGGCCGCCTTGGCGATGGCGTTGATCAGATCGTCGGCCGTGGCGTTGCCGAACTTGTGCTCCTGGACATAGGCGCGCATGCCCTGCTGGAACGTCGCCTCGCCGACGTAGCCTTCGAACATGCCCAGCACCGCCGCACCCTTCTGATAGGTGATGCTGTCGAAGGCGGTTTCGATGTCGCCATTGCCGGTGATCGGCTGGCGGATCTTGCGCGTGGTGACCAGGCTGTCGCCGTTCATCGCACCCTGCGCGCCGCGCACGCGGTCGAGATCGGCGCGGTATTCCGGATGCACCTTCTGCGTCACCTTCTGCTGCATCCAGGTGGCGAAGGCTTCGTTGAGCCACAGGTCGTCCCACCAGGCGAGCGTGACGGTATCGCCCGTCCACTGGTGGGCCAGCTCATGCGCAGTGACATTGAACGAGCCGCGCACGTAGTTGGCCGGGGAATCCGGATCGATCAGCAGCAGCCAGTCGCGGAAGGTGACCAGGCCCGCGTTTTCCATCGCGCCCGCGGAGAAATCCGGCGCGGCCAGCAGGTCGAGCTTGTCCCACGGATAGCCGAAGCCGTAGTAGTCCTCCAGCGTGTGGATGATCGTCGGCGTTTCGCCGAGCACATGCTGCAGGCGATGGCCTTCGCCCTTGGCCGCCACGCCGCGAAGTTCCAACGCAGCAGTGCGGTACTGGTTGGACGAAATATCCGGCCCCTTCACCACATCCCACGGACCCACGCCGAAGGCGACCAGATAGGTCGGCAGCGGCTTGGTGGTGGAGAAGGTCAGCCGCTTCCAGCCGTCGCCGGCCTTTTCTTCCTTCACCTGCTTGGTGTTGGCCACGCCCACTTCGTCGTTGGGAATGGTCAGGCGGACATCGAACGGCGTCTTGAAACCGGGCTCGTCGAAGCCGGGGAAAGCGAAGCGTGCGCTGATCGGCTCCATCTGCGTCATCGCGTACGGCTGGCCTTCGTGGCTGACCTTGTACAGGCCCTGCAGCTGCTGGTTGAGCGGCGCGGTGTAGTTGAACGCCAGCGTCAGCTCCTGCGGCTTGAGCGTGCCGCCGAAATCGATGCGCACCACGCCTTCCTTCGGCGCCGCTTCCACGTATTTCGCCGCGTGCGCCTTGCCCGCCGCATCGGTCACGGTGACCTTGCTGACCTTCAGCTCACGGCCGTGCAGCCACAGGTGATCGGAGGCCTGGCTCAGCTTCACCTTGATCACGGTGGTGCCGGAGAAATCCTGCTGGCGCGGGTCGACCTTGAAGTCGAGCTGGTAGGACTCCGGCTGGGCCCAGCCCGGCAGGCGGCCGTGCGGCTGGTCGTCGGCCGCAGTTGCGGCGAGGGCGGCGCCGCAGCAAGCGGCGAGGGCGGTAAGAACGAGTGGACGGACAAAACGGCGCATGCGCAAAAGCTCCCCTTGGGTAAAGCAAACGCCGACCCTAGGCGCTGCCGTGACTTTGGACCCAGTGCCAAAAGGCATGAGCGGGCCGTCTTCAGCCAAGTCCTACCACGGGCAGGCGCAGACCTCGGCGCTTGGCGCCCGGCGAGACTGATGGCGCCCCAGGCATTGCCTATGACGATCATCAACCCCACAATCATAGGCGACACCTATCACAAGAACATCGGCTCCGCCCATGAACCTGCGCGACCTCAGCTACCTCGTTGCTCTCGCCGAACACCGCCATTTCGGTCGTGCGGCGGAAGCCAGCTTCGTCAGCCAGCCCACCCTGTCCACCCAGATCAAGAAGCTGGAGGACGAACTGGGCGTGGCGCTGGTCGAGCGCACCCCGCGCAAGGTGTTGCTGACCGAAACCGGTCGCGAGATCGCCCGCCGCGCGCGCGGCGTGCTGTCGGAGATCGACGAGATCAAGGCGATTGCGCAACGCACGCGCGATCCGGAATCGGGCACGCTGCGACTGGGCATCTTCCCCACGCTGGGACCGTACCTGCTGCCGCACCTGGTGCCCCTGGTGCGAAAGAATTTTCCGCGTCTGGAGCTGCTGCTGGTTGAAGAAAAAACCGAGCAGGTGATCCGCATGCTGCGCGAGGGCTCGCTCGATGTGGGCATCCTCGCGCTGCCGCTGCACGAAGACAGCTTGCACACGCAGTTCCTGTTCGAGGAGCCCTTTGTGCTCGCCGTGCCGGAAGACCATCCGCTGGGGCTCAAGCACAAACGCCTGAAGCTCGACGACCTGGCCGACGAAAGCCTGCTGCTGCTCGAAGACGGTCATTGCATGCGCGATCAGGCGCTTGAGGTATGCCAGCTCGCGGGTGCGGGCGAACGCTCCGGTTTTCGCGCCACCAGTCTGGAGACTCTGCGCCAGATGGTCGCCGCGAATGTGGGCATCACCCTGCTCCCCACGCTCGCCATCAAGCCGCCGGTGGCGCGCACCGACAACGTACGTCTGCTGGAATTCGCCGGTCGTGCGCCGAGTCGCCGCATTGCGCTGGTATGGCGCAAGAGTTCGTCGCTGGGGACTTTCCTCAAGCGCTTCGCCGAAGTGATCGGCGATCTGCCGGAAGGTCTGCTCGAGCCGGGCATTGTCGAGGGCAAGCCCGCGGTAAAGTCGGGGCGCTGACGCAGCATGCAACGCTTCATCCTGGTCGGCCTGTTGCTGATTGCACTGCTCGGCGGCGTCAACTGGTGGCGCCATCGCGCCATCACGCACGCCCCCGGCATGCTGGCGACCGACGTGCCCGCGCAGATCGACCTCGGCGACAGCAACACCTTGCAACGCGGTGACTTCAGATTGCAGACACGTGCACGCTTCGAGCTCATCGCACGGGTACTGTCACGCGAAGACTACCGGTTCGATGCCGGCGCAGCACTGGCGCCGACGGATCTCGCGCTGGGCTGGGGGCGCATGTCCGACAGCGACGTGTTGTCGCAAATCCAGGTCAGCCAGGGCAATCGTTTTTACCACTGGCACGTCGATCATTTTCCGATACCGCGTCGTGAGATCGAGCAATCCAGCGCCAATATGCACATGATTCCCGCCGACGACACCGCTCGTCGCGAACTGGACCATGTGCGTGCGGGAGAAGTGATCCACCTGCAAGGCTTTCTGGTCGACGCGAGTCGTGCCGATGGCTGGCGCTGGCGCACGTCGATGACGCGCGACGATACGGGTGATGGGGCGTGTGAGCTGGTTTATGTGGAGAGCATCGAACCCGTGTCGCCATGAGGCAAGCGGGTGTCGCGCACAGGGTGCGCTCCCACAAGGGTGCTGCAAATTGTGGGAGCGCACCCTGTGCGCGACACCCGTTCACCTCAATACCGCAACAACGCCTCCAACGGCGCACTCCCATCCTGCCACCGCTCGCGCCCCTGCAAGCTGGCAAGCTCGATCACCACGCTGGCGCCCACCAGCTGCGCGCCCAGCTTCAACACCAGCGCACGCGCCGCGGCCAGGGTGCCACCTGTCGCCAGCACATCATCGACCAGCAACACGCGTTCACCGGGACGCAAGGCATCGTTGCGCGCCTCCAGCCGATCCACGCCATATTCGAGCTGGTAATCCACCGACACCACCGGCGGCGGCAGCTTGTTGGGCTTGCGCAGCGGCACAAAGCCCGCGTGCAGTTTCTGCGCCAGCGCCGCGCCGAAGATGAAGCCACGCGATTCGATGCCGCATACCGCCTGTACCGCACTGCCCTGCCAGGGTTCGGCCAGCGCATCGATGCAGCGGGCGAAGCCGCCGGCATCGGCCAGCAGCGGAGTGATGTCGCGGAACATCACGCCGGGCTTGGGAAAGTCCGGTACGGCGCGAATCAATGACGCGATCTGTTGCAGCGTGACATCCATGGGGTGTGACTCCTTAGCAGCCGGGCGGCAACCCGGCAGGGTACCGTGCCACGCGAAACGGGCCGGGGCGACATGACAAACGGAATACCGGCGGCGCCGGCAGGGGAACGCGCCGTTCAGCAGAAGGCGGGCTGCGGCGCGTCGGGGTCTTCGTCGGGGTCGTTCAGGGCCAGCCGGGCCTCCTGCAGATCCCGTTCGACCTCGCGCACCACTTGTTCGGCGGCGGCCAGGCTGGTTTCGGGAACCAGCACGGCTACGTAGTCCAGGGCAGGTAGTTGTCCCACGGCCCCGGTGAGGTATTCGCCGGAGACGAACGCCGGGATCTCGGCGCGCTCCAGCGCGTCCTTCACCAGGTGGGCGTCGATCAGGCTTTCGGCTCGGTACGCGATACGCATGCCAGCCACGCTACCCCTGCGGCGATATTCCGGCAAGCGCCGCCTGCTTGAGCGTTGCCGGTGCGAAGGCCGCGGTTCACCGAGGATCGACGCCTCTTCCCTGCCCCGGCCAGCCGCTGAAAAACCGCCGAAACACCCCCACGTACCGGACGAGGTAAACTTCACCGTTTCCGCCACCGCGACCGAGCTTCGATTCCCGATGTCCACCGAAAACGCCGCCGTTGAACCCACTGCCTCCGCCGCTGCAGCCCCGCAGGCCGAGGGTCAACGCGCCGATCTACAAAGGGATTTCATTCGCCAGATCATCCGCGAGGACCTGGCCACCGGTAAGCATCACGCCATCCGCACGCGCTTCCCGCCCGAGCCCAATGGCTACCTGCACATCGGCCATGCCAAGGCGATCTGCCTGAATTTCGGCATCGCCAAGGAATTTGCCGGCTGGTGCAACCTGCGCCTGGATGACACCAACCCCGGCAAGGAAGACCCGGAGTTCGTCGAAGGCATCAAGGACGACGTGCGCTGGCTGGGCTACGAGTGGCACGACCTGCGCCACGCCTCGGACTACTTCGAGGTGTTCTACGACTCGGCCATCAAGCTGATCAAGGACGGCGTGGCCTATGTGGACGACCTGAGCCCGGAAGATATGCGCGCCTATCGCGGCACGCTCACCGAGCCGGGCCGCAACTCGCCGTTCCGCGAGCGCAGCGTGGAAGAAAACCTCGACCTGTTCCAGCGCATGCGCGCCGGTGAATTCGCCGACGGCGCCAAGACGCTGCGCGCGAAGATCGACATGACGTCCGGCAACATGAACATGCGCGACCCGGCGATCTACCGCATCCGCAAGGTCACGCACCAGAACACCGGCGACGCGTGGCCGATCTACCCGATGTACGACTATGCGCATTGTCTGTCCGATGCGCTGGAAGGCATCACGCATTCGCTGTGCACGCTGGAATTCGAAGACCACCGCCCGCTGTATGACTGGTTCGTCGACAAGGTGGACCTGGTCAACCATCCGGAGCTGTGGCAGCACCTGCGCGAAGGCGGTTTCCGCACCGAGCCGGCCAAGCCGCGACAGATCGAATTCTCGCGCCTCAACCTGTCCTACTCCATCACCAGCAAGCGCAAGCTCGCCCAGCTGGTGAACGAGAACCTGGTCGATGGCTGGGACGATCCGCGCATGAACACGCTGCGCGGCCTGCGTCGCCGCGGCTTCACGCCGGGCGGCCTGCGCCTGTTGATCGAACGCCTGGGCGTGAGCAAGCAGAACAGCATCATCGATTACTCGATCCTGGAAAACTGCATCCGCGAAGATCTCGACGCGACCGCAGCCCGCCGCATGGCCGTGCTCGACCCGCTCAAGCTGGTGATCACCAATCTGCCGGAAGGCCACGAAGAACAGCTCACCTTCTCCAACCATCCCAAGGACGAGAGCTTCGGCACGCGCCACGTGCCGTTCTCGCGCGAGCTGTGGATCGAGCGCGACGACTTTGCCGAAGTGCCGCCGAAGGGTTTCCATCGCCTCAAGCCCGAGGGCGAAGTGCGCCTGCGTGGCGTGGGCATCGTCAAATGCGACGAGCTGGTGAAGGATGCGAACGGCAACATCACCGAGCTGCGCTGCTCGCTCGACCTGGAGTCGCGCCAGGGCATGCCAGGCGCCGACCGCAAGGTGAAGGGCACCATCCACTGGGTGAGCGCCAGGCACGGCGTCGCCACCGAAGTGCGCGTGTACGACCGCTTGTTCAACGTGGCCGATCCGGACGATGAAACCGACGGCAAGACCTGGATCGAACATATCAACCCGGAAGCCAAGCGCGTGGTCACGGCATGGCTGGAACCGGCGGCGGCCAAAGTCGATCCAGAGCAGCGTTTCCAGTTCGAGCGCCTCGGATACTTCGTGGCTGACCGCGTCGATCACACCTCGGATAAACCTGTTTTCAACCGTACCGTCACCCTGCGTGATGCGTGGGCTAAACAGGCTGGTTGATATCCGCGTCACAAGGAACGTTGCATGCTGCGTCAACAGATACACCTGACCCTGCCGCCGTGGATCGACGAAGTGGTCGATACGCATAAGCGCTACATCACCGACGAGGAACGCGTGGCTCTTGCCATCGAACTCTCTCGTTTGAACATCGAGCGCAGCCATGGCGGCCCGTTCGGTGCCGCGGTGTTCGATGGCCAGGGACGCGTGGTCTCGGTGGGCGTCAATCGCGTGGTGCCGCAGACGTGTTCGGTAGCGCACGCCGAAATGATGGCGTACATGAGCGCACAGCAGCGACTTGCCGCGTTCCGGCTCAACGCCGACGGCGGTCGCTACGCGCTCGCCACAAGCGCGCAACCGTGCTGCCAGTGTTATGGCGCCACCGTGTGGGCCGGCGTGGATGAGCTGCTGATCGGGGCGCGTGCGCAAGACGTCGAAGAACTTACCGAGTTCGACGAAGGCCCGCTGCCGGCCGACTGGATCGGTGAGCTCGAAAAGCGTGGCATTGCCGTGCGCCGCGACATTCTTCGCGACGAGGCGCGCAGCGTGCTGGCGACCTACGGTCAGAGTGGACAGCACTATTGAGCCGCCTGCGCGCCGCTCTTCCGCTGATCCTGCTGGTGTTAGCCGGCATCGCCTTGTTCAGCTCCGGCCTGATGGACCGGCTGCATCCGGAGCAGCTGGTCCAGCACCAGGACCAGCTGCGCCAGGAGATCGGGACGGCGCCGTGGCTTAGCCGCTTCACCTTTATCGGCCTGCTTACCCTGGCCATGTCCACCGGCATTCCGGGCACGGTCATCATCATCATCGCCGGCGGCTTCGCCTTTGGCGCGGTGGAAGGCAGCATCTACTCGTCCATCGGGCTCACCCTGGGCACCTTGATCCTGTTCCTGGCCAGCCGCTATGCCTTTGGTGCAGGGAGCAAGCATCCGCCCGCCCTGGTGGACAAGCTGCACCATGGTTTCGAGCGGCATCCCGTGGCCTACACCATGTTCTTGCGCTTTGTGCCGATCGCGCCGTTTGGCCTGATCACGGTGGCGCTGGCCTGGCTGCGCTGTCCGTTATGGCTGTTCATGGGCGCCAGCTGGCTGGGCGGTACGGTCTCGCTGATCTTCGAGACGTCCATTGGTGCCGGCCTTGGCGCGGCTCTGGCGCAGAGCAACGGCCATTTCGGCCCGGAGCTGCTGATGCAGCGCGGCGTGTGGATGCCGCTGAGCGCGATTGCGGTGCTGGCCCTGGTTCCGCTGCTGGTGGAACGCTTTACCAGCCGACGCCACAAGACCGCCCTGCCGAGCAGGGCGGGCCATCCTCCAGAGTAAGACCGACAAGCGCCATAGCCCGTTCGTAGGCCCCCAGTCGGCCTGCTGCCTGACGCGGAAAATCGCGCTAGGCTGGCTCAGCCTGACGCATGCAGCGTGCAAGGGGACGTGATGGGTGCAGGGGTCAACTCGCGAACAGTGCAATGGTGGCGTCGCACGTCGCTGATGCAGCGGCTTGCCCTGGTGACACTCATCCCGACTTTGGTCACCGCCACCTTGCTGGTGGCCATGCTGGCGCCGCAGCAAGTGATGACCTTGCGCGGCATGGCGCAGAACACCGCCGATGCGATCGCGACGCAGGCTGCCTCGGTCACCGCCGCACCCTTGCGCGATATGCAGCGGCGCGAACTGGTGCGCATCGCCGAATCCATCAGCGACCTGCCGCATGTCGCCCGCGTGCAGATACGCGCTGCCGACGGCGAGATCCTGGCCGACAGCCTCGGCCGCAGCGGCGCCGATAACAACGAAGGCTTGACTGTGGTGCGCGACGTGATCGACAGCGAGCGCCCGGGGCAACCCGTGCTCGGCTCGGTCGTTGTCGACGTGAGCCTGCGCGATGCGATTGCGATGCAGCAGGCCAGTCTTCGCCACGCGCTGGTGGCGCTGGTGATCAGTCTCTTCGTGGCCGCCATCATTGCGTGGCAGGCCGCGCGCTGGATCAGCGCGCCGCTGCGCCGCCTGGTCGATGCCGTGCATCAACTGGGTCGTGGCGACCGGCATGTGGAAGTGGAAGTCACCGACCAGACCGAAATCGGCGAACTGCAGCGCGGCTTCAACAGCGCCGCCATGGCGTTGTTCGACGTGCAGCGCGGCATGGAACGCGAGATCGAACACGCCACGGTGGAACTGGCGCGCAAGAACGCCGCACTCGAAGCGGCCAGCGTGGCGAAGGCGCGCTTCCTCGCGGCGGCATCGCACGATTTGCGCCAGCCGCTATACGCGCTGACCCTGTTTTCATCGTCGCTTGCCGAAGACGAACGCGACCCGGTGCGCCTGGACCGCATCGCGCATATCCAGGAATGCGTGGAAGCACTCGATCATCTGTTCAGCGAATTGCTCGACCTGTCTCGCCTGGAAACCGGCGCCATGCAGATCGAGATTGCCGAGTTCCCGCTCGACCAGGTGTTCCAGGAAGTCAGCCGCAATTTCCGCATGATCGCCGAGCAGCATGGCCTGCGGCTGATCATGCGCACCACCGATCTGTGGGTGCGCAGTGACCGCACCATGCTTTCGCGCATCCTCAACAACCTGGTGAGCAACGCACTTCGCTACACCAGCCGCGGCGGTGTGCTGGTGGTGGCGCGCCAGCGTGCCGACGGCACAGCGCGCGTGGACGTGTGGGATACCGGCAGCGGCATCGCACCTGAGCATCAGGTGCGCGTGTTCGACGAGTTCTACCGGGTCGAATGCCACAGCAACGAACACGATGTGGGTCGCCGGCGCGGCCTCGGCCTGGGACTTGCCACCGTGCAACGCCTGGCCGAATTACTCGACACGCAGGTGGAACTCAAATCCAAGCCCGGGCGTGGCAGCGTCTTCAGCTTCCACCTGCCCGAAGTGCCCGCGCAGCACATCGCCGCGAGCGTCGAAGAGGCCTCGCCCGATGTATCGGGCATGCGCGTGCTGGTGATCGACGACGAGCCCGCCATCCTCTCGGGCATCCGCTACCTGTTGTCCAGCTGGGGTTGCGAAGTGGCGGTGGCCGAGGATCGCGTGCAGGCGTTGCAGGCGGCGGAAGATTGGAACGTGCCGCCGGATATCGTGATTTCCGACCTGCGCCTGCGCGACGGCGAAAGCGGCCTGGACGTGTTGGCCGCGCTGGATGCGCATTACCAGATCGACGGCAATCCGCCGTTCGCGCGCCTGCTTATCACCGGCGAAACGCGCAGTGATCGTCTGCGCGAAATCATGGCCGCGCGCATTCCCGTGCTCTACAAGCCGGTGTCGCCGGAACAACTGCGCGAAGCACTGATGGTCGCGTGGAGCGCTTCGCGCGCCACCACCGCCTGAAGCGCTCAGCCTTTGGGAGCGACGCGGCGCGCCAGGACGCGGTCGGCAGGCAGGAAGCGATTGAACAAGTCGTCGACGAAATCGCCGTTGGGCGCATCGCTGCGCGAGCCGCCCGTCACGTACAGACCTTGCCAGTGCAGACGGCGCTCGCCATGGACTTCGTTCGCCTGAAGCCGTTCGAGGAAACTGCGCAATCCACGCTGCACGCCATATAGGGACTGCAGGAAGGCAAAGGCCTCGCGGCGTCGACGTGGATCGCGCTCGCTCGCCAGCACGGCCTGGGCGATGGCGAGCAGGCGATCGGATACGGCGTCGGCATGGGATTCCACGCGCGCATCGAGCACGCCGTCTTCGAGCACCGCCGTGTGGCGCCAGCCCAATACGCGTCGAAACACCGACAAGGGCAGCGCCGAGCGGAACGCCGCATGTCCCGGCAAGGCCTCCAGCCCCGTCACCACCACATACACCGGCAACTGCAATTGCAGGCGACGCGTGGCTTCATCGGCGAGGCGATGCAGGCGATCGGCATGTGCGGCGACAGCGCCGTCGGGCTCGCGCAGGCTCTGCGCGGCGATGCAGATCACCATGCCATCCAGCGGAAGCTTGCGACGCTCCTTGGCCAGCAGGGCCAGCGCCTTGGACCACGGCGCATCGCCATCGCCAACGGTGGCATGCGGATGCGAAAGCCGCGGACCGGGCTCGATCGCCACCAGCGCCCGAAACACCCACCAATGCCATGGCCGCGTGTCATTGGCTCGCGCCAGTTCGCGCGCATGCGGTGCAGCGGCGGCGGCCTGCAACAACGAACGGACATCCGCCGCACTATCGCCCACAAACAGCAACCACGGGTGCCGCGACAGCTGTCGCCAGCGACCGCGGCGGCGGAACGGATGCAGGATGGCGCCACGCAGGCGTCGGGCCGCGTCCTTCACTGCCGCCGAGATGCTGCCGACGCCATAGCCTGCTTCTGTACTGTCGGCCACGCGGGTATGGGCGCGCATCATCACCAGGGATTGCCAGGCCAGCACGCTGATCCAGCCCACCACCGCCAAGGCCGCCACGATGAGGCTGCTGGTGAACCATGCCTGCTCGGACAAGGCATGGCTGAAAAGCGGCGCCACGAAAGCGACGAATACCAGCACCACCACCAGCGCCGCCACCAGCTGCGCGAGCCGGCGCCCCATCCAGCTCACGGGCAGGCGCAGTACAGGGGAACCGGGTGTCATATAGGGTTGCGGCGTCACCGATTCGCGCTGCAAGGACTGCAGCAGATTCGCCGCACCGGTGCTGGCCGGGCAGTAGAGCGCCTTGATGCGTCCCAGTTCGCCGCTGTCGCCCTGCTCGTAGTAATACTGGCCGGCGAAGCCAAGCAACAGCGCCATGCTGAACACTTCGCGGACTTCATCGTCGCTGCTGCCAAGGCGACCGAGCTGGTCGAAGAATTCGGTGGCCGCCCCGCCGGTACGAAAGAGTGTCTGCTGCAGCGGGGTCACCTGGCGCCAGCCGCCGTGACGCGTGACTACTTCGTCAAACCATGCCGAGACGGCAAACGCCGCCAGCTCGACCTGGGCCAGCAGCTTGCCGCGCGCAAACGCCGCGCCGCGGCTTTGTTCCACCAGGGCGACTGCGCGAGCGTGCACGGACGGCAATTCGTCGTCGGAGAGATTCTGGCTGGTGGCCTGCTCGTCGATCAGCAGGCCATATGCGAACAGAGGCGCAAAACTTTCCAGCAGCCGCATGGCACCTATAGCCGTCAAAGCCTGTTGCATGTCGCTCCATTGCCCCCGCCGGACCACGTTGCCGCGTCGGACGGGGATGAGCGCCGAAGTCTACGACGATACGCCTCGTCGTGCCGACCAAGCAGTGCCCGCCATGAGACCCAGCCCGAAAAACCGGAGACGAGCGCGTCTCCGGGGAAGAGGGCCATCCATGGCGAACCGGCCGTCGCGGGCATTAGATCCCGCATGCCGGAGGTTCCAACGGGTTTCGGGGGAAGACTGGGCACAGCACGCAGTGGCTCGGGCAGGCCGGTGGCGCGTTGCGTGTCATTCATCTGGTGCCAAGTCTCTAGGTATGCGGTGGATCGTGCCAACGGCTTGCACGACCCGAACGCTCCGCTTCCACCCAGCGGCGGTATCGATGAGCGATTCCCCCGATCGCGGCGGCATTTTCACGATTGGCGCGGCGAGGGGCCATATCTCGTTGAGGCTATGCCGTTCGTACGCGCTTTGTGGTTGCCGCGCGAACTGGCTGGGGCTATGTTGCGTAGGCGGACGTGCGGTGATGGGATTACCGTACAGCGCCATGGGGAATGAGATGCGCATATTGATCGCAGACGACCATCGGCTGATCGTCGAGGGTGTCAAGCTCAAGCTGGCCGAGCTTGGGCCGGACACTGATTTTGTGATGGCCATGGATATGGCTGAACTACGCGAGGCCATCCATTCGCCGGAGGCGCCGTCGCTGTCGCTTGCGCTGATCGACCTGGCCATGCCGGGTGTCCAGGGCAGCGAGCACCTGGCCGAGGTCATCGAACATCTGCCTCACGTGCCGGTGATGGTGCTGTCCGGCTCGGAGGACGGCGCGCTGATGAAGAGCCTGCTGGCCATGGGCGTGCAGGGTTTCATTCCCAAGGCGTATTCGCCCGACGTGATGCTCTCGGCCGTGCGCCTGGTGCTGTCCGGCGGCGTCTACGTACCGCCGCTGCTGTTGCAGGAGCGCGTGGACGGCACGGTGCCGACACCGCCGCCCGCCACGGCGTCGCAGCTGCCGCCCGGCGCCGACTCGCTGGAAGAGCGGCTGCGCAAGTTGCTCACCGAACGCCAGATCGATGTGCTGCGCCTGCTCTCGCAGGGCAAGCCGAACAAACTGATTGCCCGCGACCTGGGCATCAGCGAGGGCACGGTGAAGATCCATCTGGCGGCGATCTTCCGCGCGCTGAATGTACGTAACCGCGTCGAGGCCGTGGTGGCCTCGCGCCGCATCAGCGGCCTCTGATCGCCACGCCGCTGATCCGACGGTAGCCCGCCCGCCTATGCGCCTCGCTCCGGATGCACTCGCCGAGAACAGCACAGACGGACAGTTTTCGCGGCCCATCGGCCAGCCTGCGCTGCCGAAGGCCGCCATCGCCGCCCCACGCATCAGGCCAAAGCGGCGCGGTTTCCTGAGGCTGCTGTGCGCGGCCCCCTTGCTGATCGCCGTCCTCGGTACATCGGCTGTCGCTGCCGAAGCGCCGCAGCACAGCGGCCACATCAATGCGCTGACCTTCGGCATTCTGCCGATCGGCGGCCCGTCCGAATCGTTGGCGGCCTGGCGTCCCATGCTGGACGACCTCAGTCGTACGCTGCATCTGCCCATCCGCAGTCTCTCGGTCAGCACCTATGAGGGACTGGGCCAGGCCATGGCCGAGGAGCGCGTGGACTTCGCCTTTGTCTCGGGCCGGCTGGCGCTCGATGCAGTCATCCACGACCGCATGCAGGTCATCGCCCAACTCACGCGCAGCAACGGTTCGCGTGGCTATTACTCGGTGCTGCTGGTGGCCAAGGATTCGCCCATCCGCAACCTCGACGACCTGTTCCGCCAGCCGGGCAAGCTGCGTTATGCGCGCGGCGAAGTGTTGTCGGTGTCCGGTTATCTCGTGCCCGAGACCCAGGTCTTTGCCAACCGACGGCTGGACTCGGACACCTTCTTTGCCGGCGTGACGGTGGACAACCACCAGAACAATGCGCTGGCGGTGGCCAACGACGAAGCCGACGTCGCTTCCAACAACACTGCCGACATGGAGCGCTTTGCCGAGCGCTTTCCCGATCAGTACGCACGCCTGCGCGTGTTATGGACGTCCAGCCTGATTCCCCATGCCGTGGTGGTGATCCGCACCGATCTGCCGGCGGAACTGCGCCAGCGGGTGGCCGCGGCGCTTACTTCCTATGCCAAGGGCAAGAACGCCCAGGCGGAACTGGCCAAGCTGCATCTGATCCACGACATCAGCGGCTTCTCACCGGCCGGCAACGAGACCCTGGTGCCGTTTGCCGACATCGAATTCAATCTCGATCGCCGCCGCGCCTATAGCGCGCAATGGGTGAGCGACGCAGCCATGCAGACGCGGCTCAAGAAGATCGATGCCGAACACGAGGCGCTGGTGCACCAGCTGATGGCGCCCAGCACCCCGTAGACATCGCCGGCTCAGTGCCCCGGCATATCCTTGATGTTGAAGGTCTGCCCATTGGGCATGATCATGTCGCCCGGCTTCTGCCCCGCCGCGCACTGGCCGATCCAATGGCCGCTGCTGGTCATGGTCATCTCGGCATGACCCATGATCGCCGGGTCGTACTTGATGTGGCCCTGCGTCGAATACGCCGAATCACCCTGATAGTTGGTCTCGCTGTGGCTGGTCATATTGACCTCGCCGCTGGGCGAATTGATCTTGCACACGGCATCGGTGATCACCTTGTTGCCCTGCACATCGATCTTGAACGTGCTGCACATCTGGCCGCTCATGTGCGTGCCCATCTTGTACATGGCGGTATCGGTATCGGCGTCCAGGCAAGCTTTGGTCGTCTGCGCCTGCCCGCCCATGCCGGAGGTCTGCATTTCCCACAGGCCAGGCTTGCGCTTGGGGATATTGGAGGGAATGTCCTGCGCCAGGACGGCACCGGTGAGACCCAGCAGGGAAACCGCAATCAACCAGCGACAACGTGAAGACATGGACTTCTCCGATCCGCCCGGGGTGGGCGTGCGGGTGGCAAGGTAACGCCAATTGCGGCCGCCGTCATGCTGAACCGTTCTGCAGTGCACCACGTCACACTTTCGACCCATAGTCCGTTAGCACTATGGCGCCTCGCGCTAGATCGAACTGTGTATCGAAGGGGCGTACTGGATTCTTTAGAGTGCCAATCAGGGCGCTTGCGTGAAGCGGTGCGCCCATCGAACCAACTTGTTCCCTGCCGGGATCCCGCGTGATGCTGTCAACCTGCCACTGTCTGTACTCAAAGCCCCGACGCCGGCACGACTGCCTGCCGCCGGTGCGCCGTTGCGACCGGGAGGTTTGACGCATGGAGCCGCGAGCGCATCTGCTGCCCCGCCTGTTCATTGATGTGGTCCTGCCCAGCACGATTGCCGCCCTGGCATTGATCCTGGCGCTGTGCCTGCAGCAGACGCACAGCCTGGCCGAGCGCGTGGATGCTGCCGCAAGCCTGCGCCTGGCGCGGCTTGCCGGTGAACTGGCGCTCGCCGAAGGCGTATCGCCGCAGGCGGCGCTCGATCGAACCCTGCACGACGGAAAGACCGACCAGGTGTTGCGGGTGGAATTGCACGGCTCCGACGGCCGCCTGTGGAGCAGTGGCAGCGCAGCGAGCGCCGACAGCGCTACCTATCGCAGCGAGGTGAAGCCGCAGGGCAACATCTCGACGTGGGTGAGCATGGATGTGGACACCCAACCCCTGCGCAAGGCGCAGGCTATGGTGTGGCTGCTCGGTGCGTTGTGCGCCACGGGCATCCTGGTGCTGGCATGGCTGGCGCGCGTGTCGATACGCCACCGCGTGCTCGAACCGCTGTCGCAGGTCCGCTACGCCGTCCATGAACTGGTCAATGCCAGGCATCCGCACATCGACGACACGCCGGTCAGCACGGAGTTTCTCGAACTGCGCAAGACCTTGCAGCGCCTGTCCGAGTTGCAGGAAGCGCAGCGCCGCGACTGGAGCACGATGCAGCACGACAACGCGGTCGAGGCACTCGATCGCTTGCGACAGAGCCAGGCCGCCACACGCAGCAAATCGCAGTTCATTGCGCTGGTCAGCCATCACTTCCGCCAGCCGCTGCAGGCGCTGGAACTGTTCGCCGCCGGCCTCGACCAGAACGGGGGCAACGAGCCGCAGTCGCCGTTCCAGCAGATGCGCCACAGCATCGCCTCGATGACGCGCCTGCTCGATGCCTTGCTTGAAATCTCGCGCCTCGATGCCGGCGTGATCGCAGTGAAACCGATCGGCTTCACCGCCGCCGAACTCTTCATGCGTGATCGCACCTCGCTCAATCACGAAGCGCTGCAGCATCACGTCACGCTTGCATGGCGCGGCAGTCACCATCAGCTGCACGGCGATGCGGACGTGGCCGCCAGCCTGCTCTATCAGCTGGCCAGCAATGCCATCGCCAACGCGCCGGAAGGCCGCGTGCTGATCGCGGCACGCCGTCGCGGCCAGGCCATCCGCATCGAGGTGCGCGACAACGGGCCGGGCATCGCCGTGATCCACCAGCAGCGCATCTTCGAGGAATTCGTGCAATTGCAGGCCGGCGAAAGCGAACGCCGCGGCGGCTACGGCCTGGGCCTTGCGATTGCCGAACGCCTGGCGCGACTGCTGGGCACGCGCATCGGCCTGCGTTCGGAGCCCGGCCGCGGCAGCACCTTCTGGTTCGACCTGCCGCGCATGCCCGTGATGGAACGCCACTCCAGCGCCACTGCGCAGAAGCCGGCCGCGCCGGCCTGGCGCCAGGCGAGCTGAACTCGCCCCTGTTTCAGACAAAGAAAGACCCGCGTCGCCGCGGGTCTCCGAGATCTTTTGGTGGGTCGTCCGAGATTCGAACTCGGGACCAATAGATTAAAAGTCTACTGCTCTACCGACTGAGCTAACGACCCATGCGTCAAAAGCCAGCCCGATATTTTATGGGCTGGGCGCCCTGGGCACAAGCAAGAGCGTTCAGACGTAACGGGTGGGGTCCGGCAATCCGGCAGTCTTGAAGCCCTGGGAACGCAGCACACAGGCATCGCAATGCCCGCAGGCGCGCCCTTGCGCGTCAGCCTGATAGCAGCTCACCGTCTCCGAGAAATCCACGCCCAGGCGCTGGCCCTCGCGGGCGATATCGGCCTTGCTCATGCGCATCAGCGGCGCGTGGATGCGGATGCCCGCGCCTTCCACGCCGGCCTTGGTGGCCACGTTGGCCAGCTGCTCGAAGGCCTCGATGAAGGCCGGACGGCAATCGGGGTAGCCCGAATAGTCCACCGCGTTCACGCCGCACCAGATATCGGTGGAACGGAGCACTTCGGCCCAACCCAGGGCGATCGACAACATGATCGTATTGCGCGCCGGCACATAGGTGACCGGAATGCCCTGCTCGCCGGTCTGGTCGAGCGGCACGTCGATGTCGGCGGTGAGCGCCGAGCCACCGATGGTGCGCAGGTCCACCTGCACCGTCTTGTGCTCCACCGCGCCGAGCAGGCCGGATACGCGCTCGGAGGCGGCCAGTTCCGCGCTGTGGCGCTGGCCGTAGGCCACGCTCAGGGCGTGCACCTGATAGCCCTGTTCACGGGCGATGGCGATGGTGACCGCCGAATCCATGCCGCCGGAGACGAGTACGACGGCCTTGCGGGGAGTTGCTTGGGACATGGGAGAAATCCACTCAAGAGTCAGGCCGGTGATCCGGCCGATTTAGCACCGTCGGCAACACAGGCCGAAGCGCGGAGAGCCGAGTGAGCGACGTGCGATGAGCCATGCATCGGGCACGTTCAAGCGCCCGCTCTCATGCTCGACTCACACCACTCGCCCGAGCTTTTAGTGTCCTGGCTCGTCGTTCCACAGCAGCTTGTGCAGCTGCAACTGGAAACGCACATCCAGTTTGTCCTCGATGATCCACTCGGCCAGGTCGCGCGGCTTGATTGCGCCGTGCACGGGCGAGAACAGCACCATGCAGCGCTTGACCAGATCATGTTCGGCGACCACGTCGCGCGCCCACTCGTAGTCGGCGCGACTGGCAATGACGATCTTCACCTGATCATGCGGCAGCAAGTGCTCGATGTTGGACCACAGGTTGCGCTTGGCTTCGCCCGAATCGGGCGCCTTGAGGTCCATCACCTTGCGCACGCGCGGATCGACTTGCGCGACATCCAGCGCGCCGGAAGTTTCCAGCGACACGTCGTGGCCGGCATCGCACAGGCGCTTGAGCAGGATCAGGCAGCGCTTCTGCGCGAGCGGTTCGCCACCGGTTACGCACACGTGCTTGGCGCCGTGCGAAGCGACCTCGGCCATGATGTCGTCGATATCGCGCCAGTCGCCGCCGTAGAACGAATACTCGGTATCGCACCACACGCAACGCAGCGGGCAGCCGGTCAGGCGCACGAACACGGTGCGCCAGCCGATGGCATCGGCTTCGCCCTGGATCGAATGGAAGATTTCGGTGATGCGCAGGCGCTCAGCCGGCGCCTGCGTCGACGTGGTGGGTTCCACGCTCGTGCTACTGCCAGTCACAACCACTACCTCAGTTGGCCGGCTGGGCCTGCAGGCGGCGCAGGCGCTCCTGTGCCAGGCCAGCGGCCTTGGAGCCGGGGTACTTCGCAGTGACGTTCTTCAGCGTGGCCTTGCCGGCATCGACCTGCTTGAGCTCGATCTGGCTGTAGCCGACCTTGAGCAAGGCGTCGGGCACCTTCTCGCTCTGCGGGAACTGGCTGACCAGGCGCTGGAAGGCTTCCATCGCCACCTGGTAATTGCTGGTGGCGTAATAGGACTCGCCCAGCCAATAGAACGCATTGGGCAGCAAGGAGCTGTCCGGGTACTGCTGGATGAAATTGCGGAAATCGCGCGAGGACTTCACATAGTCGCCGGCACGCAGCGACTTGAAGGCATCGTCGTAAGCGGCCTGCGCGGTGGCATCGCCCTTCACTGCTGCCGCGCCAGCAGCACCCTTGCCGGCCGCTGCCGGTGGCGTCACAGCGGGCGGAGGCGGCGTGGCGTTGGCAGCCGGCGCGGTATTGGGATTGGCATTCCCCGCATTTGCGTTCGCTGCACCGGCGCCGCTTTCAAGGCGACCCAGGCGCGAATCGAAATCCGTGGCCTGCGATTTGTTCTTGTCGTTGGCTTCCTGCAACTGGTGCTGCAGTTCCTCGATCTGGCCCTGCATCTGCTGCAATTGGGACTGCAGTGCCTGGACCTGGTTGACCAGCGTGGTGCCACCCTGATTCTGCTGGCTCTGCGCCTGCTGCTCGAGTCGCGATACGCGGTCGGCGAGGCTGAGCCGGGAATCCTGTGCGTGCACGGAGGCGCCAAAAAGCATGGCGGACGCGATTGCGCCCGCCATGCTCATCCTGGCTGTAAAGCTGTTAGCCAGTCGCTTCTTCATTACTTCGCCGTGTAGACGATCTCGACGCGACGGTTCTTGCTCCAGCAATCTTCGTTGTGCTCACGGCACACCGGCTTTTCCTTGCCGTAGGAGATCACGTTGAGCTGGCTGGCCGAGCCGCCGTTGGACTGCAGCGCGCTGGACACGGCATTGCCGCGACGCTCGCCGAGGGCCAGGTTGTACTCACGCGTGCCGCGCTCGTCGGTGTTGCCCTCGAGGCGGATCTGCGCCATCGGGCGATCCTGCAGGTACTTGGCATGGCAAGCCATGATCTGCTGGAACTCAGGCTTGATTTCGTCCTTGTCGAAATCGAAGTACACAACGCGCTGACGGAGGCAGGCGTCGGTATCGAGATCGGCCGGGGTGTACTTGCCAGCGGTCGACGGAGCCGGGGTGGTCATCGGCGCTTCCGGCTGCGGCTGCGGCTTGACTTCCTGCTTCTTCGAGCATGCGGCCGCGCCAACGCAGAGCAGGGCGACCAGGGCGACGCGAACGGTCTTATTCATGGTGGACGTTCCTTCAAACAGGTTTGAGTTCCGACAGTCAATAATGATTGCGGTTACGGGACAGTTTTCGCCGGTGGACCGGCTGTTATTTTGCCATTTTGATGCCGGCGGTGCGCTGTCTCGCGCCGCCTGGCCCGCCTTCCGCGACGGATTGCCACGGCCGGCAAGCTGTTTGATCCATCCGTGTCGTCCAAGACTTCACGCCCGGATCACATGGCCGTGACGCTTACGCGTCACGGCATGAACTGCTTATCGCTGACGATAGGGACCCCAAGCCGGCTCGCGCACATCGCCATCTGCAAGTACCAGTCGCTGACGGACAAGGCCGTCGGCGGACACGGCATACAGCACACCACGGCGGCCTTCAGAGGCGGCATACAGCAGCATGCTTGCGTTTGGCGCGAAACTCGGTGTTTCGTCGATCGGACCCGGCGAGATGAAGCGCACCTGCCCACCCAGACTGCGGTCCATGATGGCAATACGATACACGTTCCCGTTGCCCTGCACCATCGCGATCTGCTTGCCGTCGTAGCTGATCGAGGCGTTGGCGTTGAACTGGCCCTGGAAGGTGATGCGCTCAGCCCCGCCGCCACCGGCCGACATCTGGTAAAGCTGCGGGCGGCCCGAGCGGTCGGAGGTGAAGATGATGCTCTGGCCATCCGGCGTCCAGCGCGGCTCGGTATCGATGGCCAGGTTGTTGGTGAGGCGGGTCTCCGCGCGGGAGCCCACGTCCATCACGTAGATCTCGGGGTTGCCCTGATAGGACAGCGCCAGGGCCAGCTTGCTGCCATCCGGCGACCAGGCCGGCGCACCATTGATGCCCTTGGCGCGGGCCGAGATCAGCTGACGCGAACCGGTGGTGACGTCCTGCACATAGATCGCCGAGTTGCCGCTCTCGAACGACACGTAGGCGATCTTGCGACCATCCGGCGACCAGGACGGCGACAGCAGCGACTCGCGCGAGCGGGCCACGACCTGCGGGTTATAGCCGTCCGAATCGGCCACGATCAGCGAGTAGGTGGTGTTGTTACCCAGACCCACCGCGGTGATGTAGGCGATGCGGGTCCAGAACGCGCCACGCACGCCGGTGATCTTCTCGTAGATGGCATCGGCGATCTGATGGGCGACGCCACGCAGGTCACCGGCCGGCGCGGTGAACGCCTGGGCCAGCAGGCTCTGCTGCTTGTTGACGTCCCACAGCTCGTACTCGACGCGCATCATGCCGCCGCCGGCATCGCTGATGCGGCCGATGGTCAGGTAGTCCTGCTTGAGCAGGCGCCAGGTGGCGAAGTTGACGTCCGCACCCTTCGACGGCGTCTCCACGATTTCGCTCTTGGCCAGCGAGCGGAATTTGCCGGAGCGGTTGAAGTCGTTGCGGATGACATCAGCGATGTCGGTCGGCAGCGGCGCCCCGCCCGCCTGGGCGAACGGCACCACGGCGATCGGCGTGGCCGTCGCCGTGCCGCCGACGATGTCGACGTTGAGCGACTGGGTCTGCTGGGCTGCTGCGGGACCCGCGAACAAGGCGGCTACCAGGAGCAGAACGAAGGAGTAGCTGAAGGTCAGTTTGCGCATGGGGTCCATCACTGCGGTCTGAAAGTGAAATCGATTTGACGCTGGAACACGCTTTCGAAGCCTTTGTAGGGCAACGGCTGCGCGCGCAGCACCGCGTTTTCGATGGAGCGCTTGCCGGCTTCGTCGTAAGGACAACTGGAGTCGACCTTGGCGCTCATCACGTCGCCTCCTGGCAACTGCACAATATGCACCGTGCACGGTGTGTTGGGCATGTTATCCGGGCGAAGCCAATTCTGAGTGACCGCGTTCTGAATCGCGGCCAAATACTGCGCCAGCAGGCCGGCATCAGGGCCGTTCTGGCCAGTCTGGCGCTGGGCTGCCACCGGCACATTGTCCAGGCCGTTGTCCTGGGCGTTCTTCAGGTCCTGCATCTGCTGCTTGGCCTGGTTCGCCTTGCTCTGGGCCTGTTTGACCGACTTGTCGGCTGCGTCCATCTTGGCGAACAGCTCGTCGAGCTTCTTCTGCTCTTCCAGCTTGTGCTTGGCCGCCTGGGCGTCCAATTCGGCCGCGCGCTGGCGCTGCTTCTCTTCCTGTTCCTTCTTGGCGTCTTCGGCCTTCTCTGCCGCATCGGCCACCACCTTCTCCTGATCCTTGGTATCGGGATGCTCGGGCGGCGGCGGCAAGGTCTTGATCTTCGGGGTTTCTTCCGAAGGCGGCGGCGGGATCGAAGGCGGCGGCGGCACGGTCGGCGGCGTCGGCTTGGCCTGGGCGGCCTTCGGCGGCGGCGCGCCGGTGGGGCCCACCAGGGTGGCTTCGATGATTTCGCCCTGCAGCTGGATCGGCTTGGCGCAGGCGATCGGGTTCCAGCTCGCCGGCAGGTGCAGCGTCTCGAACAGGCTTTCGTAGAACGAGCACGGCACCACCGCGAGTATCAGGAAACCCACGATGCCCAGATGGAGGATGGCGGAAAGGACAACCGCCTTGGACGTGCCCTTGGGGGTGTCTTCCCTCATTTCTTCTTGCCCGACTCCGGTGCGCTCATCAGGCCGACCTTGGCGACGCCGGCCTGTTGCAGGTCGGCCAGCACCTGATAGACACCGTCGTACTTGCCGTCGCGATCACCCGCGACGAGCACGCTGACCTCGGGGTTCGCCTTGACGAACGCACCGACCTTGGCCTTCATGGTGTCCACATCGATCGGCTGGCGCTTCTCGGTACCCAGGGTGAGGTAGAGCTGCCCGTTCTGGTCGACCGCGACGATCACCGGATCCTTCTTGTCCTGCAGCGACTTGGCGTTGGCCTGCGGCAGGTTGATGTCGACGTTCTTGTTGATCATCGGTGCGGTGACCATGAAGATGATCAACAGCACCAGCATCACGTCGATATAGGGAACGACGTTGATCTCGGATTTCAGCTTGAGGCGCTTGTGGCGTGCAGAGCTACGCATGACTAGGAGCCTGACTATGGCCTTCGCATGGCCCGCGCCGGGAGGTGTTTGCGCGCAAGCCAAGGAAGAACGAAGGAGTGTATGTCGATACACGACTGAGTGATGACGCGGGATTGCGGGCAAACAGACCCGGCCCGCAGGGTTGAGCTTGGATAGCCCTGTGGGCGTAGCGCGCGGCTTGACCTGACAGCCAGTCAGGCGCAGCGCCACGCGCTACGCCCACAGGGCTATCCAAGCTCAACGCGGACCATGCGAAGGCCATAGTCAGGCTCCCTCTCCTGTTAGGCCGCTTCGTCAGTCTGGATCTGACGCTGCAGCACCGAAGAGAATTCTTCCTGGAACACCTCATAGCGCGAGGCGACACGCTCAACCTTGTTGGCGAAGCGGTTGTACGCCCACACCGCCGGGATCGCGGCGAACAAGCCCATCGCGGTGGCGATCAGCGCTTCGGAAATGTGCGGAGCCACCACGGCGATGGTGACGTCCTTCATTTCGCCCAGGCCCTGGAAGGCGCCCATGATGCCGATGACGGTTCCGAACAGGCCGACGTAGGGGCTGATCGAGCCGACGTTGGCGAGGAACTCGAGGTTGCGCTCCAGGCGGTTGATTTCACGGGTGCCGGCCACGCGCATGGCGCGCTCGGAACCTTCGATCACCACGCGCATGTCATGCACGCGGCGCTGGCGCTGGCGCACGAACTCGCGAAAGCCCGACTCGAACACGTTTTCCAGGCCGCCGTTGCTGGCGCCGCGATTGCTTACTTCGCGGAACAGCTGGGCAAGGTCGGCACCGGAC
The DNA here is from genome assembly GCF_056399225.1 of Dyella sp. 01N448. NCBI lineage: Bacteria > Pseudomonadati > Pseudomonadota > Gammaproteobacteria > Lysobacterales > Rhodanobacteraceae > Dyella > Dyella sp. 01N448. The sequence continues at coordinate 21,769 of NZ_JBFTQX010000008.1, read as the reverse complement.
CAGAAGCGCTCCTCGAAGCTCTCCGCCTCTTCCATCGCCGCCTTCAGCTGCGACACCTTGCGGATGATGATGACCCACGAGAGGAAGGAGAGCACCAGCAGCGCCAGCATGACGAACTGGACCAGGATGCTCGCTTCCGCGACCAGTTTGAAAATATTGACTCCACCGTTCATTGCTCGAAGGTCCTCCAGCACACGTACTTTTATTTAAGGGAAAAGGCCGGGGATAAGATCGGCCGGAATTTGCACCGGACGCATGCGGCGGACATCGACGCACGCCACGCGCACCTTCGCGCGGATCAGCTCCGCGCCGTCCGCCCGGCGGATCGTCTGGGCGAAAAGGATACTGGCTGCCCGCCGTTCTTTGACTTCGACGCTTACCGCCAGTTCATCATCCAGCAGGGCCGCGCCCAGGAAGTCGATCTGCATTTCGCGGACCAGGAAGGCCAGGCCGGTGCTTTCCTTCACCACGGACTGGTTGATGCCCAGGGCACGCAGCCATTCGCTGCGTGCACGCTCCATGAAACGCAGGTAGCTGGCGTGGTAGACCACCCCGCCCGCGTCGGTATCTTCCCAATAGACGCGCACCGGCCATTCGAAGGGCCCGGTCGCACTGGCTAGCTTGGTATCAGACATCGCTGTTGTCGGCCGTGAAGAGGTCGGCGGGCACCGAGGGTCGGGGCGGCGGGGTCAGGCCCAGATGGCGCCAGCCCTTGGCGCTGGCCATGCGGCCGCGCGCGGTGCGCACCAGGTAACCCTGCTGGATCAGATAGGGCTCGACCACGTCCTCGAGCGTGCCGCGATCTTCGCTGAGTGCGGCCGCCAGCGACTCCACGCCCACCGGGCCGCCATCGAAGTTCTCGATGATGATGGTCAGCAGGCGACGGTCGAGCTCGTCGAAACCCTCGGCGTCGATCTTGAGCATGTCGGTGGCGGCACGCGCGGCGTCGCGGGTGATCTGCCCTGCCGCGCGCACTTCAGCGTAGTCGCGCACGCGGCGCAGCAGGCGGTTGGCGATACGCGGCGTGCCGCGCGAGCGACGTGCAATTTCCTGCGCGCCTTCCAGCTCGCAGGGAATGCCCATGATGCGCGCCGAGCGCCGCACGATGGCGGTGAGCTCGTCGGGCGTATAGAACTCCAAACGCTGCACGATGCCGAAACGGTCGCGCAGCGGCGCCGTGAGCAGGCCGGCGCGGGTGGTGGCGCCAATCAGGGTGAACGGCGGCAGGTCGAGCTTGATCGAACGGGCGGCAGGGCCTTCGCCGATCATGATGTCGATCTGGAAATCTTCCATCGCCGGATAGAGCACTTCCTCCACGATCGGCGAGAGACGATGGATCTCATCCACGAACAGCACGTCGTGCGGCTCGAGGTTGGTCAGCAGCGCGGCCAGATCCCCTGCCCGCTCCAGCACCGGACCGGAGGTGGAGCGCAGGTTGACGCCCAGCTCGTTGGCGATCACATGGCTGAGCGTGGTCTTGCCCAGGCCCGGCGGACCGAAGATCAGCACGTGATCGAGCGCACCGCCGCGCTTCTTGGCCGCCTCGATATAGATCGACAGCTGCTCGCGCACCGTCTGCTGGCCCAGGTATTCGGTCAGTCGCCTGGGGCGAATGGAGGCTTCGAGGGCCTCGTCGTCCATCTGGGCGGCAGCGGTAACGATGCGGTGTTCGGTCATGGGGCGAAATTATGGCAGAGCACGATGACGCAGGCTTGAAAAAAAGCCCGCCAAGCCAATCCCCGCCACGAAAAAGGGCGCCGAAGCGCCCTTTTCCTCAAATTTCGACCTGGGCGCCCAGTTCGATCAGACGATTGCCCGGAATCTGGAAGAACGCCGTGGCCGGCAGCGCATTGCGCGCCATGAAGGCGAACAGCTTGTCGCGCCACAACGCCATGCCCGGACGCTTGGCGTCCGCGATGATGGTTTCGCGCGAGAGGAAGAAAGTCGTGTCCATCATGTCGAAGGGCAGACCCTTCTTGGAGCACTTGGACAGCGCATAGGGGATGTTCGGATCTTCCGCAAAGCCGAAGCGCAAGGCCAGTCCGTAGAAATCGCCGCCGAGCTCGGTGATTTCGATGCGCTCGCCCAGGTCCGCTGTTGGCGTTTCCAGCATTTCCACCGTCAGCAGCACGTTGCGCTCGTGCAGCACCTTGTTGTGCTTGAGGTTGTGCAGCAGCGCGTGCGGCACGGCGTTCTGGTTGGCGGTAAGGAACACGGCCGTGCCCGGCACGCGCAGCGGCGGATGCTCGGCGATGTTCGCAATGAACGGATCCAGCGCCAGGCCCGATTGCTTGATCTCGCGCACCACCAACTCGCGGCCACGACGCCAGGTGGTCATCACGATGAAGATCGCCACGCCCAGCACCAGCGGGAACCAGCCGCCGTACTCGACCTTGATCAGGTTGGCGCCCAGGAACGACAAGTCGATGGTGAGCAACAGCACGCCGGTTGCGATGACCGTGATGCGGCTCCAGTGCCACTGCCTGCGCGCCACGATCAACGCCAGGATGCTGGTGATGGTCATGGTGCCGGTCACCGCGATGCCGTAGGCCGCGCTCAGGTTGTCCGAGCTGCGGAAGCCAAGCACCGCGATCAGCACCATGATCAGCAGGAAGTTGTTCACCCACGGCACGAAGATCTGGCCGGACATCTCGCGCGAGGTATGCACCACCGGCATGCGCATCGAATAGCCCAGCGACATCGCTTCGCGCGTCATCGAGAACGCGCCGGAGATCACCGCCTGCGAGGCGATCACGGTGGCGATGGTGGCCAGGCCGATCATCGGATACAGCAGCGGCTCCGGCGTCAGCTTGAAGAACGGGCTGTCGATGGCTTCCGGATGACTCAGCAGCAAAGCGCCCTGGCCAAAATAGTTGAGCACCAGGGCCGGCAGCACGAAGCTGAACCAGGCGAGGCGGATTGGACGCTTGCCGAAATGGCCCATGTCCGCGTACAGCGCTTCGGCGCCGGTCAACGCCAGCACCACGCCGCCAAGCGCGATGAAAGCCTGCATACCGTGGCTGAAGAAGAACTTCACGCCGTAGACCGGATTGATCGCCAGCAGCACCTGCGGATTCTGCACCACCATGCGCAGGCCCAGCAGCGCAATGACGATGAACCACACCACCATCACCGGGCCGAACAGTCGGCCGACGCGTTCGGTGCCATGACGTTGCAGCGCAAACAGGAAGAACAGGATGACCGCGGTGATCGGCACCACCCAGTGGCCCAGATGAGGTGCGGCCACCTTCACGCCTTCCACCGCCGACAACACCGAAATGGCGGGCGTGATGACGCCATCGCCATAGAACAGTGCCGCGCCAAAGATACCAATGATGGCAAGCAGCCAACGCTGGCGCGCATCGCCACGCACGCTGCGCAGCGCCAGTGCGAGCAGCGCCATGATGCCGCCCTCGCCCTTGTTGTCCGCGCGCATGATGAACACGACGTACTTGAGCGAGACCACGATGATCTGCGCCCAGAAGATCAGCGACAGCACGCCGTAGATGCTCTCGGGCGTCGGCTTCATGCCGTCGTGGCTGAGCGTGGTCTGCAAGGTGTACAGGGGGCTCGTGCCGATGTCGCCATAGACCACGCCGATCGCGCCGAGCGCGAGCGTAGCCAGCCGACGTTTGGTGTCCGCGTCGGACATGCCGTGAGAGGAATCAGGGGTCACGTCTCAATGTCCTAGTGCGGCGCGCAGCGCCTTGCGAATGATAGCTTCGGCCGTGTCGCCATCGGCGGCGACCTTCTGCACCAGGCGGGTCACTTCGGCCGGCTTGTAGCCAAGTTGCTGCAAGGCCACGGTGGCTTCGCCCGTCGGGTCCAAAGGTGCGCCATTGGGCGCCGCATGCGAGCCCGGCAGCGTGGTGGCCAATCCGTCCACGCGGTCGCGCAGCTCCACCACCATGCGTTCGGCGGTCTTCTTGCCGATGCCCGGAATCTTGGTGAGCGCCACCACGTCGCCCGTCTGCACGAGACGCGCGAAGTCGTTGGTGGACACGCCCGACAGCACGGCCAGCGCAATCTTCGCGCCGATGCCGCTGACTTTCTGCAGGTTGCGGAACAGGGTGCGTTCGGACTCGTGCATGAATCCGTACAGCGCCACGCTGTCTTCCTTCACCGCGTAGTGCGTGAGCAGGGTGACTTCCTTGCCGGTCTGCGGCAGGTCGTAGATGGTGGACATGGGCGCTTCGAGCTCGTAGCCCACGCCGCCCACTTCCACCATCAGCCACGGCGGCTGCTTGGACACCAGGGTGCCGCGCAAACGACCGATCATCGACGCCTCCAGGCGGTACGGGGAATGCCCACGCGCGCGAGGCTGGCACGGGTATGTGCATGGGTCACTGCGATGGCGAGCGCGTCTGCCGCGTCAGCCTGCAGGGGGCCCTTGAGTCCGAGCAGGACGCCAATCATGTGCTGCACCTGGGTCTTGTCGCCGCGGCCGCTGCCGACCACGGACTGCTTTACTTCTGTCGCCGCGTACTCGTGCACCGCGATCCCCTGGCTGACCACCGCGCAGATCGCGGCGCCCCTCGCCTGCCCCAGCTTCAAGGCCGAGTCCGGGTTGCGCGCCATGAACACGCGCTCCACGCCGCACTCGTCCGGCCGATGGGCGGCGATGATGGCACACAGCTCGTCAAATATGCGTTTCAGGCGCAGCGGGAAGGTGGCCTCGCCAGCCACCGCCAGCGCGCCATGGAAGACGTGGGTCAGCTTGCCTGTGGCGTCGACATCGATGATGCCTACGCCGGTGCGCTGACTGCCCGGGTCGATGCCGATGATGCGGGTCATGGGCGAAGAGTCGTCGCGGGCCGATGAAGGGCCCGCGAACTTAGCTCGCAGCCTCGGCCGGCAGCAGCGCGTTGTGCGAAACCTCGCTGACGTCGTCGAGCGCGTCGAGCTTCTCGAGCAGATCGAGCAGGGTCTCGAGCGCTTCGTCCGGCACCGCGACGCGATTGCTCGGGCGCATGCCCACGCCGGCATGCTGCGCGCTCAGACCCGAGGCGATCAGCGCCTGCTGCACGGCTTCGAAACTCTCCGGAGCGCACAGCACGGTGCTTTCACCATGCTCGTTGACCACGTCGTCGGCACCCGCTTCCAGGGCCGCTTCCAGCACCTTCTCTTCGGCCGCCTCGTTGCCGCCGGTGGCAAACACCAGCTCGCCCACGCGGGAAAACTGGAACGCCACGGAGCCGGTGGTACCCAGGTTGCCGCCGTGCTTGGTCAGCGCGTGGCGCACGTCGGCCACGGTGCGGGTCGGGTTGTCGGTGAAGCAGTCGATGATCAGGGCGATGCCGGCCGGGCCATAGCCCTCATAGCGCAGCTCTTCCATCGCGGCGCCGCCGTCGGCGCCCGAGCCGCGCTTGATCGCGCGCTCGATGGTGTCCTTGGTCATATTGGCCGACAAAGCCTTGTCCACCGCCGCGCGCAGGCGCGGGTTGGCGGATGGATCGGCGATGCCGGCGCGTGTTGCCACGGTGATTTCGCGGATCAGCTTGGTGAACACCTTGGCGCGCTTGGCGTCTTCGGCATTCTTGCGACCTTCGATGGACGGGCCTCTACCCATGGCACTTCCTGCAAATCTGATGAACGGACGAGGCGCGAATTCTATCGCTTCGCGGCGTAGTACGGGCAAGCGGCACGCGAAAGCGCCTGGGAGTGCGCCCTGTCAGGCCTCGGCGCGATCGAAACGACCCTGCTGGAGGAACTGGGTGACCTGGCGCGCGGCTTCCTGGGAAAACAGCAGCCCCGTATGGTTGGTCTCGATGGCGCAATGGTCGGCAATGCCTGGGAGGAACGTCTCTTCCAGCGTCACACAGCCGTCGTTATCGCCCTCGAACTGCCCGATCATCGCGCCCAGGCCGAGCGACACCTTGCCGGCGATCACACCCACTTCGCGCTCGCCCTGCCAGCGGTCGAAGCCGTTTTCCAGCAGTTCGCGATTGTGGCCGAGCAAGACCTCGCCACCGCGCCCCATGCCGGCGAAGCGACGCGCGGCGGCGCTGCCCTTGAGCGGCGACCCCAGGCAGACCACGCGCCCCGGTGGCAACGCGACTTCGGCGCAGGCGCGCAGCGCCAGCAGACCGCCCAGGCTGTGTCCGACCAGATGTACCCGTTGGGCGTCCTGCCCCAGCTCATGGATGCGAGCCTGCAGGCTGTTGAGAATGCGCGGCTGCGAAGCCGCCACGCTCATATAGTCGAAGCGATGAACGCGAAAGCCCGCTTCCATCATGCGCCGATGCAGCAGCAAGAGCGCGAAACCGCGCATCCAGAGGCCGTGCAGAAGAATGACGTGATCGGTCATGGCGCCAGGGTGTGATGCATCAACGACAGGGCAGATGGCCGCGCGTTGGAAGCGCGGTCATTGTGTAGAGTCGATTGTGCACAGAAAGTTGCGACGGCGTCGCGACGCAGTGCGCGCTGGGGTTTGCTCGTCATTCCGGCGCAGGCCGGAATCCAGAGACTCAGTGGATGGTTTTCGCGAAAACCCTGCACGCTCGCTACTGGATTCCGGCCTGCGCCGGAATGACGGCGGAAAATCAGACCGGCTTCGCTTCCGCAGCCACCTTCACATGCAGCTCCTTCAGCTGCGCCTCGCTCACCAGCGACGGCGCATCGGTCATCAGATCCTGCGCGCTGGTGGTCTTGGGGAAGGCGATCACGTCGCGGATGGATTCGGTGCCAGCCATCAACGCGGCGATGCGGTCGATGCCGAAGGCCAGGCCGCCGTGCGGCGGCGCGCCGAATTTCAGCGCCTTGAGCAGGAAGCCGAACTTCATCTCGGCCTCTTCCGGCGTGATGCCGAGCAGGTCGAACACCGTGCTCTGCATGTCCGGGCGATGGATACGGATGGAACCGCCGCCGATCTCGTTGCCGTTGAGCACCATGTCGTAACCGCGGCTCACGGCGTTGGACGCATTGGCGCGCAGCTCGGCGATGTCGTCCACCTTGGGCGCGGTGAACGGATGATGCAGGGCGACGAAGCGCTTTTCTTCCTCATCGTATTCGAACATCGGGAAGTCGGTGACCCACAGCGGCTTCCAGCTGTTTTCGACCAGGCCGCGGTCCTTGCCGACCTTCAGGCGCAGCGCGCCCATGAAGTCGGTGACGGCCTTCCACGTGCCCGCGCCGAAGAACAGCATGTCGCCCGATTCGGCGCCGGTGAGCTTGAGCACGCCTTGCAGCGCCTGATCGTCAAGGAACTTGGCCACCGGCGAGTTGATGCCGTCGCGGCCCTTGGACAAGTCATCAACGCGCAACCAGGCCAGGCCCTTGGCGCCGTACTTGGCCACGTATTCGGTGAGCTGGTCGATTTCCTTGCGGGTGAAGGTGGCGCCGCCCGGCACGCGCAGCGCGGCCACGCGACCGTTGTCGGCATTGGCCGGCTCGGCGAACACCTTGAATTCCACATGCTTCACCGCGTCGGCGATGTCGACCAGCTCGAGCGCGATGCGCAGGTCCGGCTTGTCCGAACCGAAGCGACGCATGGCTTCGGCCCATGTCATGCGCGGGAACGACGCGTCGAGCTCGACGTTGACCACTTCCTTGAACACGTGGCGGATCAACTCCTCCACGAAATCCTGCACGTCCTTCTCTTCGACGAAGGCGAACTCAAGGTCGAGCTGGGTGAATTCCGGCTGGCGATCGGCGCGCAGGTCTTCGTCGCGGAAGCAGCGGGCAATCTGATAGTAGCGGTCGAAACCGGCCATCATCAGGATCTGCTTGAACAGCTGCGGCGACTGCGGCAGCGCGTAGAACTGGCCCGGATGCACGCGGCTGGGCACCAGGTAATCGCGCGCGCCTTCGGGCGTGGCCTTGGTCAGGATCGGCGTTTCGATGTCCTGGAAACCCGCCGCATCCAGATACCGGCGCAGCGACTGCACCAGCTTGATGCGACGGCGCATCATCTGCTGCATGTCAGGGCGGCGCAGGTCGAGGTAGCGATACGTCAGGCGCATCTCCTCGTTGGGATTCTCGTGCATCGCGAACGGCAGGTCCTTCGCGGCGTTGAGGATCTCGACCTGGTCAGCCACCAGTTCCACCGTGCCGGTGCGCAGCTTGTCGTTCACCGACAGGCGCTTGCGGATGGTGCCGGTGACGCGCAGGCAATATTCGTTGCCGATTTCGTTGGCCACGGCAAACGCGGCGGCGTTGTCACGCTCGATCACTACCTGGGCCAGGCCCTCGTGATCGCGCAGGTCGACGAAAGCCACGTGGCTCTGCAGGCGCAGGGTGTTGACCCAGCCACACAGGGAAACGGTCTGACCGACCAGTGCCTCATCGATGAGGCCGCAAAAATGCGTGCGCATGCGCTTGGAACTCCGGGCCGCTGGGCGGCGTGATGCGTGGACAAGAAGACCCGGAATGTTAACACCGACCCGCCCGGCGGCGGGCAGCAGGCGGGGTTGGAAAACCGCGCCTGCGCCCACGTTTCAGCCCATTACCAGCGGCGATTCACCGAGAACAGGCCGCGGCAGCCCTTGGAAACCCACACGCCGGCACGGTTCCAGCCCCAGCTGTAGCCCTGCTCGCAGGGCGAACCGGACAGCTGGCGCAGCAGCACGGCATTGCCACGGCCACCCACGTCCACCTGGCAGAAGTGGTACTGCTTGTCGTTGCTTTCGCACTGCAGGCGGATTTCGCGATCCCAGTCGGGACCCGGGCGCCAGCCGCCGTTGTCCGGCGGCCGATAGCCCGGCGGCGGGTAATAGCCACCACCACCCGGCGGGCGGTAACCGCCACCGCCCATTTCGACGAACTGGGCGCGGCAGCCCTGATCCACCCACAGGCCCCCGCGATCGACGCCCCAGGTCCGCCCGCGGATGCACGGGCTGTTCGATTCCTGGCGGATCATTTCGGCGTCGCGCCACGGCACCTGGCAACGCGTGAAGCGGCCATCGTCGCTGCCGCAACGCACCTGGTCGCGACCCTGCGCATGCACGGCCGGCGCCGCCACCCACAGCAGGCCTGCCATGAGACCTGCCGCTACACCCATCAAGCCTGTTCGTATCCGGAACATCAATCCCACTCCTCTGTGACGGCTAGTCACGCTAGTGGGAATATCTTCAACCGGAATTGAATATCTTGCGACTGTTCGCAGAAACCTGCCGGCCGGCTATCCGGCGTTCAGCCATGCGGCTCGCTCAGCTGTCGCTGGAGGAGCTCGATGAGCTGGAGGGCGCGGGCGGGCTCGGCGCACTGGCCGCAGGCGCGGCGCTGTCGCCGGCCAGGTTGCGCTTCTTGTCGCCGTCCTTCTTGAAGTCGGTCTCGTACCAGCCACTGCCGGCCAGGCGGAAACCCGGGGCACTCAGGCGTCGCTTCACTTCGGCCACGTCGCAAGCCGGGCACACCGACGGATCGGGATCGGCGATCTTTTGCAGGCGGTCAAAACGGTGGCCGCAGCTGGCGCATTCAAATTCGTAGATAGGCATGGACACTCCGAAGGATCGATCGCCGTGCCGGGATCACGCACCGGCGCATACGACGACAACTGTCCATTATCGAGGCGAACGGCGGGAATTCAACGATTTGTAGGTGCTGACAAGGCAAACCGCTAGAGCGCCAGCGCCACCAGTACGGCCGCCTCCGTGAATTCGGTCAGCGCACCGCAGGTATCGCCGGTCATGCCGCCCAGCCGGCGCATGCAGGTCCATCGCCACCAGACAAACACCAAGGCGGCCACCAGGATGGCCCACAGCCCCTGCCAGCCGGCCAACAGCGTAACGATGGCGGCGAGCAGCAGGGCCACGGCGCATATCGTGCGCGACTCACCCACCAGGCCGCTGCCCAGGCCGCCGCTGCGCACGTAGGGCGTCGTCATGAACGCCGCGGTGAGCACCGCGCGCCCCAACAAGGGGGCCACCCACAACATGGCCGACGGCTGCGGCACGCTGGCCAGCGCTGCGAACTTCAACAGCAAGACCAGCACGATCGCGGTAACGCCGATCGGGCCGCTGCGCGGGTCCTTCATGATGGTCAGCGTGCGCTCGCGATCGCCCAGGCCGCCCACCCAGGCGTCCGCGCTGTCGGCCAGGCCGTCCAGGTGCAGTGCGCCCGTGAGCGCCACCCACGCGACCAGCAATAGCGCTGCCGCAAGCAAGGGCGACGCGCCGGACAACAACCAACCCAGGCACCACAGCAGTGCGCCAAGCAGCAAACCCACGGCGGGATACCAGGCCAGCTGTGCCGAGGGCGACGAGGCGCCGTCGAACGCACGCGCCGGCAGCGGCAGGCGCGTGAGAAAACCGATGGCGGCGAACAGTCCTCGCATCAGGACTGGTCTTGCTTACTCGTGGGCGGTACCCACGGCAACACATGCAGCGATGCGTGCGGCACGTCGATGTTCGCCATCTCGCCGAAGTCGCGCGCTTCCGCCTCGCAACGCAGCAGGCGGATCGCGCCGCCATGGGTCACCACCAGCACGCGCTGGGTCTCCGCCGCTTCGGCGACTTCGTTCAAGGCCGAGCAAAGACGATCGCGAAAGGCCGCGAACGACTCGCCGCCCGGCGGCGGATGCGCGACGGGATCAGCCCAGAAGCGCGCCAGCGCATCGCCCTGTTGCTGGGCCAGCGTCTCGATGGGTACGCCCTGCCAATCGCCGAAGTGATATTCGGCCAGACGCGGATCGACCCGCATCGGCACGCGGCGTGCACAGGCCAGATCCTGCGCGAACTCCGCGCAACGACGCAGCGGCGACGTGACGATGGCATCCCAGCTGCGTCCGAAAATAGCCGCACGCAACTGACTCCAGCCCAGCGGACTGAGCGCGTCGTCGAGTTGGCCGCGATAGCTGCGCTGCCCGGTATCGCCATGGCGCAACAGATCGATGCCGGTGTGCTTGCCGATCATGCGTTGCTCACCCCCGCCTGCGCGAAAGTGGCCATGCGCGCGTGCAGATCGCAGGCCAGGCGCATCAGCGGCACGGCCGCGGCAGCACCGCTGCCCTCGCCCAGGCGCAGGCCAAGGTCCAGCAACGGATCGGCTTCGAGCACCGAAAGCAGGCGCGCGTGCCCGCGCTCGCGCGAACGGTGCGCGAAGAACATCCACTCACGGCAGGACGGATTGATGCGCACGGCTGCCAGGGCCGCGGCCGTGGTGATGAAGCCATCGACCAGCACCGGGATGCCGCGCTGCGCCGCGCCGATATACGCGCCGCACAACGCGGCGATCTCGAAGCCGCCCACCCGACCGAGCCAGGCCAGCGCGTCGTCATCGGCGGGATAGAGCGCCAGCGCACGCTCGATCACCGTGGCCTTGTGCTGGATGCCCGCGGCATCCAGACCGGTGCCGGCGCCGGCGAGCGCACTGGGCGACTCGCGCAGCAAGCCGCAGGCCAGCGCCGCTGCCGAGGTGGTGTTGGCGATGCCCATCTCGCCGCCGATAAAAAGTTTTGCGCCTGCCTGCCGTGCTGCCTCTGCGCTATCGGCACCGGCACGCAGCGCCAGCTCCAGTTGCACCGCACTCATCGCAGGCTGCTCGCAGAAATTCCTGGTCTGCGGCGCAATGATGGCGTGGCGCACGTTGGGCAGTTCGCCGGGATCGTTCACCGTGCCCAGGTTCACCACTTCGAGCATGGCGCCCAGGCTGCGTGCGAGCACGCTGATCGCAGCGCCGCCATTGGCGAAGTTGCGGACCATCTCGCCTGTCACCACTTGTGGAAACGCTGAAACGCCTTCCGCGGCCACACCGTGGTCACCCGCAAAAATGCTGATCCATACCGACTGCACCGATGGCATCACCGTGTGCTGCATGCCGGCCAGACGCACGGCCAGTGTTTCCAGTGTGCCTAGCGAACCCGGCGGCTTGGTCAACTGCGCCTGGTGTTCCAATGCGCGTTCGCGGCTCGCTTCGTCGATCGCGAAGCAGGGTTCGGTCAGCCAGTCTTGGCTCATGTAAGACTTCCTTTGAGAGGCATGGGCAATCCGGCAGCGACAAACACCACCCGCTCGCACTGCGCGGCAAGGGCTTGGTGCAAGCGTCCGGCTTCATCTACAAAACGTCGCGTGAGTTCACCCATGGGCACTACGCCCAGGCCCACTTCGTTGCTGACCAGCAGCAGCTGTCCCTTCAACGAGGGCAGCAGCTGTAGCAAGGCGTCGCGCTCCTGCGCGAGGCGTGCATCGTCGGGTGCGCCAAGCAGGTTGCTGAGCCACAGCGTGAGGCAGTCGACCAGCACGCAGCGGCCAGGGCGCGCATGCGCGTCCAGGGCCGCGGCCAATGCCAGCGGTTCTTCCACGCTGAGCCAGTGGGACGGACGCTGCGCCCGGTGATGCGCGATGCGCGCGGCCATTTCCTCATCGCGCGCCTGCGCCGTGGCGATATAGACCACCTCGTGCCCCGACTCGGCAGCAAGACGTTCGGCCAGTGCGCTCTTGCCGGAGCGGGCGCCGCCCAGGATCAGGGTGCGCATGGCGTGGACTCCTTCACCGGTTGCAGCAGACGCAGCAGCGCCGGCGTATCGAGGTGTGCTTCCACGGCATCTGCCACGCGGTCGATGCTCGCCTCGCGCAACGCACGCAGGTCCAGCGGGGCGGCATGGCGCAGGCCTGCCCAGGCGAGCAGGGCCGAAAGCGCCTGCGGCTCATCGAACAGGCCGTGGAGGTAGGTGCCGAAGATCTGACCATCAGGCGACAGCGCACCGTCCGGCTCGCCTGAGGCGAGCACACTCGCCGGCTGCTCCAACGCTGCACCACGACTGACGCCGCAGTGGATTTCATAGCCGCTCACCCGCGCGTCTCCCAGGACCAGTTTCCCCTCCACGCGGCGCAATTGCTTGCGCGATTGAAGCGTGGTCTCCATCTGCAACCAGCCCAGTCCAGCGCTCGAGCCCGGCTCGCTCTCGATGCCCTGTGGATCATGCACGAAGCGCCCCAGCATCTGGAAGCCGCCGCAGATGCCGATCACTTTCCCGCCGTAGCGTAGATGGCGCGTGATGGTTTCGTTCCAGCCCTGGGCGCGCAGCCAGGCCAGGTCGACGCGGGTGGATTTGGAACCGGGCAGGACGATCAGGTCGGCCGGCGGATGCGCCTCGTCGGGACCCACGAAACGAAGCTCGACGTCCGGGTGGGCGAGCAAGGCATCGAAGTCGGTGTGGTTGCTGATGCGCGGCAAGGCCGGCACCAGCACGCGCAGGCGCGCATCCCTCTTTTGGACTGCGTCGCGCGGCAAGGCGTCTTCGGCCTCCAGGTGCAGGCCGTGCAGATAGGGCAGCACGCCCAACACCGGCTTGCCGGTTTCGCGTTCCAGCCAATCCAAGCCGGACTGGAGCAACGCCATGTCGCCGCGAAAGCGATTGATGACGAAGCCGGCGATGCGTGCACGCTCGCTGTCCGACAGTAGCGCCAACGTACCCACGAGATGCGCGAACACGCCGCCGCGGTCGATATCGGCAATGAGGATCACCGGGCAGTCGACCGCCTCCGCGTAACCCATGTTGGCGATGTCGCGATCGCGCAGGTTGATTTCCGCGGGGCTGCCCGCGCCTTCCACGATCACCGCGTCGTAGCGATCGGCCAGGCGGCGATGAGAGGCGAGCACGGCATCCATCGCGATGCGCTTGTAGTCGTGGTAGTGGCGTGCATCCATATTGGCCACCGGATGCCCGTGCACGATCACCTGAGCGCCAATATCGCTATTGGGCTTGAGCAGGACCGGATTGAAATCGGTATGCGGCTCCAGGCCAGACGCCTGCGCCTGCACGGCCTGGGCGCGGCCGATTTCGCCGCCATCGATCGTCACCGCGGAATTCAAGGCCATGTTCTGCGGTTTGAACGGCGCCACGGCGATGCCGCGTCGGCGCAACCAGCGACACAAGCCCGTGACCAAGGTGCTCTTGCCCGCATCGGAGGTGCAGCCTTGCACCATCAGCACGCCAGCGCTCATCGCCGCCTCTCCTTCAAGTCCAGCGCGCCCAGCGCATCGTCGAGTCGCCGTAGCGCAACCTCATCAGGGGGCAGGCCAAAACGCAGACTTGCGGGCGTCTCGAACAGCCGGGTCAGGATGCCTTGCCTGGCCAGCGCTATATGCACTGCTTCTGCGCCTGCGTGCCGCCACCACTGGAAGAACGCGCACCCTGCCGTGGCTGCCATGCCATGACGCAGCAGCACGGCCGCCAGACCGGCGCTCATATCCTGCAGCCAGGAGCGCGCCGTGGCCTGCCATGCGCGATCAGCAAGGGCCAGCCCGAGTACATGACGCGTCGGCCCGCTCAACGTCCACGGGCCCAATCGATCGCCCAGTGTTTCAAGCAACGCAGGATGCGCAGCCACAAAACCCGCGCGCGCTCCGGCCAGGCCAAAGAACTTTCCGGCAGAGCGCAGCACGATCAGCCCGTCGCGGTACGCTTCGCTGCACAGGCTTTGCTCTGGCGTGACATCCATGAAGGCCTCGTCGACGATCAACCAACCGCCACGCGAGGCCAGCGCGGCATGACATGCCAGCAAGACGTCACGCTCGAAGCGCTCGCCGCCGGGGTTGTTGGGATGGATCAGGACGATCACGTCGTAGCGCGATGGATCGGCCAGCAAGCTCGATGCCGACTGCGTTTCCACCGCATGACCCGCGCGGCGCCAGGCATGCGCGTGTTCGTTGTAGCCAGGCGCAATCACTCCCACGCCCGAGGCTTGCCGCAGACTGGGCAGCATCTGGATGGCGGCCTGCGATCCGGCCACGGGCAACAGCTGCGACGCACCGTAGTACTCGCATGCGGCACCGACGAGGCCATCGTCGTCTTCGGGCAATCGCTGCCAGACCGATGCCGGCAGGACGGGCACCGGCCAGGCATAAGGACTGATGCCGGTGGACAAGTCCAGCCACGCATCCGGCGCAATGCCGTAGTCGCGGGCTGCTCGCAACAGGCGTCCGCCGTGTTCAAGCATGGCCGGCTCCCCAGCTCACGATGCCCAGCAGCATGATCACCAGCAGCCAGAGCACCACGCAGCGACGCACCAATTGCAGCGCGCGCACGATCGATTGACCATCCGGTGCATCGCCCTCGCCCAGCACCGGGCGCGGCTCCCACACGCCGTCATAAGGCGCCGCTCCGCCGAGGCATACACCCAGCGCGCCCGCACCGGACGCCATCACTGGTCCGGCGTTCGGGCTGTCCCATTGCGGCGCCTGTACGCGCCAGCAGCGCCACGCCCGCGCCGCGTCGCCCAGCAACAGGTAACTCATGGCAGTCAGGCGTGCCGGCAGAAAATTGAGCACATCATCGATCCGCGCCGCCGCCCAGCCGAAGCGCTCGTAGCGCTCCGTGCGATAGCCCCACATCGCATCCAGCGTGTTGGCCAGTCGATACAGCACCGCGCCCGGCGCACCCAGCACGAGGAACCAGAACAGCGCGCCGAACACGGCATCGTTGCCATTTTCCAGCACCGATTCCGTCGCGGCCGCGGCGACCTGGGCGTCATCCAGTGCAACCGTGTCGCGACTGACCATGCGGCCTACCGCCGTGCGTGCGCCAAGAATGTCGCCGGCGGCGAGTGCGCGAGCCACCGGCATCGCGTGATCGCCCAGGCTGCGCAAACCAATGGCCAGGTAAAGCACGAGCACATCGAGGAGCAGCCGTAACCAGGACGCTGCATGCCCGAGCCACGTGCCAAGCAACCAGGCCAACGCCACCAGCGGCAGCACCACCACGCACCAGGCCAGCACACCTGACGCACGACGATCCGCGTGCCATCGCGATTCGGCCCAGGCGGCCAGACGTCCAAACGACACCAGCGGGTGCATCTGCCGCGGTTCGCCCAGCCACGCATCCAGCAGCACCGCGAGCAGCATGTCCAGGGCGGTGGTCATGGCCGGAACAAGGCCACGGCCGCCGTCGGGTTCGACGGAAAATAAAGGTGCATGAAGCTCGCCGTGAATCGTTCGCGGCGAAACACGCCTTCCCGGCTCGGACCGCCATCCGGGTTGCTGGCCATCGCCAAGGGCGCCTCGTCGATTTCGGCTAGCGCGTAGTGAAAGGTGTGACCGCGCAACTCGCCTTCGGGCAAGGCAACGGATTGCATGCCTAGCCCCCCCAGTCGCGTCTGCATCGTCGCCTGACCGCGCAGCAGGCCCGCCATCGGAAACGCCGCGCCATCGGTGCCCGCCAGGGAATCCAGCGCGTAAAGCATGCCGCCGCATTCGGCCAGCAGCGGGCGACCGGCATTCACATGATCGTGCAAGGCGCTGCGCAACGTGTCGCTATCGGATAGCGCATGCAAGTGCAGTTCGGGATAGCCGCCAGGCAGCCATACCGCATCGCATTCGGGCAGCGCGTCACCGGCCAGCGGCGAGAAGTAGCGCAAGTCGGCGCCCGCTTCGCGCAGCAGATCGAGATTGGCCGGATAGAGAAAACAGAACGCCGCGTCGCGGGCAATCGCGATGCGGCAACCCTGCAATTGCTTGGGCACCGGCGCGTGTGACGCTGCGGGAAACGTCACCGGCGGCGGAAGTTCGGCATTGGCATGGGTGCCCCATGCGTCGGCCAGTGCATCCAGGCGCGCGTCGATATCGCCCAGCTCGCCAGCGGCCACCAGACCCAGATGCCGCTCGGGCAGGGCCAGCGCCGCATCGCGCGGCAAGGCACCCAACCACTGCAGAGGGGACGGCACACTGCCGGCAAGCAGCTGCGCGTGATACGCACTGCCCACGCGATTGGCGGCGACACCATGCACGCGCAGGCCGTCGCGATAACTCGCCAGTCCCAGCGCCAGGGCACCAAAGGTCTGCGCCATCGCCGAACCGTCGATCACGGCCAACACCGGCAAACCGAAACGCTGGGCGAGGTCCGCACTCGACTGGCCGCCGTCGAACAAGCCCATCACGCCTTCGACCAGGATGAGATCCGCCTCGCCAGCCGCTTCATGCAAGCGCGCGCGTACGTCGTCCTCGCCGTTCATCCAAAGATCGAGCTGGTAGACCGGCGCGCCACTGGCGCGCTCCAGCACCATGGGGTCGAGAAAATCCGGACCCGTCTTGAAGACGCGCACGCGCCTGCCCTGCCGGGCATGCCAGCGCGCCAGCGCCGCCGTCACCGAAGTCTTGCCCTGCCCCGACGCAGGCGCCGATACCAGCAAGGCAGGACAGGAGGCGATCTGGTCAGTCATCGGTGAACTCCGTCGTTGGTGCCGCTTGCCACGCCGAACCGTCGCGTCAGAGCTCGATGCCCTGCTGCGCCTTGATGCCTGCCTGGAAGGCGTGCTTCACCAGGCGCATTTCCGTCACCGTATCGGCCAGTTCCACCAGGCCATCCGGCGCGCCGCGCCCGGTGATCACCACGTGCTGGCGTGGCGGGCGCGCCTTCAGCGCGGCGCACACGATGTCCAGGTCGATATAGCCCTTGACCAGGGCGATATTGAGTTCGTCCAGCAGTACGAAGTCGAGCGACTCATCCACCAGCATATTGGCCGCCACCTGCCAGGCCGCTTGCGCCGCCTGGATATCGCGCGCCTTGTCCTGCGTCTCCCACGTATAGCCTTCGCCCATCACGTGGTAATCGAGCTCATCGGGAAAGCGGCGGAAGAACGCTTCCTCGCCGGTGGAGAAACTGCCCTTGATGAACTGCACCACGCCGCAGCGAAAACCATGGCCGAGCGAACGCGCCAGCATGCCGAAGCCCGAGGAGCTCTTGCCCTTGCCGTTACCGGTATTCACCACCAGCACGCCGCGCTCGATGGTGGCGCGGGCGATCTTGCGATCGACCAGCTCCTTCTTGCGCTGCATGCGCTCGCGGTGGCGTTCTTCGGCATTCGGCGTTTCGGGCGTGTCGCTCATGCTCAGGCTCCCTTCTGGTGTGCCGTAGAAGACGATGCCGCGCGCACGATCACAGCATGCAGCACCAGGGCTGCCGCGACGTAGCCCAGGGTGGTGCGCACGAACAGCGGCCCCCACTGCCACAGGCGCGCCAGGTATTCGCTCATGTGCGGCTGCGCATAACGGCCGCCCAGCCAATAGAACGAGCCATTGGAGATGGCGAACGAAGCCACGGCCGCCAACACGGCCACGCCGAATGCTCCGAGCAGCGACAACGCGCCCTGATTCACGCGCGGCGCATACCAGCGTCCGGCGTACCAGAGCACTGCGTAAGCCAAGGGCAAAAACGAGTACGCCAGCGTCACGCAGAAGGCGCTCACGCCCGCGTAGCTGATTGAAATCCAGTCCAGCGCCACCGCAAGCAGCACCATCACCACGAAGGTCCAATGGCGGCGCAGATAGAGACCACCAAGAAAGAACAACGCCATCGAAGCATCAGGCAGATGCAGCGTGTCGCCGAAATGCTTGAAGCGGGTAGCGATCATCACCGCGACCAGTACCAGCCACAGCGCGTTGAAACGGGAACCGGAAAGAGCTTTCACGAAACGACTCCTGGTCGAATGCATGGAAAAACGCCGGGGCCTTCGCGGGCCCCGGCGTCATGGATTACTGCGCGGGCTGATAACGCAGGGTCAACATGTAGTTGCGACCTGGCTGGTTGAAGTACCAGGCGGTTTCATAGTCCTTGCCGAAGGCGTTGTTCAATGCCAGCTGCAGCTTGAAATCGCGCGAGATGGCATAGGCTACGCGCAGGTTGGTGATGGCGTAGCCGCCCAGCGGATGCTGGTTGGCCAGATCATCGTAGCGACGGCCCGAGACGAACCACGTGCCACCCACGCTGAAGTCGCCGAAGCTGCGGTCCAGATCGATATTGCCGGTCTGGCGCGCACGGCGCGGCAGCAGGTTGCCTTCGTACGCGGTCGACTCGTCGCGCGGATCCAGCCAGGTGGCCGTGCCCGTCACCAGCCAGCCCAGCACGTGCCCGCTCACCACGCCTTCCGCACCACGGATGCGCGCCTGGTCCACATTGCCCGGCGCCTGGGTGGCGGCGTCGTAGGTGATCAGGTCGGTCACGTTGTTGCGGAACGCGTTCAACGACCAGTAGCCCCAGTCGTAGCTGCCGCGCAGGCCGAGTTCGAAGTTCCTCGAACGTTCCGGCTTGAGATTCGGGTCGCCGTAGAACGGGTAGTACAAATCGTTGAAGGTCGGCGCCTTGAACGCGGTGCCATAGCTCGCGGTGAGGCGCAGGGTTTGGGTGAAGTCCCAGCCCCACAACAGGCTGCCGGTGTTCTTGCTGCCGAACTGGCTGTTGTCGTCGTGACGCACGCTGGCCTGCACCGACTGGCTGCCGAAGGTCTGCTGCCACTGCACGAAGCCGCCGCGGTCGATGCGGCTGTTCACCGGCTCGCCCGTAAATGCATTCATGTAACCGGCCGTGCTGTCCACGTGATCGCGCTGCCAGTCGAAGCCGGTCGTCAGCAGGCCGCCCCAGAAGCCGATATCCGCCTGGAACGAACCCAGGTCGCGATGCGTGTCGAAACGATCGACGTACACACCCTGGTAGAAGTCCTTGCTGAAATCGCCGCTGGTGCCGAGGCTGAGCGTGAGCTTCACATTGGACGCCGGACGATAGTGCACGCTGCCGCCCACCACTTGCGTGGCGCTCTTGTCGGAGTCGGTGTACGTGCCGTCGTAGTAGTTGTGGCCTTCGCTGCGGAACAGGCGCACATCGGCGTCCCACTGTTCGTCGAACTTGTAGCCGCCTTGCAGGGTCAGCGCATTGTTGCGGTAGCCATCCTTGTCCGGCTGATCGGCAAAGCAGGCCGCGCCCACTTCGGCGGCACCCACGCGGCAGGAATTGATGCCATGCGTCTGATCGTGAGAGGCCTCCAGCGAGTACCAGCCGTCGCCGCTCTTGCCGGCAAAACCGGCCGAGCCATTCAGATGGCTATAGCTGCCGACGCCCAGGCTGAAGGACGGCACGAAGGCGCCTTCCGGACGACGCGTGAAGATCTGGATCACGCCGCCGATCGCTTCGGAGCCGTACAGGCTGGAGAACGGGCCGCGCACGATTTCGATGCGCTCGATCTGGTCGACCGGAATATCCTGCAACGCCGCCGTGCCCAGCGTGGCCGAGCCGATCTTGACGCCGTCGATCATCACCAGCACGTGGTCGGCTTCGGTGCCACGCAGGAAGGCGCTGGTCGCCTTGCCAGGACCGCCATTGTTGGCAATCTGCATGCCCGGCGTGCCGCGCAGCAGGTCCGCCAGCGAAGACGGCTGCAGGCGTTCGATATCGGCGCGGTCGATCACCGTCACCGCGGACAGCGTCTGGTTCTGCGTCTGCTCGGTACGCGTGGCGGTCACCACCACGCCGTCGAGGTTGGTCGTGTCGTCGGCGAACGCCGGGAAGACGATGGTCGAAAGTGCCGTCGCCAGTGCGGCGCGACGGATCATGGAAAGTCGGGTAGTCAAAGTACTGCTCCTCAACCGCGCCTGCCCGCGCGGAACGCATGGGAAATAGACAGGCAGGAGGAGCGTGGCGGCCGTGCGCATGCACGACATCCATGACACGGCCCACCGCCTGTCTGGTCGTACCTCAAGGCCGGTCTCCGGGCTCGCGGGCGAAGACGCAATGTCTTCCGGAACGACGCCTTCCCATGCGCTTGGCACAGTGGCTCGATGTCGCTCCGTCGATCCCCATCTGGATCGCGCCTGCCTACCGTTGCGGGGGCAGCTCCGGAATAGGCGCATCAGCGCCGCACCGGATTCCCGTTTCAACTCCCAACCGACTGGCTGGGGGTCACCTCAGGTGGGCGCATGGTAGCAGAGAAAAGGACGGCCCTTTTGGACGGCGTGGCCGCACAAGAGTGGCAGCAGGACTGCATGCGGTCCTAGGTAAGATCGAGAAGATCGATCTTGCATCGCGACAAACGTGTCCAATGGCCTCACGAGGCACATGGAAGTGCCGAGCAGACATGAGAGGAGCGTCATATGACACTGGAGCCGCTTGAGCTACCCAAGGTTGCTCATCCCAAAATAGGACTCACCAGGCAGGTTCTTGTCTGCGTCGTGATGTCGACGCTGGCGCTTGCCCTTTTGTACATGCGACGTAGCTCGATCTGGACCATCTTCACTGCCGGGCAATCGATGGCACTTCAAGTTGGTTTCGGTCTTGCGATAGGTGCTTCCTCGGCGTCGATGGCGTGGATTGCTTACAGTCTGCAAAGGTCCAATAGCTCTACCAAATCCGTTGTGACCAGTTACAGCCGCCTCGACCTGGGCGGTTGGAATCCAATCTTGCTGAGTTTTGCTGCAGGAATTGGCGAGGAACTGCTATTTCGCGCCGCACTCCAGCCAGTGCTCGGAATGGTCCTCACCTCACTGATATTTGTGGCGGCACATGTGCGTGCGTACCAGATGAAGGCACTCACGCGGACGACATTGACCCAGGCGATCAGCTTGTTTGCCAGCAGTATCTTCCTTGGCGTCATCTTTCAGTACATCGGGCTGATCGCCGCCATATTGGTCCACATATTGATCGATATTGCAGGGCTTTACAGCGTGCGGTATGCGGTAGCCCAAGCTTCGGGGTCCGCTGGCTGATTCAACGGGATGGAGTTCATTCCGTTTTGCCGGCTTTCGATTGCTGCGCTTCCGCGATCGGGTCGCCTACGCGGCGGGCGTTTCGAACGGCTGCCGCCGCTCGAGTCACTTTTCTCTTGCTGGCCCAAGAGAAAAGTAACCCAAAGAGAATGGCCTGATAACGCCCGCAGCATCGTGCTGGGATAAGCCCGAACGCTCGAGGCGCGTGGTTGTGGGACAACCTCCGAGGGTACACAGGGGGTACCTCAAAGCGCTGCGCAACGCGCCCGAATCGCTGAGGACTTAAAGCGGGGTCTCGCTGCGCATCGGCTTTGATCGTCCCGCCTTTTCCTTGCCGCGCCTTCTTGTCTGTGGGAGCGCA
>NZ_JBFTQX010000007.1:0-173898 GCF_056399225.1 Dyella sp. 01N448 | reverse complement strand
TGCGCTCCCACAGACAAGAAGGCGCGGCAAGGAAAAGGCGGGACGATCAAAGCCGATGCGCAGCGAGACCCCGCTTTAAGTCCTCAGCGATTCGGGCGCGTTGCGCAGCGCATTGAAGTACCCGCTGTGTACCCTCGGAGGTTGTCCCATCAGACGCGCCTCGAGCGTTCGGGTTTATCCCAACACAATGCTGCGGGCGTTATCAGGCCATTCTCTTTGGGTTACTTTTCTCTTGGGCCAGCAAGAGAAAAGTGACTCGAGCGGCGGCAGCCGTTCGAAACGCCCGCCGCGTAGGCGGCACCCTGGCCCCAAGGTGACAAGGAAACACCGAAGCTCTTGATGACCAGCCTTCGGCTGTTGAAAAGCGCCTCCGGCCTGCGTCGGCATTGCGAACAAAACGCCGCCTACGCCGCGACGACGAACACCCCTAACCCCTCTCCGGCTGCTCCAACCACGCATCCAACATCGCCGCATCCGCATCATCGATCGCCACGATGCGATACCCCGACCACACTTGTCCGGGGCTGGCCGCGGCTTCGTGCCACTGTTCCTGGATGCCCACCTCGATGCTCTGTGGCGCACTACCCAGGCCAGGCAATGACAGGCTGACCTGATAGATGGCCTCGCTGCGCGGCGGGTGCGTGCTGATCAGCAGCATGCCGTTGGCGGAGAGATTGCCCAGGTGGCCGATCGGCTGGCCGGTGATCACGTCAGTGACGACGGCAGTGAAATTGGCGCGTTTGCGCAGCGCGCGGCGCTGGTCGATAGAGGCAATGTTCTCGCTCACGTCGATGCTCCGCTACGCGATGCGGCTGGCGGGCCGCTGGTGATCTGGCGCAGGTGGCTGGTGAGTGCATGCCAGGCGCGATCGAGCAGGTTCTCGCGCACCGGCGGCATTTCGCGCACGCGGCCACAGGCCATTTCGTGGGCGAGCTGTTCCAGCGTCATTTCCTGGCCGCGCAGGCCGCGACGGGTGACGAACAGGCTGTTGCCCGATACCGGCGAATACCAGGCAAGCTTGCGTTCGGTGATGCGTCCGTTGGACGGATCGATGAATTCAAACCAGCTGCCGAAGGGCAACTGACGCAGGCGCTGGCGGATGCGGCGCTCCGGCGACTCGGCCGGCGGAGCCGGTGTCGGCGGTGCGGCCGGAACGGGCGCCGGCGTTTCCGGTGCGGCGTGCTCGCCCAGTCGCTGATGCTGTTTCAGCTTGAGCGCCAGCTCGGTGGTCGTCGCCGCTTCGCTGGTGGTCGGGCTATTGGCCGGAATGCCCAGCAGGCGCTGGGCGACCTGCACGGATTCCTCGGCGTGCATGCCGATCTGTTGCAGGCCCGACTCCACCTCGGCCTGCAGCAGGTTGCGATCGAGCACGGGCTGCTGACCCAGCAGCTGATCGGTGATGCGCAGGCGCAACGTAAACGCTTCGCTGTCTTCGCCGTGGCGCAACAGCGTGAGCGCGAGCACGTCGGACCAGGCGCGCTCCAGCAAGGTGCGCAACAAGCCGCGTGGATTGCACTTGTCGAAGCGCTCGGTCATCAACTCGGCGGCGCGATGGCGCGCCTGCTCGAGCCGCTCGCGACCCTGCATCGCCTCCACCTGGCGACGTTCGGCGATCTGCGCCTTGCGGTTGAGCAGACCCAGGTGATGTTCGATATCGGCAAGCAGGCTGGTGTAGAGGCCGGTGCTTGGCGGCTCGCGGCGCGCGCGGTCGACCAGCTGGTTGATCTTCGCTTCGAGCGATCGATCGACGTCGCCTTCGGGGCCGTCCAGCCAGTCATTCGCCGCTTCGGCGACGAGGCCCAGCAGCTTGCGCGCGGGATGTTCGCGCTGGTTGAAGAAGCCCTGGTCGGCCACCGCCATGCGCAACAGCGGCAGCTGGAGATCGCCGAGCAGCGAGTGCGCGTTGCTCTTGTTGGGCACCTGCCGATCCAGCTGCTCGAACAACATGGCGACCAGTTCCACCGTGTCGCCCTGCTCTTCGGTCAGATGCATCTGCGCCGAGCCCGCCGGTCGGCCGGTATTGAGCTGGGTGATCAACTCCTCGCGCAGCGCCTGGGCGCTGAGCAGTTCGCGGCGTGCCTGCTCGGCCACGTCGCTGACATGCAATTGCAGGGCGTCCAGCGCGAGCTGGAGTTCGCCCGGCGTCGCCGCACGTCCGCCATCCTGATAGCTCAGCGCGCCCTGTCCCGCGCGATGCTGTGCGAGCATTTCGCGCAGATTGTCGAGCACGGCGATGCTGTCGCTGCGCGGTGCGGTCGCGCTCGCGGGAGGCGTCGCTGCGGCTGCCTGGCGTGCCAGCGGCACGGGCGGATTGTCGTTTGCGCCCGGACGCGGCTGGCGCTCGATCGGCGCACGCGTCGTCGGGAAGGCGCGCAGCTGCGGCAGGATGCCGTCGGCGCGCAGGTGTTCGTTGACCGTGTCGTACAGCGTCGACAGTCCCTGCACCACGGCCATGTCGAAACACTGCAACAGCAGCAGGCGATGTTCGACCGGCAACTCCAGCGCGGTCATGCCATCGCGGAACGCATGGGCCAGCGCCTGTGGGCCCAGCGGCAGGCTTTCGCCTTCCAGCGGCGGCAGGCTGGCCAGCACGGCGAACCGATAGCCCAGTTCAAACAGCGCGGTGCCATGGCGCGCTTCGCCGCGCGCAATCAGCTTGTCGAGCGCCACGGTTTGTTCGTGTTCGGTGGGGTCAAGCAGCTCCAGCGGTCGGCGTGGCGCATCGGGGTGCACCACTTCGGGTTCGTGCACCGTGCCGACGCTGCCGAAATGCTGGCGTACGCCCTCCATGAAGCGGCGCTCCACGGGTCCGCGCTGCTGTTGAATCAGCTGGCGGGAATACAGGCACTGTTGCTGTTCGGCGGGATTGCGCGAACGCTCGGCCTGCGCGTACAGGCGCTGTTCGGCCTCAAGGAAGCACTGGCGCAGCGGTGCTTCCAGCCAGCTGGTGCAGAGGGAGTGCGTTTCTTCGATCAGGCGACGGGCACGCGGCGACCACGCGGCATTGTCAGGACGCGAGTCCCGATCAGATGCATGCGGCGGCCGTCGACCCTGCTGTTCGACTTCCATGACAGACCTTGGTTGATTCCCCCCGGATGGCACAGAGTCTAAAGCGGGTATCGGGTGCACGCCATCGGCCGGACGGTGGATTCAGTCAAGGAATCCGGAAATGACGTCATTGAGGAAGCGCTGGCCGAGCGCCGTGGTATGCAAACGACCTGGGTCGTCCGCCAGCCAGCCCCGTTGGCGGGCATGGGCGAGGGCGCCTGCGATGCGCTCGAGCGGCAGGCCGGTGCGTTCGACAAAGTCGGCCATGGGCACGCCATCGATCAGGCGCAAGGCGTTGAGCATGTATTCGAAGGGCAGTTCGTCCGGGGCTACCGGCGCGCTGCCGCCGATGCGTCCGGCGCCGGCGGGCGTCGCCAGATACGCTTTGGGAAGGCGCGTCTTCCAGCGGCGGATGATCTGCCCGCTGGCCACGTCGGTGAGCTTGCCGTGGGCGCCGGCGCCGATACCGAGGTAATCGCCGAAGCGCCAATAGTTGAGGTTGTGAGCGCAGCGGCGGTCGCTCTGGGCGTAGGCGGATATCTCGTATTGCCTATAGCCGGCGGCGGCGAGCTGTTGTTCGCAGGCCTCTTGCATCGCCCAGGCGTGATCGTCATCAGGCAGCGGCGGTGGGTTGGCGGCGAAGGCCGTGTTCGGCTCAAGGGTGAGCTGGTAGTGCGAAATATGCGTGGGCTGCAGCGCGACGGCGCGCGCCACGTCGGCCAGCGCGCCCTCCTGGGTTTGCTCGGGCAGCGCATACATCAGGTCGAGATTGAGGTTGATGTAGCCCGCGTCCTGGGCGGACTTTACCGCCGCTTCGGCCTCGCTGGCCGAGTGGATGCGACCGAGCCGGCGCAGCTTGGCATCGTCAAAGCTCTGGATGCCGAACGACAGGCGATTCACCCCAGCGGCCAGATAGCCGTCGAAACGTCCATGCTCGACCGTGCCGGGGTTGGTTTCCAGCGTGATCTCGGCGTCAGTGGCCAGCTGCAGGCGGGCGCGCACGCCGTCGAGAAAACGGTCGATCAGATCCGGGGCGAACAGGCTGGGCGTGCCGCCACCGAAAAAGATGGTCTGCACCGTGCGCCCGTGCACCGCGCCACCAAAATCAATCAGGTCGGCATCGAGGTCGGCGAGCAATGCGTCCACATAGCTTTCATACGGCGGCGTGTCGCCGCGTACGCCGTGGGAGTTGAAGTCGCAATACGGGCACTTCTTCACGCACCACGGCATGTGGACGTACAGCGACAGCGGTGGCGCGATCAGCGACATGGCTTAACCATGCGTCTCGCCGAGCTGGCTGCGCAGCAGCGCCAACGCACGGCCGCGATGGCTGATGCGATTCTTCAGGCCGGGCGGAAGCTCAGCGGCGCTGACGGTTTCGTCTTCCGGCAGGAACAACGGGTCGTAGCCGAAGCCGTGCGTGCCGCGCTGTTCGGTGAGCACATGGCCATGCCAGCGGCCTTCGGCGATCAGCGGCGCCGGATCGTCGGCGTGTTGCAGCAGCACCAGCACGCAGATGAAGAACGCGCCACGCTGCTCGGTCGGCACGCCCTCCAGTTCACGCAGCAGGCGCGCGTTGTTGGCGGCGTTGTCGCCGTGTTGGCCGCTGTAACGCGCCGAGTAGAGTCCGGGCGCGCCGCGCAGATGCCGCACGCACAGGCCCGAATCGTCGGCCAGCGCCGGCAGCCCGCTGATGCGCGAGGCATGACGCGCCTTGAGCAGCGCGTTCTCGACGAAGGTGAGGCCGGTTTCCTCGGCGTCGGGCACGTTGAACGCCGACTGCGGCTCGACGTGCAGGCCGCTGTCGGCCAGCAGGTCGTTGAACTCCGCCAGTTTGCCGGGATTGCTGCTGGCCAGGACGATGCGTGTCATCAGCGCAACCGTTACGACAGTTCGAGCGCGGCGCGCTGCGCGGCCACCAGCTCGGCGATGCCTTTCTCGGCAAGGCCCAGCAGGGCGTCCATCTCATCGCGACGGAACGCATGGCCCTCGGCCGTGCCCTGCACCTCGATGAAGCCGCCGCCGTCGTTCATGACTACGTTCATGTCGGTGTCGCAGTTGGAGTCTTCGGCGTAGTCCAGATCGAGCACGGGGACGCCCTGATAAATGCCCACCGAGACGGCGGCGATCGCACCCACCACCGGGTTGCGGCGCAGGTTCTCGCGCTTCATCAGCAGGTTCACCGCGTCAACCAGTGCCACATAGGCACCCGTGATGGCGGCGGTGCGGGTGCCGCCATCGGCCTGGATCACGTCGCAGTCGAGCGTGATCACGCGCTCGCCCAATGCCTGGCGATCCACGCAGGCACGCAGGCTGCGGCCGATCAGGCGCTGGATTTCCATGGTGCGGCCGCCCTGGCCGCCGCGCGCGGCTTCGCGCTGCATGCGGGTGTTGGTGGCGCGCGGCAGCATGCCGTATTCGGCGGTGATCCAGCCCTCGCCCTTGCCGCGCAGCCACGGTGGCACGCGGTCTTCGATGCTGGCGGTGCACAGCACGCGGGTGTCGCCGAAGCTCACCAGCACCGAACCTTCGGCGTGGCGGGTGTAGTGGCGTTCGATGGTTACGGTGCGCAGCTGGTCGCTGGCGCGGCCACTGGGGCGGCTGGGAGAGCTCATGGGAATGGAGGCCATTGGGCAAGGCAGGGCGGGAAAGTTTACCATTGCGGCCTTTACTGATATCCGCAGGCGCTCAAATGACCCGCAGCATGACGGCATATGCCTCCGCTGAGACGACCGGCCCCGCTGGCACACTCAGCTGTGAGTTGCGCACGGTCAACCACCGCTATCTGGAGCTGAGCCCGCGCCTTCCCGACGAATTGCGCGTGTTCGAGTCGGCCTTGCGCGAGCGCATCGCCGCCAAGCTGTCGCGCGGCAAGGTGGACGTCACCGTGCGCCTGCGCGGCGAGGCCCGTGCCGAATCCATGCAGGTCAACGCCACCGCGCTGGCGCGGCTGTCCGAGCTGGCGATGGACCTGGAAGCGCGCTTTCCGCGCATGAATATCGAATTCACCGAGCTGCTGCGCTTCCCGGGCGTGCTGCAACAGTCCGAGGTGGACCCTGAGGTGCTGCAGGCCTCGCTGCTGGACGTGCTGGACCGGGCGCTCGAAGCGCTCACCGCCACCCGCGAGCGCGAAGGCGCCAAGCTGGCCGAGCTGCTGACCGAGCGCCTGGATGCGATCGAGCGCATCGTGGCCGACGTGCGCAGCTTCATGCCGCAAATCCGCGAAGGCCTGCGTGCCCGCCTGGAATCGCGCCTGGCCGATCTCAAGCAGCCGGCCGATCCGGGTCGCCTGGAGCAGGAACTGGTGCTGCAGATCACCCGCAGCGACGTCGATGAAGAACTCGATCGCCTGACCACCCACATCGTCGAAACCCGCCGCGTGCTGGGCACCAGGGAGCCGGTCGGTCGCCGCCTGGATTTCCTCATGCAGGAATTCAACCGCGAAGCGAACACGCTGGGCTCCAAGGCGGTGGACGTGCGCAGCACCAATGCCGCAGTGGACCTGAAGGTGCTGATCGAGCAGATGCGCGAACAGGTGCAGAACATCGAATGAACGCGACCACGCCTCACGCGCAAGACACCCAGTGCACCCTGTTCGTGGTGGCTGCGCCCTCGGGCGCGGGCAAGTCCACCCTGGTCAACGCGCTGCTGGAGCGTGAGCCGTCGATTTCGCTGTCCATATCGCACACCACGCGTCCGCCGCGTCCGGGTGAGCAGTACGGCCGCCACTATTATTTCGTGGAACGCGAGGTGTTCGAGCAGGAGGTGGCCGACGGCATCTTCCTCGAGCACGCCGAAGTGCATGGCAATCTCTACGGCACCTCGCGCACCACGGTGGACACGCTGCTGGCAACGGGCTGCGACGTCTTGCTGGAAATCGACTGGCAGGGCGCGCGGCAGATCCGCCAGAGCAAGCCCGATTGCGTGAGCGTGTTCATCCTGCCGCCGTCGCGCCCGGAGCTGGAGCGTCGCCTGCGCGGCCGTGGTTCGGACAGCGCCGAAGTGATCGCGCGCCGCCTGCACAATTCGCGCGAGGAGATCGCCCACGCGCATGAATTCGATTACATCATCGTCAACGACAATTTCGATGCGGCGCTGGACGATTTGCAGGGCATCGTGCGGGCTACGCGCCTGCGCTCGGCGTTGCAGTTGAAGCGGCATGAGACGTTGATCCAGGAGCTGCTGGCCTGAGGTCAGCCCCCACCCCACTGTGGGAGCGCACCCTGTGCGCGACTGCGGGGCCATGGTGTTCCTCGCTGGTCGGTGGCGCCTGTCGCGCACAGGGTGCGCTCCCACAAAGGTTTGCTCCCGCAGGGTGGAGTGGAACTCTAGATCCGTGCCAAGGTCTTGTTCCGTTAGCCATTACTGACCGCTACGACGATTCGTACATGGCCTTCACGGTCCTATTCAGCTAACTTGTCGCCTTTACCCAGGCCCCTCATTGCCCATGACCGACTCCATTAGCGCCAAGCCCGAGGACAGCACCCTGGTGCGCGTCCGTGGCCTGACCACGGTGCTCAATGGCAAGAAGGTGTTCGATGCGCTGGATATCGATATACCGCGCGGCAAGATCACCGCCATCATGGGGCCCAGCGGTACCGGCAAGACCACCTTGCTCAAGCACATCACCGGGCAGATGCGCGGCGATGCGGGACAGGTGCTGGTCGATGGCAACAACGTGGCGACGATGTCGCGCGAAAAGCTATTCGAGCTGCGCGAGCGCATTGGTTACCTGTTCCAGAATTCCGCCCTGCTCACCGATTTTGACGTGTTCGAGAACGTGGCGTTCCCGCTGCGCCAGCACACTGAATTGCCGGAAGTGCTGATCCGCAACATCGTGCTCACCAAGCTGCAGGCGGTGGGTCTGCGTGGTGCTGCAGGGCTGATGCCGACGGAGCTGTCCGGCGGCATGGCGCGGCGCGTGGCGCTGGCGCGCGCGATCGTGTTCGATCCGATGCTGATCCTCTACGACGAACCGTTTGTGGGTCTCGATCCGATCGCCTTGAACCAGGTGCTCAAGCTGATCCGCACGCTCAACCAGACCTTGGGCATCACCAGCGTGCTGGTGGCGCATGAGCTCGAAGCGATCAAGCAGGTGGCCGATCACATTTACCTGATCGCCAACGGCAAGGTGGTGGCGCAGGGCGATCCCAGGACGATTGCCAACGACGGGTCGCCGTGGACGCGCCAGTTCTTCGGCGGCGACGCGGACGGCCCGGTGCCATTCCAGTATCCGGCCGGCGACCTGGGCGTATCGCTCGGTTTTCCAGGGAAGAACGCATGATCGCAACGGGTTCCGAAAACATCGTAGTGCGTTCGCTGTCGCAGATCGGCGATTGCGGACTGTTCCTGCTGCGCATGATCGCCGCGATACCGCGCAGCATGCGCCACTACCGCGAGACGATCCGCCAGCTGTGGTTCGTCGGCGCGATGAGCCTGATCATCATCATGGTCTGCGGCCTGTTCGTGGGCATGGTGCTGGGCTTGCAGCTGTACGACGTGCTGTCGATCTTCGGCGGCACCTCGGCCACCGGTACGGTGGTGGCGATCGCCATTTATCGCGAGCTCGGTCCCGTGGTGACGGCGCTGCTGTTCGCCGGTCGCGCAGGCACGTCGGTGACCGCCGAGATCGGCCTGATGCGCGCCACCGACCAGATCGCCGCGATGGAAATGATGGCGGTCGATCCGATTGCCTATGTGGCCGTGCCGCGCTTCCTCGCCGGCGTGATCGCCATGCCGCTGCTGGCCTGCGTGTTCTGCGCGCTGGGCATCTTCGGCGGACATCTGGTGGGCGTGAGCTGGCTGGGCATCGACAACGGCACCTTCTGGTCGAACATGACCGCCACCGTCGAGGTGGTGAAAGACGTCGTCAACGGCGTGATCTGGAAAAGCGTCGTATTCGGCATCGTGGTGTCGCTGATCGCCGTGTTCCAGGGCTATACCACGCCGCCGACCAGCGAAGGCGTGGCCTATGCCACCACCCGTACCGTGGTCGCTTCGTCCATCGCCATCCTGGCGCTCGATTTCGTGCTCACCGCGTTCCTGATGTGAGTGAGCCGATGAGCGCCGACCTGACCGTATCCAACCCCTATTCCATGAGGATCGTGCCGTGAGCCAGAGACAATCGTATGCCGTCGGCACCGGCCTGTTTATCGTGCTCGGCTTTGCCGCGCTCGGCTATCTCGCCACGCAGACCACCTCGGTGGCCAACTCCAGCCGCGGCCCCAGTTACACCGTCGAGGCGCACTTCGCCAACATCGGCCAGCTCAAGGAGCGTGCGCCGGTGAAGGTGGCGGGCGTGCGCGTCGGCCAGGTGCAATCGATCGTGCTCGATCCGGGCAAGGAAACGGCCGATGTGAAGCTGGCGATCGACCAGCGCTACAACCAGATTCCGGACGATTCGGTCGCCACCATCTTCACCAGCGGCCTGCTGGGCGACCAGTACGTCGGCCTGCGCTATGGCAGCTCCAAGAAGACCCTGGCCGACGGCGGCGAGCTGGCGCTCACCCGTCCGGCGCAGCAGCTGGAGGAGATGCTGGGCAAGTTCTTCGGCGCCGGCGGCGTGGCGGACAACCTGGGCGGCAGCTACGTGGTCAAGGCCCGCTTCACCAACGTGGGCGCGCTCTCGGTGGGTGCGCCGGTGAAGATGGCCGGTGTGGCCATCGGCAGCGTCCAGTCGATCAACGCCGACCCGGTCAAGCTCGACGCCCTGGTCACCCTGGCGATCGACAAGCGCTACAACCAGATCCCGGACGATTCGGCCGCCGCGGTGTTCACCAGTGGTTTGATCGGCACCCAGTACGTTGCGATCCAGCCCGGCGGCTCGCCGGACGCGCTCAAGAACGGCGATGAGATGGTGCTCACCCAGTCGGCCATGCAGATCGAAGACCTGATCGGGAAGTTCCTGGTCAGTGGCTCGTCCTCCGGCAAGCCTGCCGACGGCGGCAAGTCTGACGGCGACAAGCATTGAATCGGCCCATCGCGCACCGATATTCCAACGAGACATCTTTCAGGAGTTTCCCCATGTTGCGCAGTCTGGCCATTGCCACCGCCATCGCCTTTGGCACCGTGATCGCCGCGCCTGTCTTTGCCCAGGATGCGACGCAGGGCGCCGCCGACCAGCAGACGCCGGTGCAGGTGGTGCAGGCGGTCTCCGACGATCTGGCCAAGGCGATCGACGGCCACCAGAAGGAACTCAAGACCAATCGCGAAAAGCTGATCAGCGTGATCGACGATGCGTTCCTGCCGCATTTCGACATCGACTACGCCTCGATCCTGGTGCTCGGCCAGCATGCCCGCGAGGCCACGCCGGACCAGCGCTCGCGCTTCGCCAAGGCGTTCTACAACTCCATCACCCATCGTTATGCCGAAGGCCTGCTCGATTACACCCGCGGCCGCGTCAAGGTGCTGCCGTTCACCGGCGACATGAGCGACAAGCGCACCATCGTGCGCAGCCAGGTGGTGCTGGATGACGGCAAGACCGTCGCCGTGGACTACGCCTTCCGCAAGGACAAGAACGGCAACTGGAAGGCCTACGACGTGATCATCGAAGGCATTTCGTACATCACCAACTATCGCAACCAGGTCGACGCCGAAATCCGCAAGGTCGGCATCGACAAGCTGATCAGCAACCTGGAAACCCAGGGTGACCAGGCGCTCAAGGAAATGGAGCAGGCCGACAAGGCGCAGCAGCCGGGCTCCAAGTCTTGAGCGTGGCTGGCGCACCCGTGCGCATCGATGAAGGCTCACCGGGGAGCGTACGCGTGTCCGGTGAGCTGACTTTCAGTACGGCGGCGGCGGCGCTCAGGGCGATTGATACGGCGGTGGCGCGCGACGGCCGCTCGGAGCTGGATCTGTCCGGCGTCACACGCAGCGACAGCGCCGGCCTGGCCTGCGTGCTGGCGGTGCTGGCGCAGTCGGCCGAGCGCGGGCGCAAGCTCAAGGTGAGCCATATGCCCGAGGGCATGCACCTGCTGGCCAGCGTGTGTGAGGTCGAAGGTCTCATGGCCTGAGCGTCACTCGACGCTGGGCCGGGGACAAAAAAAGGGGCCTCGCGGCCCCTTCTTTTTGGCTGGAGAAGGACGCTTCAGTCCTTCTTCGCTGCCGGCTGCTGACTCTGTGAGGCCTGCGGCTGCTTCTTTTCCCACTTCTGCTGCTCGTCGAGCAGCTCGTCCGGGTCGAAACTCTTGTCGTGCAGGCCCTGCAGCTGCTCGATCACCTCTTCAGGCGGGTTGCCGTAGTAGATCTTGTAGATGCGCTGCTGGCGATAGGCGTCGCGGATAAAGGCATACGGATCGTAGGCGGAGTTGAGGAAACTCTCCGCATCGATGGCGCTGGAGCGGATGGTCACCAGGTACATCAGCTCAGGCAGGTACTGCTGGCCGAACTCGTAGTGGTTGTTGCGCGAGAAATAGCTGATGGGGTCGAAGAAGTAGCCGTCGACCGGCACCTGCCAGAGGTCGCGCGCCGTGGTCGGCCCGAAGAAGGGCAGCATCAGATACGGGCCATCGGGCACGCCCCAGCGGGCGAGCGTCACGCCAAAGTCGGTATCGTCCAGCGGAATGCCAAGCTGGCTGGCCGGATCGAAGAAGCCGCCGATGCCCAGGGTCAGGTTCACCAGGAAGCGGCCGCTGCCCTGCAGCGCCTGCTTCGGACGTGCCTGCAGCAGGTCGTTGGCCACAGTGATCGGCATGCGGATATTGGTGAAGAAATCGGCCATGCAGCGACGGATGGTCGGGTTGGTCACCTTGCGGTAACCCACGGCGACCGGGCGGATGATCGCCTTGTCCAGGTCGTTGTTGAAGGCGTAAACCTTGCGGTTCATGTGCTCGTACGGATCATCGGTACGAGGCTTGGCGATGCTGCAACCAGCAAGCAGGGCCACGGCGACCAGGGGCAGGCTGCGCATGGCGAGAGAACGGAAGGCGGACGGCATGGAGGCGACAGTCCTGGAGGGCCGGAGGGAGTACAATATTGTACTGTTGGGTTTTTTATTATGTACAGGCCCCCTTTAGTGTCAGGGCGCCAGGCTGCAGGCGGTGTGAACCCCGCATCATAGAGCCTTGCTGCATTGCCAGCAAAGCCGCCGCTGGCTACACTGACAGGTGATAAGTCGTTTTATTTTCTGAGGATTTCAGATGGCCCGCATTACCGTCGAAGACTGCCTGCAGGTAGTCGACAACCGCTTCGAACTGGTGCTGATGGCGACCAAGCGCGCCCGCCAGCTCTCCAAGGGTGCCGAACCGGCAGTGCATCCCGACCACGATAAGCCGACGGTGCTCGCCCTGCGCGAAATTGCCGACCGTCGCATTGACCAGGCCACGATCGACGAGATCGACAAGTCCGAGCGCGAGCGCGCCGAGCGTGAAGCGCTCGAGTGGGCTGCGGCCGAAGTGGACGACGATCTCTCCAAGGGTGGAGATGACTGATGGAGGGCGGCTGTAGCCAGCAACGCCCCGGCGCCGGCTCGTCCGGCGCTTTGCGCTGCGGGCTTCATGTCGCCACCCTCGCTTCCCTTAAACGAAGCGAGGCGGTCGCCTGAGCGGGGACCGAACAACCATGCCGGCCGTCACGGACTCCACCTTGGATACGTCGACGCTGCCGCCGTACGTGTTGGCTCTGAAAGAGCGCGTGGCCTACCTGCCCGAATCGCAGGTGGCCCGTGTGGTGCGCGCCTACGAAGTGGGCGCCGTGGCGCACGAAGGGCAGGCCCGCAAGAGCGGTGAGCCCTATATCACCCATCCCGTGGCGGTGGCCGGCATCCTGGCCGAGCTGGGCATGGACGCCGAGACCATCATCGCGGCGATCCTGCACGACACGCTGGAAGACACCTCGCTGAGCCGCACCGAGCTCGCCGGCGAATTTGGCGAGACCGTCGCCGAACTGGTCGATGGCGTCACCAAGCTGGACAAGATGAGCTTTTCCAGCCGCCAGGAAGCGGATGCGGAAAGCTTCCGCAAGATGCTGCTGGCGATGGCGCGCGACCTGCGCGTGATCCTGATCAAGCTGTCCGACCGCCTGCACAATATGCGCACGCTGGGCGCGAAAGACGCCCCATCGCGCCGCCGCATCGCTCGCGAAACGCTGGAAATCTATGCGCCCATCGCGCAGCGACTGGGCATGAACAAGTTCAAGGCGGAGCTACAGGACCTGGGCTTCCGCGCGCTCTACCCCGATCGCTACCGCGTGATCAGCGAGCGCATCCGTGCCGCGCTGGGCAATCGCCGCGAAGCGATGGGCAAGATCGAAGCGGCACTGTCCACGCGCCTTGGCGCCGACCACATCACCGCCAAGGTGGTGGGTCGCATCAAGTCGCCGTGGAGCATCTATTCGAAGATGCGCAACGAGCACAAGAGTTTCGCGCAGCTGATGGACGTCTACGGCTTCCGCGTCGTGGTGGATTCGGCCATGAGTTGCTACATGGCCCTGGGCGCCGTGCACGGGCTGTACAAGCCGGTGGACCGACGCTTCAAGGACTTCATCGCCATTCCCAAGGCCAACGGCTACCAGTCGCTGCACACCGTGCTGCTGGGGCCGTTCGGCGCGCCGATCGAAGTGCAGGTCCGCACGGCGGAAATGGATTCGGTGGCCGAGCGCGGCGTGGCAGCGCACTGGGCGTACAAGACCGATTCGGGTCCGGCCAACAGCGCCCAGGCGCGCGCCCGCGAATGGCTGTCGTCGCTGGCGGACAGCCAGGCCAACACCGTTTCCTCGTCTGAGTTCATCGAGAACGTCAAGATCGACCTGTTCCCGGACGAGGTCTATCTGTTCACGCCGCGCGGCGACATCCTCGCGCTGCCGCGCAATGCCACTGCGCTCGATTTTGCCTATGCCGTGCACACCGACGTGGGCGACCA
The DNA here is from genome assembly GCF_056399225.1 of Dyella sp. 01N448. Taxonomy (NCBI): domain Bacteria; kingdom Pseudomonadati; phylum Pseudomonadota; class Gammaproteobacteria; order Lysobacterales; family Rhodanobacteraceae; genus Dyella; species Dyella sp. 01N448. Next base: position 159,994 of record NZ_JBFTQX010000007.1, on the reverse strand, counting down.
CGCGGTGGCTGCGCGCGTCGACAAAAAGCTGGTGCCACTGCGCACGCGCCTGGAATCGGGCCAGCTGGTGGAAATCATCACGGCGCCGTCCGCGCTGCCCAATCCGGCCTGGCTGGAATCGGTGGTGACGGGCAAGGCGCGCACGGCGATCCGCCAGTACCTCAAACACCTGCAGCATGAGGATGCCGTCGACTTCGGCCATCGCATGCTCGATCGCGCACTCGATGCGCTGGGCACCAGCCTTGATGCGATTCCGCCAGCCGTGCTGGATCGTTTCCTCGAAACCTCCAAGCTCAAGCGTCTGGAAGAACTGCTGTCGGACATCGCGCTGGGCAATCGCATCCCGCATCTGGTGGCCAGCCAGCTGGTGGCCGCGCGTGGCAAGAAATCCTCCGATGTGCAGCAGTCGCCGCATGTGATGGAGAAGATCCGCATCACCGGCGCCGAACGCGGCGTGCTGAGCTTCAGCAATTGCTGTCACCCGCTGCCGGGCGACGAGATCATCGGCTATCTCTCGTCGGGCAAGGGCATCGTGGTCCACCGGGTGGAATGCCCGAATGTGGTGGAACTGCGCAAGTCGCCCGAGCGCTGCGTGGCGATCGAATGGGATCGCGATGTGCAGGGCGATTACCGCGCCGAACTGCGTATCGAAGTCATCAACCGCCCGGGCGTGCTCGCCACCGTGGCGGCGGCCATCGCGGCCGCAAACTCGAACATCGAGAACGTGGAATACGTGGAGCGCGATGCGGCCGCGGCCACGCTGTTGTTCGCCCTCGAAGTGAAGAACCGCAAGCATCTGGCCGAAGTGATCCGCCGCGTGCGTCGTACCGGCGTGGTGAGCGGCGCCTACCGTTATCCGCTTTGAGAGCGGTGAATCGCAAATAGTCAGTGGTGAACAGGGCGGCGCTCGGGCGTGTCCGCTTCTTTTAGCCTGCTCGATGTCTGGCTATGATCCCCAGTCCGTGAGGCGCACAGCTTCCATCCCCGATTCCCTGTTCGGAGAACCAACCATGTCCCGCAGCATCATCACCACCGACAAGGCGCCTGCCGCCATTGGTCCGTACTCGCAGGCTGTGCGCACCGGCAACACGGTGTATTTCTCGGGCCAGATTCCGCTGGATCCGGCCACCGGTCAGATGGTGGAGGGCGACATCGCCCTGCAGGCGCGCCAGGTGTTCGTCAACCTCAAGGCGGTCGCAGAGGCTGCTGGTGGCTCGCTGGAAAAGATCGTGCGCGTTGGCATCTACGTGACCAACCTGGGTCACTTCGCCACCGTCAACGAGATCATGTCCGAGTATTTCCAGGCACCGTTCCCGGCGCGCTCGACCATCGAAGTGTCTGCGCTGCCGAAGCTGGCGGACATCGAAGTAGACGCCATCATGGTGCTCGACTGATCGAACCGCACGCCCCGCGCTGACAGGTGGCCGCGTGCGGCCGGCTGCAGCGCGAGGGTGGGCTCGGTTAGGCTTCGTCGATGCCGCCCAGTCGCGCCAATGCCGCCACGATACTTTCCGACCCCGGCGCCACGCCGGTATCGGCGTTGCCTGGTGTCGGCCCGGCGTTGGCGGAAACGCTGGCGCGTCTTGGTCTGGAGCGCGTGCAGGACCTGTGGTTCCACTTGCCCCTGCGTTACGAGGACCGTACCCACCTCACTCCCATCGCTGATCTGCGTCCCGGCGAGCGCGCACAGGTCGAGGGCGTGGTCGAGGCAGTCGAACGCGGGTTTCGCTATCGGCCACAGTTGAAGGTAGCCATTACCGACGGCTCGCAGCAGACCCTGGTGTTGCGCTTCTTCCATTTCAATCGCAGCCAGTCCGAACAGCTCAAACCCGGCACGCGCCTGTTGTGCTACGGCGAAGTGCGGCAGGCGGCGCTCGGGCTGGAGATGGTGCATCCGCAGTACCAGCGACTGAGCGGCGACGAGCCTGCGGTCGTCGATGAATTGCTGACGCCGGTGTATCCGACGACCGAAGGGTTGGGGCAGAAGCGGCTCGCCGGCGTGATCGCCAAGGCGCTGGCGCTGCTGCCGCAGGATGCGCAGCTGGAGCTGATACCCACCGAGCTCTGCGTCGCCCACGGCTTGACCTCGCTGCGCGAAGCGCTGCTCTATGTGCATCGTCCGCCGCCGGATGCCCATCTCGGCCAGCTGACTACCGGTCGTCATCCCGCGCAGCAAAGATTGGCGTTCGAAGAATTGCTCACCCAGCACCTCAGCCTCAAGCGCATGCGCGCGGCGGTGCGTCGGCGCCATGCGCCGCGCCTGCCCGGTACGGGTGAGCTGCGCGAACGGTTGCTGGCCAGTCTGCCGTTCGGACTCACTGGCGCGCAGCAACGTGTGAGCCAGGAGATTGCCAAGGACATCGCCCAGGGCAGCCCGATGTTGCGGCTGGTGCAGGGCGATGTGGGCAGCGGCAAGACCATCGTGGCCGCGCTGGCGGCCTTGGCTGCCGTCGAGTCCGGCCAGCAGGTGGCCTTGATGGCGCCGACCGAACTGCTTGCCGAGCAGCATCTGCAGCACTTCCGCCATTGGCTGACGCCGCTGGGCATCGAAGTGGCATGGCTCGCCGGCAAGGTGACGGGCAAGGCGCGCCAGCAGGCTTTGCAGCGGGTGGCATCGGGTGCTCATGTCGTGATCGGCACGCACGCCCTGATGCAAGAGGGTGTGTCCTTCTCGCAGCTTGGGTTGGTGATCGTGGACGAACAGCATCGCTTTGGCGTGCAGCAGCGCTTGTCCTTGCGCGACAAGGGCGCGGACCATGAGAGCGGCCTGGTGCCTCATCAATTGGTGCTGACCGCCACGCCGATTCCACGCACGCTGGCCATGAGCGCGTACGCGGATCTCGATGTATCGGCGATCGACGAGCTGCCGCCGGGCCGCACGCCCGTCCAGACCATCGCGATTTCCAACGCGCGCCGCTTCGATGTGATCGAACGCATTCACGCGGCCTGTCTCGAAGGGCGCCAGGCGTACTGGGTGTGTACCCTGATCGAAGAATCCGAACAGCTGCGCGCGCAGGCTGCCGAAGTGGCGCACGCGGAGTTGTCATCGGCGTTGTCCGATTGCCGCATTGGCCTTATCCACGGGCGCATGAAGCCCAAGGAAAAGCAGGCTGTGATGGATGCCTTCAAGGCAGGCGAACTTTCGGTGTTGGTCTCCACTACCGTGATCGAAGTGGGTGTGGATGTGCCCAACGCCAGTCTGATGGTGATCGAAAACAGTGAACGACTCGGGCTGTCCCAGTTGCACCAGTTGCGCGGGCGAGTGGGGCGAGGGGCGATCGCTTCGAACTGCGTGCTGCTGTATCAGCCACCGCTTGGCCAGCTGGCGCGCGAACGCCTGCAGGTCATGCGTGACACGAATGACGGTTTTCGCATCGCGGAGAAAGACCTGGAATTGCGCGGCCCCGGCGAAGTGCTGGGCACGCGGCAGACGGGCCAGCTGAGTTTCCGCATCGCCGATCTCTCGCGCGATGCGCATCTGCTGCCGGCCGTGCAGGAGGTGGGTGCGGTGCTGTTGGCGCATCATCCGCAGCAGGCCGAAGGGTTGATTGCGCGCTGGATCGGCGCTGCCGCCCGTTACGCACATGCCTAGCGAGGAGCACTCTCCCTGTGGGAGCGCACCCTGTGCGCGACAGCCTTTCGCCGGCACCTCGCAGGACGAGTCGCGCACAGGGTGCGCTCCCACAATAAATTGCGCTGCCGATTGACGCTTGCGCGCGTCCGTAGAACGCCTAAGCTAATCGGTTCGCTCCCTAACGCGAGTTCCCCATGACCCAGCTGCAACTGTTGATCGACACCGACCCGGGCGTAGACGATGCGCTCGCCATCCTGATGGCGCATGCGCATGCCGACGTACTCGGACTGACCATTGCAGCGGGCAATGTCGGCCTCGCGCATACGGTGCGCAATGCGCGCACGCTGGTGGATCTGGTGGCCAAGCCGACGCCGGTGTTCCCGGGTTGTCCGACGCCGCTGGTGCGCATGCCGGAAGAAGACGCCGTGCACGTGCATGGCACCGACGGCCTGGGCGATGTCGGCTTTCCGGAGCCGCGCAGCGTGGCTGCCGATGAGCACGCCGCGCATGCACTGATTCGTCTTACCCGCGAACATCCCGAGCTGACCCTGGTGGCTCTCGGACCGCTGACCAATCTCGCGCTGGCCGTGCGTCTCGACCCCGCCTTGCCGCAGCGGGTGAAGCGCCTGGTGATCATGGGTGGCGCGGTCACCGGGCTGGGCAACACCGGCAAAATTCCCGCCGAATTCAATATCGGTTTCGATCCCGAGGCAGCGCACGTGGTGTTCGAGGCCTTCCCGATGTTCGACCTGGTCGACTGGGAAGTGGTGCTGCGCCACGCCTTCGACGACGAGGAATTCAATGGCTGGATCGCTGCAGGCGACCAGCGCGCGACCTTCTTCGAGCAGGTGTTCGGCACGGCGCGTGCGTTCAATGCCAAGCGCGGCCGTCGCGGCGTGATCGCGGCGGACGCGCTGGCGATGGCGGTGGCGATCGATCCGGCCATGGTGACGCGAGCCGAAGAGCGCCACGTCGCCGTCGAAATGGATGGCCGCCTGACCCGTGGCGCCACCGTGGTGGACTGGACCGCCAGGCTGGGCCGCCCGGCCAATGCCCGCATCGTGATGGAGGTGGATCAGGCCCGTTTCGGCGCCATGGTGAGGCGGGCGCTGGGCGCCTGAACGGCTACAATGGGCGATCCGCCGGTCCAAGTCCCTGAGCGACTTGCCAATGGGGGCGGCTCATGGTTAAAATGCCGCTCTTTTCACCCACCGCTTTGAGTCAGTCATGAAGCCCGATATCCATCCCAATTATCGCCAGGTGGTGTTTCAGGACCTGTCGTCCGATTTCGCGTTCCTGACGCGTTCGACGATTTCCTCGAAGGACACCGTCAAGTGGGAAGACGGCAACGAGTACCCGCTGGTCAAGGTGGATATCTCGAGCCATTCCCATCCGTTCTACACCGGCAAGCAGAAGTCGCTGGACACCGGCGGCCGCGTCGACAAGTTCCGTCGTCGCTACGCGCAGAAGTAATCGCGCGAAGTCTCTGCTGTCACGCTGCGGCCACGCAGCGTACGCAAGCTGAAACGCACGGGGCGAGCTGATGCTCGCCCCGTGCGTTTTTGCGTCCGCCCATCCGACCATCCGCTAGGGCATGTTGGCGGGACGATATGCGATAATCGGCGGCGAGGTGTCGCAGCCATCCCCCCACGCGACATCAACCCTACCTCGTCGGCCATCGCCTTCGCGCGACACGTCGGCGACGACATAAGCGTGAAGGAGGTTTTCCGTGTCCGATTCCAAGATCGTCAAGTTGGTGGATGAGTCGACCAACCGCAGCAGTGAACTGCCCCTGCTCAGCGGCACGTTAGGTCCCGCATGCATCGACATCGGAACGCTGTACAAGGACACGGGACATTTCACTTACGACCCGGGTTACGGCAGCACCGCCAGCACCAAGAGCGCCATCACCTATATCGACGGCGACGAAGGCGTGCTGTTGTATCGCGGCTACCCCATCGAGCAGCTGGCCGAGAAGTCGAATTTCCTCGAGACCTCCTACCTGCTGCTCAATGGCGAGCTGCCGAACAAGGATCAGTTCTCCAAGTTCGAGCACGACATCACGCATCACACGATGATGCACGAGTCGCTGAAGGACTTCTTCAAGGGTTTCCATCACGACGCGCATCCGATGGCCATGCTGGCCGCCTCGGTGGCGTCGCTGTCGGCCTTCTACCACGACGATATCGACGTGGATAACCCCGATGACCGCAAGCTCGCTGCGATCCGTCTGATCGCCAAGATGCCGACGATTGCGGCTGCCTGCTACCGTTACTCGATCGGCTGGCCGTTCCGCTATCCGCGCAACAACCTCGAGTACGTCGACCGCTTCCTGCACATGATGTTCGAAGTGCCGAGCGAGCCGCTGGAGATGAGCCCGGTCGCCGCCAAGGCGCTGGATCTGTTGTTCATCCTGCACGCCGACCACGAGCAGAACGCCTCCACCTCGACCGTGCGTCTGGTCGGTTCCACCGGTGCCAACCCGTACGCCTCCATCGCTGCCGGCATCACCGCGCTGTGGGGTCCGGCCCATGGCGGCGCGAACGAAGCTGTGCTCAAGATGCTCGAAGAGATCGGCACCGCCGACAAGGTCGAGACCGCCGTCAAGCGCGCCAAGGACAAGAACGACAACTTCCGCCTGATGGGCTTCGGCCATCGCGTCTACAAGAACTTCGATCCGCGCGCGAAGATCATCCGCGAGATGTGCCACAAGGTGCTCAACGAGCTGGGCGTCAACGACCCGCTGCTCGACGTGGCCATGAAGCTGGAAGAAGCGGCGCTGAAGGACGACTACTTCGTCGAGCGCAAGCTCTACCCGAACGTCGACTTCTACTCGGGCATCATCTACAAGGCCCTGGGTATCCCGACCGAGATGTTCACGGTGATGTTTGCCATCGCCCGCACCTCGGGCTGGATCTCGCACTGGATCGAGCAGCATGAAACGCCGGGATCGCGTATTGGTCGTCCGCGCCAGATCTATACGGGTGCTGACGTGCGTAACTACGTGGCTAGCGACAAGCGTTGATTCGCTCGATCATTGAATGAAAAAGCCCCGGTTTTCCGGGGCTTTTTTTGTGGGTATCGGCAAGATTGTGTCGCGCACAGGGTGCGCTCCCACAACAGCCCTCATCCCTGTGGGAGCGCACCCTGTGCGCGACAGGCCTGTCAACGAAGCGCTGACGACAACATCCTCTCAAACTCATCGTCGTTGTCGGCTGTAGCCAGCAACTCCTCGACGGCAGCCAGCGACGCCCTTCGCATCGGCTTCTCATCGATGCGATCCAGCGGCGCCTGCTTCAGCGCATCGCGCGGCAACACGGTGATGTCAAAGGGCAGGCCGTCGGCGGCAAACAGCAGTACGGGATATTCCTCCTGCTCGTCACGCGTGGTGCGCAGGCGGCGCGTCTGCTGGGTGATTGGTACGCCGCGTTCCTGCAGGAACAACACGACGTTTTCCGCGGTGTCGCTGAAGACATGCAGGCAGACCGCCGAGTGGGCATCCGCCGTGCCTTCAAGTACGGCGCCGACCAGTCGCGGATCGAAGCGGTCAAGGAAGCGCATGGCTTCCACGGCGGCCTCGCGTCGTTCCTGCAGCAACTGGGGCTGGGATTCGGCGTGGAAGATGCGCTGGTGTTCCCTCAGTGCGTCTTCGATTTCGTTGTTGCGCGGCAAGGCCTGCGCGTCCAGGATGCCCAGCCGCTCGGCGGCCTTGACCTTGGCGTGATGGAAATCGCGGATGCCGTGCTCGCTCATCAAGCGCGCCGCTTCCTGGGCGACGCGAAGACGATTGCGCTGCAGGCGATCCTGCGCGTGGATGCGATGGTGCTGACCTCGTGCCATGCCTCATTCCCCCGGCAATCTGGCGCCCGTCGTTGCGGACGCCAGCGGCAGCACGGTCTGGTGACGGAACCGGCGCTGCCGACGATTAGAAGATGTCGTAGGCGTGCTGCTGATCCTGGTCCTCCTGCTGCTGGTTGGCCTGGTTACGCAGTCGATCCACGTCTTCGACCTTGAAGATCTCCGACATGATGTTCGGGTCGTCCGCGCCGGCGGGCAGGCCGCTTTGGCGGTCTATCTGTACCGTAGTGATACCGGGCGGCAACGGCAAGATGGAGGCCGGCTGGTCCTTCAGCACCGCGCCGGTATAGCTCATCCAGATCGGCAGGGCCGCCTTGGCGCCGAACTCGCCCTTGCCGAGCGAGCCGAAGTCGTCGAAGCCCACCCAGACCGAGGTCACCAGGTCGCCGTTGAAGCCGACAAACCAGGCATCGCGGTGATCATTGGTCGAACCGGTCTTGCCGGCCAGGTCGGTGCGGCCCAGGGCGGCGGCGGCCGCACCGGTACCGCGCTTGACCACGTCCTGCATCAGCGAAGTGACCAGGTAGTCGTTGCGCACCTCAATGACCTGGGGCGCCAGCACTGGCGGGTGGGCGCCGTCGCCATGGGCGTCGGCCGGGAGTACGGCATCGCCGACGCCGGCTACGCTGCCGGAAGTTGTCGGCGCACTGGCGGCAGCGGCGACTGAATTTCCTGGTGCGGCCCCCGTATTGGCCGGCGGCGGGCCGGGCGGGCGGGTATCGAGCAGGCGTTCGGCGCAGGTGCGGCAGGCGCGGGCCGGATTGGCCTGATAGACCGGCTTGCCGTCGCGGTCATCGATCTCACTGACGAAGTACGGGGTGACCAGATAGCCGCCATTGGCAAACACGGCGTAGCCACGGGCCATGCTCATCGGCGACACCGAGGCCGTGCCCAGCGCCATCGACAGGTTGCTGGGCAGCGAATCGAGCGCAAAGCCGAAGCGGGTGGCGTAATCGCGGGCGAAACGCACGCCGATGGCGTCGAGCAGTCGCACCGAGACCAGGTTCTTGGATTGCACCAGGGCCTCGCGCAGGCGGATCGGGCCATCGAACTTGTCGTCGTCGTTGGACGGCGTCCACAGGCCGCCAGGGCGCGAGGGGTCGGGCAGGGCGAGCGGTGCATCGTTGACGATGGAGGCCGGCGTGAAGCCGCGCTCGAAGGCCGCCGAGTAGATAAAGGGCTTGAAGCTCGAACCCGGCTGGCGTGCGGCCATCACGGCGCGGTTGAACTTGCTGCGCAGGAAGTTGAAGCCACCGACCAGGGCCTGCAGCGAGCCGTCCTCGGGATTGAGCGAGACCAGCGCGCCCTGTGCCGCCGGGATCTGGGTAAGCAGCCACTGGCCCTTGTCGTCGCGCGCCACGCGGATGATGTCGCCGCGCTTGAGCACGGTGGAGACGCTCTTGGGCGTGGCCCCCACGCGGGTGTCATCGATGCGCGGACGGGCCCAGCTCATCGCATCCAGGTTCAGCTGCACCTCGTCGCGGCTGGCCAGATAGACGCTGGCCGCGGTGGCCGACACCTGGGTCACGATGCCTGGCTGCATGCCGGAAATGTCGGTGTAGCCGGCCAGGGCGCGCTCCAGTTCATCCGTGCCGGCATCGGCAGCCAGCTCCTGGTGGGCCTCCGGGCCGCGCCAGCCGTGGCGGTGGTCATACTCGACCAGGCCCGAGCGCATGGCATCCACTGCGGCCTGCTGGCGCTTGCTGTCGACCGTGGTCTTGACCACATAGCCTTCGGTGAGGGCGTCGTTGCCCAGGCGGTCGAGCACCTGCAGGCGCACCATTTCGGCCAGATACGGCGCATCCACCTCGATGGCCGGCTCATGCGGCGAAGCGTTGATCGGCTCGGCGATGGACTGGTCGTACTCGGCCTTGGAGATGAAGCGGTTCTCCAGCATCTGGCCGAGCACCCAGTTGCGGCGCGCCAGCATGCGCTTGGGGCTGTTGAGCGGGTTCACCAGCGAAGGCAGCTGGAAAGTCGAGGCCAGGGTGGCGCATTCGGCCACGGTGAGCTGGTCCAGCGTCTTGCCGTAGTAATAGGAGGCCGCCGCGGCCACGCCGTAGGAGCGGTGGCCCAGGAACATCTTGTTGAGATAGAGCTCCAGGATCTGGTCCTTGGTCAGCTCGCTCTCCATGCGCAGGGCGATGAAGATCTCGGTCAGTTTGCGCGAATAGAGCTTTTCCGGGCTCAGGAAGAAGTTGCGCGCCACCTGCTGGGTGATGGTGGAGCCGCCCGAGCCCTTGTCGCCACCCGAGGCCACCACATGCCAGCTGGCGCGGGCGATGCCGTGCCAGTCCACGCCGGGGTGCTGGTAGAAGCTGGCGTCCTCGGCGGCGAGCACCGCGTGCTTGAGCCGGTCGGGCACCTGGCCCATCGCCACGGGGATGCGGCGGGTCTCGCCGAAGCTCGCAATCAGCTTGCCATCTGCCGAAAGCACCCTAAGCGGCACCTGCATGTGGTAGTCCTTAAGGACCGCCACGGAGGGGAGCCGGGGGGAAATAAGCCAGTAGGCCACGCCAACCGCCGCGACACCCAGCAGCAAACCTGTAAAAGCCAGGACGAGGATCCAGCGCAGCAACCGCTTAAGAATTTGCATGATTTGGGTGTTTGCGAGACGTGAGTCAAAACAAGTCAGAGTATAGATGTAGCAGTATCCACGGCATGAACCGAGCCCGTCACAGCAAGAAGCAGGCCAGTGGCCCAGTCGCCCAACCTGTGGATGCCGTCACGCGAATGAGTCGAGAAAAAGCTCGTAGGCCGTTGCCAATACGTTAATTTTTGGATTAAATGCCGATGCGCATCAGACCAATCTGAGTCTGGACGCACAGGGGCAAGGGGGAACATCGTGGGGCTCTTTACACCCAAGAAGCCGCCACTTGTTGGCGTCGACATCAGTTCGACGGCCGTCAAGTTGCTGCAACTCAGCCAGGCCGGCGGTCGCTATCGCGTGGAGCATTACGCGGTCGAGCCACTGCCCCCCAACGCTGTAGTTGAAAAGAATATTGTCGAGGTCGAGGCCGTGGGCGAGGCGATTCGGCGTGCGCTGGCGCGTTCGGGTTCCAAGCTCAAGCACGCGTCCGCGGCGGTGGCCGGGTCCGCCGTCATCACGCGCGTGATCCCGATGCCGAGCGAATTGTCCGAGGATGATCTGGAAGGCCAGATCCAGGTCGAGGCCAACCAGTACATCCCGTATCCGATCGAGGAAGTCAGCCTGGACTACGAGATCCTCGGTCCGGTCCGCGACAACCCCGAAATGAACAACATCCTGCTGGCCGCCTCGCGTACCGAGAATGTGGACATGCGCGTGGCCGCGCTCGATCTGGGTGGCTTGTCCGCCAAGGTGATCGACGTCGAAGCGTTCGCCATGGAAAACGCGTTTGCGATGGTGGCCGACCAGTTGAACGTCGGTCGCGACGCGCTCGTCGCCGTGGTCGACATCGGCGCCACCATGACCACGCTGTCGGTGCTGCGCAACCAGCGCACCATCTACTCGCGTGAGCAGGTGTTCGGCGGCAAGCAGCTCACCGACGAAATCATGCGCCGCTACGGCCTCTCCTACGAGGAAGCCGGTCGCGCCAAGCGCAAGGGTGGCCTGCCCGACTCTTACGAGAGCGAGGCGCTGGAGCCGTTCAAGGAATCGCTGGTGCAGCAGATCAGCCGCCTGCTCCAGTTCTTCTTCGCCGGCAGCGAATACAGCAAGGTCGACCAGGTCGTGCTTGCTGGCGGTTGCGCATCCATCGAAGGCATCGGTCCGATGCTCGAAGACCAGCTTGGCGTGCCGTGCGTGGTGGCCAACCCGCTGGCGCGCATGTCGCTGTCGCCTCGCGTGCAGGCCCAGTCGCTGGCACAGGACGCCCCCGCATTGATGATCGCGGTCGGCCTCGCGCTGAGGAGCTTTGACTGATGGCACACATCAACCTACTTCCGTGGCGCACCGAGCGCCGCAAGCAGCGCGAGCGCGAGTTCTTCATGCAGTTGGGCGCGGCTGCCGTGGCAGCGGTGCTCGCCGTGCTGGTGTGGTACGGCTGGATGGATGGCCGCATCAGCAGCCAGAACGACCGCAACGCCTATCTGCAGGGCGAGATCAAGCAGCTCGACGAGCGCATCACCAAGATCAAGGACCTTGAAAAAGTCCGCGAAAGCCTGCTCGCGCGCAAGCAGATCATCGAGCAGCTGCAGGCCAACCGTTCGCAGATGGTCCATCTGTTCGACGAGCTGGTGAAGACGATCCCGGCCAGCGCCCGCCTCAACGGTCTCAAGCAGACCGGTGATTCGATGACGCTGGATGGCGTGGCGCAATCCAACGCCAGCGTGGCCGAGTACATGCGCAACATCGAGACCTCGCAGTGGATGGGGCATGCCGATCTGCGCAAGACCGAGAACACGCATGGCGACAGCCGTCTGCCGTACGCGTTCGGGTTGGATGTGGCGTTGAGCCGGCCCAAGGGTGACGACAACGGCGATGGTTCCAGCGAAGGTCATGCACCGGCCTCCGCCAGCTCCACGGCTCAGCCGGCCGCGGCCCATGACGCGCAGCCTGCCAAGGCCGCGACCGTGGCAGCCCCGGCTACGCCGGCCGCCGCCCCTGCCGCCGCGACCCCTGCAGCCAACGGAGGAGCCAAGTAATGAAGTTCCTCAATGATCTGCAGAGCCTGGACCGCAACAACATCGGCGGCTGGCCCAAGTCGGTCAAGATGTTCTTTACCGGTTTGCTGCTCGCCCTCATCGTGCTGGGCGGCTGGTACTTCTTCGTCAGCGACCAGCAGGACCAGTTGCAGTTGGCCGTTGCCAAGGAAGACCAGCTCAAGAAAGAGTTCTCCGACAAGCAGGCCAAGGCGGTCAATCTCGAGGCTCTCCAGCAGCAGCTTGACGAGATGCAGGACATGCTGCGCCAGTTGCTGCGCCAGCTGCCCAGCAAGACCGAGATGCCCGAGTTGCTGATCGACGTTTCGCAGACGGCGCTGTCGGCCGGCCTGGAAACCGAGCTGTTCCAGCCCGGTCCGGAGTCGCCGAAAGACTTCTACGCGGAAAAGCCGATCCAGTTGCGCATGGTGGGCACCTACCACCAGTTCGGCACCTTCATCAGCGGCGTGGCTTCGCTGCCGCGCGTGGTGATCCTGACCATGCACGACGTGTCGCTCACGCCCAAGAATCCAGGCGCCAAGGGTGCCGCCAACGGGTTGCTGGTACTGCAGGGCACCGTGAAGACCTATCGCTATCTGGACGAAGACGAAAGCGCGTCCGCCAAGGCAGCCAACGCCAAGTCGACGCACGGCAAGCCGGCCGCGAACACGGGAGGGCAGAAATGAGCAAGTTCGCTGCCATCAAGCCTGCCTCCATGGGCAAAGCCGTGCTGGTATTGGGTGTCGTCCTCACGCTCGCCGGTTGTAGCGGGCAGGACGATCTCCACCAGTGGGTCGCCCAGGAAAAGCAGAAGAAGGGCGCGCCGATCCCGCCGCTGCCCGTCATCAAGACGTTCGAGACCTTCCAGTACAACGACCAGGACAAGCGTGATCCGTTCAGCCCGAGCACGGCCGAACTCCAGGGCAGCGCCAACACGGGGCCACGGCCGGATGAAAACCGCGCCAAGGAGCCGCTGGAAATGTTTGCGCTGGACAGCTTGAAGATGGTCGGCACCGTGGGGACAGGTGCCGCAACGGAAGTGCTCGTGAAGGACCCCGGTGGCGTGATCCACCGTGTCCATCGCAACGAATACATGGGCCAGAACTATGGTCGGGTCACCGCGGTAGCCGATGACCATATCGACCTGGTGGAACTGGTATCCAATGGCAACGGTGGCTGGATGGAACGTTCCGCCAGCATCGCGCTCAGCGAGAAATAAGAAACAGGGGCTGATGCAATGACCAACCAAATCAAAACCGTTCGGGGCAGTGTCATGCGCCAGGCTAGCCGTTATGTGGTTGTGGGCCTGCTGACGCTGGGCGCCGCCTGGTCGAACGCGGCGGCTGCGGCCACCAGCACCCTGAAGGACATCAGCTACGACACGCTGCCAGGTGGCCGTGTCGAGCTGCATCTGAACTTCGCCCAGGGTCCGGTGCCGGAACCGAAGATCTTCACCACCGGCAATCCACCGCGCATCGCGGTCGATTTCCCCGATACCGATAACGCGGCGGCTCGCCATCTCGATATCGGCAAGGGTGCAACGACCGGCGTCTCGGCGGTTTCCGCCGGCGGCCGCACCCGCGTCGTGGTCGAGCTGGTGCGCGACTCCACCTACCGTTCCCGCGTCGAGGGCAACAGCCTCGTGCTCACGGTGAACAACGGTACCGATGCGCAGACCACCACCACGGCATCGAACATCGATCCGTCCAAGGCGCTGCCGTCGATGGCCAGCGGCCCGGCGGTGTCCAACATCGACTTCCGCCGCGGTCCCAATGGCGAAGGCCGCATCCTGATCGACTTCAGTGCTGCCGGCGCCAGCGCCGACATGAAGCATCAGGGTGACAAGGTGATCGTGGATATCAGCCACGCCAACCTGCCGCCCAATCTGGCCCAGCGTCTGGACGTGCTTGATTTCGCCACGCCGGTGCAGTCGATCGTCACCAAGTCCAATGGTGGCGGTGCGCATATGGAAATCAGCACCAAGGGTGTGGTCGATACGTCGGCCTACCAGAGTGGCAACCAGTACGTGGTGGAAGTGGCGCCGAGGAAAAAGGACCCGAAGGCCGACGCCATCGCGGCCAAGGGCCAGGAGCCGGTCTACACGGGCAACCGCGTGACCTTCAACTTCCAGGACATCCCGGTGCGCTCGGCCTTGCAGCTGCTGGCTGATATCTCCGGTCTCAACCTGGTGGCTTCCGATACGGTGGGTGGCAGCGTTACGCTGCGCCTGGTCAATGTGCCGTGGGATCAGGCCCTCGACGTGGTGCTGCGCGCCAAGAGCCTGGACAAGCGCCGCAACGGCAACGTGATCTGGATTGCGCCGCAGGAAGAGCTGGCCAAGTACGAGCAGAGCATTGCCGATGCCCGCATGAAGGCTGAGGACAACGCCGAGCTGGTCACCGACTATGTGCCGATCAGCTATGGCAAGGCCAAGGACATTGCCAAGCTGCTGACCACGGGCAGCCAGCAGAGCACGGGCGGTGGCGGCACCAGCAGCAACGCCTCGCGCGGCTTTCTGTCCTCGCGCGGTAGCGTCTCGTTCGACGATCGTACGAACACCCTGCTGATCAACGACAACCCGCAGAAGATCCGCGAGCTGCGTGCACTCATCGCCGTGCTGGACAAGCCGGTGCAGCAGGTGCTGATCGAGTCGCGCATCGTCATCGCAACGGACAACTTCACCCGCGAGCTCGGCGCCAAGTTCGGTGTGCAGGCCAAGAAGGTGAACCCGAGCGGCCAGACGCTTTCGACGGGTGGCACATCCAATGGTGACGGCACGGCCGGTGGCATCAACGTCAATCTACCGACCACCACCCAGGCCGGCAGCTTCGCCCTGGGCATCCTCGGCAAGAACTACGCCCTGGACCTCGAACTCTCGGCCGCACAGACCGAAGGTCGTGGCGAAGTGATCTCCAGCCCACGCGTCATCACTGCCAACCAGCAGGAAGCAGTGATCCGCCAGGGTCAGGAAATCGGCTACGTGACCTACCAGAACAGCGCGACCGGCGCGTCGGGCAGCGGTACAGCGACCGTGCAGTTCAAGGACGCCGTCCTCGAGCTGAAGGTCACCCCGACCATCACCTCCGACAACCGCGTCTACCTGATGATCAACGTGAAGAAGGACGCTCTGGCGGACTTCATCACCGTGCCGGGCAGTGGCCAAGTGCCGCAGATCGACACGCGTGAGATCAACACCTCGGTGCTGGTCGACAACGGTCAGACGGTGGTACTGGGCGGCATCTACGAGATCACCAAGCAGAACAACGCCACCAAGGTGCCTGGTCTGGGCGATATCCCGGGTCTGGGCGTGCTGTTCCGCAATACAACGCGCGAAAGCGACAAGGCGGAGCTGCTGATCTTCGTGACCCCGCGCATCCTGAGCGAAAGCCTGCAATAAGCGCGGTTTCACTGAAATAAGGCAAAGGGGCGGCTTCGGCCGCCCCTTTGTTTTGGGCACGCGAGCCGCGCTCGATGGGGGCCGGAAGTCATGGGTAGTAAACTTCCGGAGCCAGTTAAGGTCTGTCGTTACGTTCAACCTTGATGGATTCCCCGATGGACATGCCCGAGGCCCCCACCTCATCCAGCCTGCAAGAGGCTTTCCTGCGTGTGCGCGATGAGCTGCAACGCAGCGTCATTGGCCAGCCGCACCTGATCGATTGCCTGCTGGTGGCCCTGTTGGCCGATGGTCACCTCCTGGTCGAAGGCGCCCCGGGCCTGGCCAAGACCACTGTCGTCAAGGCGCTGGCAGCCTGCATCGAGGCCGATTTCCACCGCGTGCAGTTCACGCCCGACCTGCTGCCGGCTGATCTCACCGGCACCGACGTGTTTCGTCCGCAAGCAGGCAGTTTCGAGTTCGAGCGAGGCCCGCTGTTTCACAACATCGTGCTGGCCGACGAAATCAATCGCGCACCGGCCAAGGTGCAATCGGCACTGCTCGAAGCGATGGCCGAGCGCCAGATCACCGTGGGGCGCAGCACCTGGCGCCTGCCGGAGCTGTTCATGGTGATGGCGACGCAGAACCCGATCGAGCAGGAAGGCACGTTTGCGTTGCCCGAGGCGCAGCTCGATCGCTTCGTGATGCACGTGACCATCGGCTACCCCGACGCGGCTGCCGAGCTGGCCATCCTGCAGCTGGCCCGCGAGCAGGCGCGCAGGAGCCTGCATCCGGTGCCGGTGGCGCGGCCGAGCCTGAGCCAGGCCGATGTATTCAGTGCGCGCGACGCGGTGCTGGATGTACACATGGCCCCGGCGCTGGAGGAATACATCACGCAACTGGTGCTGGCCACGCGCGAACCGGGCGTCTATGGCGCCGAGCTCAAGCGCTGGATCGCCTGGGGCGCCAGCCCGCGCGGGACCATCGCACTGGATCGCTGCGCTCGCGCCCACGCCTGGCTGGCGGGGCGCGATTACGTGCTGCCTGAGGACGTGCACGCCATTGTCCACGAAGTGCTGCGCCATCGCGTCCTGCTCAGCTACGAGGCGGAGGCCGAAGGCGTTCGCAGCGATCAGGTGATACGCCGCGTGCTGGATCTTGTGCCCCTGCCGTGAGTGCCGTTGCTCCCATCACACCGGACGGCGATGGCCGTACGAGCGTCCGCCTCGCCGAATTGGTGGCCTTGCGCGCACGGGTCGCCAAAGCGGCGCTGCCGAGGCTGGAAAGCCGGGCGATGCGCTCGGCCCAGCAATCCAGCCGTCTATACGGCCGCGGCATGGATTACGCCGAATCGCGTGTCTACCAGCCGGGCGACGATGTGAGACGCATGGATTGGCGGCTGACCGCGCGTAGCGGCCGCCTGCACACCAAGTTGTTCCAGGAGGAACGCGAGGGTCGCTTGCTGATCCTGCTCGACGCCCATGAGAGCATGCGCTTTGGTACCCGTGTACGCCTGAAATCCGTGCAGGCTGCGCGTGCTGCGGCGCTGGCTGCGTGGTACGCCGTGCGCGCGGGTGAGCGGGTAGGCTTGATGTCCTTTGGTAACGGTCACCGCATGCTGCGGCCTCAGTCGGGCACGCGCGGTGCGCTCGCCGTCTGCGGTGCGCTGGCGGATTGGGATGCCAGCTATGCGCCCATTCCGGGCGAGCCGCTGTCCGATGTGCTGTTGCGCGCGGGGCGGCTGATGCATGGCGCCAATCGCGTGTTGTTGATCAGCGACGGGCTCAGCTGCGACGACGGTGCGCAGGGTCACCTGCTCAAGCTGTCGCACAAGGCGGGCATCCGCGTGCTGGTGGTGGCAGATGCCCTGGAGCTGGGGCTGCCGCCCGCAGGGCGTTATCCGATGGAACACGATGGCATCCGCCGCGAAGTGGCCCTGTTTGGCGGGCGTCAGCGCCGCGAGTTCCAGCAGGCGCTCGGCGCAGGGCAGAGCCGACTCAACGCCATGGCGCAAGCGCTCGGCCTGCCGCACAGCACCATCGATACCGCCGCCGATCCGCTGGATGCCGTGATGTCGCTGCTGGCGCCCGGAGTACGTCGATGAGCGCGCCAGCCGCCGCACCGGCCAACGGCCCTTTGCTGCGCGACATCCATCTGCCGCCGCCGCCCTCATGGTGGCCGTTGGCGCCCGGATGGTGGGGCCTGATGGTGTTGGGACTGCTCGCCGTCGGCGTGTCCATCTGGTGGTGGCGTCGACAGCGCCGCCGTGCTGGCGACGAACGGCGCGTGTTGGCCGAGGTGGACCAGGTGCTGTCGTCGTGTCGCGAGCAACCGCAGGCGCTCGCCAGTGGTTTGCACCAGCTGCTGCGGCGCGGCGCGCTGCGCATCGATCCGGCTGCCGCTCAGCAGCGTGGTGATGCCTGGCGCCAGACGCTGGCGCGGATGCCCGTCGACGCCATCGCACTTGAGCAACTGCACGGCTTGGAAGCAGCCATGTATCGCCCGACGACGTCGTTGGACCCCGATGCCGCGGCAGGCGCCACGCGCCGCTGGTTGCAGCTGGCGTGGCGCCACCGCGTCCGATCGTCGGGTCAGGCGTTAGGCGGCCGCAAGGCGAGCGGGATGCTGCCATGACCGAGTTCGTCTGGCCGTGGGTCATCGTGCTGGCGCCGCTGCCGTGGCTGTTGCGTTGGTGGCTGCGTCCCGCCTCGCCGGGGCAGGCCCTGCATATTCCTCATCCGGGCGTGCATCTGGACACGCCCGAGCGACAGGGGCGCGGCGGCTGGCGCATGTGGTTGCTCGTGCTCGCATGGCTGGCCCTGCTGGGCGCGGCCGCGCGCCCTCAATGGGTGGGTCCCCCCCAGGCCCAGCAGCGCAGCGGACGTGCCCTGATGCTGGCGGTCGATCTATCCGGAAGCATGCGTACCGATGACATGCAGTTGAGCGGACAGCCGGTAAGCCGTTTTGGCGCAGTGGAAGCGATTGCCGGCGATTTCATTGGGCGTCGTAGCGGCGATGAGATGGGTTTGATCCTGTTCGGCAGCCGAGCCTTCCTGGTAACGCCGCTCACCTATGACTTGCAGGCCGTGCGCGCTCAGCTGCAGGGCGCGGCCGTGGGCCTGGCAGGTACCGAAACGGCGATTGGCGATGCCATCGGCGTGGCGGTGAAGCGGCTGGCGGGTTTGCCGGAGCAGGCGCGCGTAGTCGTGCTGCTGACTGACGGCGTCAACAACGCCGGCAATATCGCGCCGCTCGATGCCGCGCATGCGGCGAAAGCCGCGGGCGTGCGCATCTACACCATCGGCATCGGCGCCACGGAGATGAGCATTCCCGATTTGTTTGGCACGCATACGGTGAATCCGTCGGCGGACCTGGACGAAAACATGCTGCGCACCATGGCGACGCAGACCGGTGGTCGCTATTTCCGCGCTACGGATGCCAGTCAATTGGCCGATGCCTATCGCGCCATCGATGCTCTGGAGCCGATGCCGCAACAAGGCCCTTCGCTGCGGCCGCGCCATGAGTTGTTCCGCTGGCCGCTGGGCTTCGCCGTGCTGGCATGGCTGCTCGCCTTCGCACCGCATGTGCGCCGCCGGGAGGCGTTTGCATGAGCGAGGCATGGCAGCAGTTTCATTTCCTGCGGCCGTGGTGGCTGCTCGCTCTTTGCGCGCTGCCGCTGTTGATTGCGCTTGCCGCAGGGCGACACGGTGCGCGCGAACAACTGTCGCGCCTGGTCGATGCGGAGTTGTTGCCGTTCCTGTTGACAGGAAATCCCGTGCGCAGGCGCGCCACGCCATGGTTGCTGGCCTGTGGCTGGGCGCTCGTCACGCTGGCGATGGCAGGACCCACCTGGAGCCGCGTGGCGCAACCCTTGTATGCGAAACGCGCCGCCCAGGTGGTGGCCGTGTCGCTGTCGCAGCGCATGTTGGCGCGCGATGTGACACCAAGCCGGCTGGATCGCGCGCGCTACAAGGTGCGAGATCTCCTGGCCAGCAATCATGATGGGCTGAACGCGTTGATTGCGTACGCTGGCGAAGCCTTCGTGGTGGCGCCGTTGACCTCCGATGGCGCGGCGCTCAACGATCTGCTGGCGGCACTCTCGCCCGATACCATGCCTGTCGATGGCGACGATCCGGCCCAGGCCATCGAACGCGGCGTCAGCCTGATACACGACGCCAAGGTCGGCGGCGGCTCGCTGGTGCTGGTCACCGATGATGCCGATGCTGCGGCGCAGGCTGCCGCGCGCAAGGCGCTGGCCGATGGCGTGCGCGTTTCGGTGCTGGGCATCGGTACTGCGCAAGGTGGCCCGGTACCGCTGTCGGACAACAGCTTCCAGCGCGACGCGCAAGGCGGCGTGACGCTCGCGCGGCGCAACGACGATGCCTTGCGCGCACTCGCCGCCAGCGGCGGCGGGCAATACGTGCCGATGACCGATGATGATCGCGACATACGCGCGCTCGATGGCGAACTGCGCGCAGGCGGACCGGCAACACTTGCGGCCGATCTGCACGGCGACGAATGGCAGGATCGCGGGCCATGGTTGCTGCTGTTGTTGCTGCCGCTGGCGGCCACGTCGTTCCGCCGTGGTTGGCTGATGCTGTTCGCGCTGGCGTTGCTGCCCGCGATGCCCGGTGTTGCACAGGCGAGCACGTGGAGCGATTTGTGGCGTCGCCCCGATCAACAAGCCGCCATGGCGTTGCAACAGGGCGATGCCAGGCGTGCCGAGCAGTTGGCGCGCGATCCCGCCTTGCGTGGAGCGGCCGCCTATCGCGCCGGAGACTACGCCGCGGCAGGCCATCAGCTGCGCCCGCTGGCGGGCACTGACGCGCAATACAACCTTGGCAATGCGCTGGCCAGGCAGCGCGATTACCAAGGCGCCCTGGATGCCTACGATCGAGCGCTCAAGGCCGATCCCAAGAACGCCGATGCGCTGGCCAATCGCAAGGCGGTGGAAGACTGGATGCGTCATCAGCCTAAGAATCCGCAGAACGACAACGGTGCGAAGGACAACAAGGGCAAGGCAGGCTCGGGTCCCTCGACTACACCGCCCGACCATGCACAAGGCCAGGCGGGCCAGCAGCGCGACGAGAGCAAACAGGACCAGGGCCAAGGCAAGTCCTCGCAGGATGCGCACGGCGGTTCGGAAGGCCAGAGCCACGATCAGAGCGAGCAGGGGCGCAACCAGACGATGGACAAGTCGCCCGGCCAGGAAGGCGTCAATCAGCCGCAGACGCCCGAGCAACAGGCGCAGGAGCGCGCACGCCAGGCCCAGGCGCAACAGGCGCTTCAAAAGCAGATGGACGAGGCGCTGGGCAAGCAGCAAGCCAACGAGAAAGCGCGCGACGGCACCCACGAACTTGGCGCCATCGAGAAAGACGACGCCCAATCGAAACTGCCTGCCGATGTGCGACAGGCGCTGCAGCGCGTGCCTGACGATCCGGGCGCGCTGTTACGGCGCAAGTTCGAACTTGAATACCGGCAGCGCCATGGTGGCGCATCGCCGTCTGAAGGTGACTCGCAGTGAAGGCCCGCTATCTTCGTATCTTGCTGTTTTGCCTCGCGTGCCTGTGGCCGCTGGCGTCGTTCGCCGCGGACGTGCAGGCAACGCTGGATCGCAACCGCGTGGAGCTTGGTGAGACAGTCACGCTGAATCTGCGCGCCAGTGGCGGAGCCATGGCGGCCACACCGGACCTGAGCGCGTTGTCGCAGGACTTCGCCGTGCTTGGCTCTTCAAGCAACACCAGCATCAGCATCATCAACGGCCAGCGCGCCGCGCAGGTTACGGTGGGCGTGGCATTGCGTCCGCTGCGTGTGGGCACCTTGCGCATTCCAGCGCTGTCCTTTGCCGGCGGGACCACCGCACCAGTGGCGTTGGAGGTGGTGCAGCCCGATGCCAGCGCAGCAGCGGCGGGTCGCAAGGACGTCTTCGTCGAGGCGACGGTCGATCCCGCCAGCGCGTATGTCGGCCAGCAGATCGTCTATACGGTGCGCTTGTTCTACGCCACCGATCTGACCAGCGGTGCCCTGGAAGACCCGCAAGTAACCGGCATCGACTTCCGTCGCCTCGGCGATGAAATC
The DNA here is from genome assembly GCF_056399225.1 of Dyella sp. 01N448. Classification (NCBI taxonomy): domain Bacteria; kingdom Pseudomonadati; phylum Pseudomonadota; class Gammaproteobacteria; order Lysobacterales; family Rhodanobacteraceae; genus Dyella; species Dyella sp. 01N448. The sequence goes on along the minus strand of NZ_JBFTQX010000007.1, from coordinate 138,488 downwards.
ACCTATCAGGCGGAGCGGGGCGGTCGTCGCTACAACGTGATCGAGCGCCGCTACGCGGCCACGCCACAGCGCGAAGGCCATCTGCAGATTCCAGCCGTGGCCTTCCAGGGCGAGTCGGTCAACATGGCCAACCCCGACGCCTTCTTCGGCAACGGCACGCCGATCACGGCGGCGTCGCCGTTGGTGGACATCGATGTACGGCCGGCTCCCACGCAGGCGGCGCAGGCGGCATGGTTGCCTGCGCGTTCGCTCAATCTCACGCTGGATGGCGGCCCGTCGCATGGCGATCTGCATGTGGGCGAACCATTGAACCTGGTGATGAACGTGCAGGCCGTCGGCCTGCCGTACGAGGCCTTGCCTGCGCTCAGCCTGCCCGCGCTCGACGGCGCCACTGTGTATCCGGACAAGCCGGTGAATGGCACGCGCGTGGAAGGCCCGTGGCTGGTGGGGCGTCGTCAGCAGAGCTTCGCCGTGGTGCCCAATCGCGCCGGCAAGCTGAGCATTCCGGAAACCACGCTCACCTGGTGGAACGTGGTGGAGAACCACGCCGAAACAGCGCGCATTCCGGCGCAGACGTTCAACGTGCTGGCGGCGGCAGGCGCGCCAGCGGCGTCGGCAGCGCCCACGCCGCAAAGCAACGCCATACCTGTCGAAGTCGCGCCGGCGCAGGCCACCGTCGTCGTCCAACACACCTGGTGGCGCAGTATCGCCTTCGCCAGCCTCGGCTTGTGGGTACTGACGGTGCTGGCCTGGCTGATCTGGCGTCGTCGACGCGGCGGGCTGGCGGCGAATGCGCCGCCACGGGAAACCCAGGCCACGGCATCGCATCTGCGCGCGGCCTTTCTTGCTGCTGCCCGTGGCAAGGATGCGGCAGGACAGGCGGCCTCCTTGCTCGCCTGGGCCCAGGCGGAAAGGCCTGCGCTACGCAATCTCGGTGAACTCGCCCTGGCTTTGTCTGCAGGAGCTCAACGCGAAGCCATCGATGCCTTGCAGCGCAAACGCTATGCCGGCGCGGACGATGCCGGGCTGGACGAGCGCCTCGCTGCTGCGTTCAAAAATGGATTTGCGTGGCAGCCCCTGGCGCAAGCGTCGAACGCCTCGCCGCTGCCGCCGCTCTATCCGTTCAATGTGCGTCGCTGAGCGCCTCGCGCCAGATGGCGGCCATGTCCTCGCTGAAACAGCAGACCCGCACCTCTGATGGACCGCCCTGCGGCGCATCCAGCAGGCTGCGCACGGCCACCCGCGCGGCCCGATGCGGCGGATAGCCGTAGACCCCACAGCTGATCGCGGGGAAGGCGATCGAATTGAGGTCATATTCTGTCGCCAGCACCAGGCTTTGCCGATAGCAGTTGGCCAACTGTTCAGGCTCGCCGCTCTGGCCGCCCAGCCAGATCGGGCCGACGGTATGGATGATGTAGCGTGCCTTGAGGTCGAATCCGGCGGTGATGCGCGCTTCGCCGGTAGGACAGCGCACGCCGGGGCTGAGCTCGGGTATGGCCTGGCAGGCCTCCATCAGCCTCGGGCCCGCCGCCCGGTGGATGGCGCCATCCACGCCGCCGCCGCCCAGCAGCGCGCTGTTGGCGGCGTTGACGATGGCATCCACGTCCAGTGCGGTAATGTCGCCGACAATGATGTCTATGTTCATAGGCCTTGGCTTCGTAAATAGTTGCGACGTATGCTTGGGCTACGACACCATCCCGCAGGGAATGACCCATCGCCATGACTAAGGCAGAAGACATTTCGTTTGGCTATTTGCTCAACGATGTCACCTTGCTGTTCCGCAAGCACTTCGACAGGCGAGCCGTGAAATTCGGGTTGACCCGCGCCCAGTGGCGGGCCACCAAGATGCTCTACCACCGCGAAGGTCTGCGCCAGACCGAGCTGGCCGAATCGCTGGAAATGGAGCCCATCGCGGTGGGCCGGGTGATCGATCGCCTGCAGGCTGCCGGTTTCGTGGAGCGTCGCCCCGATCCCAAGGACCGCCGCGCATGGCGGCTCTACGTCACCGACCAGGCGCGCGGCGTCATCGCCGATATGGAGCTGATCGCCAAGGGTGTACGCAAGGATGCCACCCAGGGTATCAGCGTGCCTGAGCTGGAGCAGGCGCTGGGCGTGCTCAACCGCATCAAGGAAAACCTGCAGGCGCTGGACAACGGGGCAAGCCCCGACGACGGCGAGGTCTGATCCAACGCCCCAGCTAGCCCCGGCCCAGGCCTTATGGCAGGTGTGCGTCATGCTGCCGCCATACTATTTTGCGATGAACATGTCGTCTGCCTGACGGCGGACGATTTGCCAAGTGCTGTCGGTCGTGCGGGTCACGGACGCTGGCTGCATCACAATGCCTGGTGCGACGCACCGGGAAGGTGAGGGATGCCCATGTACGAGGGCATGCTTGGTGCGGCAATCCCCTTTTTGGACAGGCAGCGCAGCCTTTTGTGGCGGCGCCCCGGCGCATGACGGGCGCGCCGGTAGCGGTGGGTGGTCGGAGACATCATGCAAGGTTCGTCCCGCAAGAAACTCGTAGTGCTGGCAGCGATCATCGTCGCCGCGATCGTGGCCGCGCAGATGTTCCGCGGCGGCGAGCGTGCCGCCGCCAAGACGCCTGCCACACCCTCATCGGTGCCGGTGAAGGTGGCCAGCGCGCATCGCGGCGATCTCGATCTCACCTTGAAGGTGATTGGTCGCGCCGAAGCCTTTTCGACGGTGAACGTGCAGGCGCGCGTCAGCGGCCAGTTGCAGGCCTTGCTGTTCAGGCCCGGCGGACAGGTGAAGCAGGGCGACACCATCATCCGCATCGATCCGAGCCTGCTGCAGGCGCAGCTCGATCAGGCGCTGGGCAATGTCGCCAAGGACCAGGCGCAGCTCGACAACGCCAACACCATCATCAAGCGTTACCAGCCCTTGCTCGGCAAGGGCTACGTCTCGCAGATGGACTACGACACGTACAAGGCCAACCAGAGCATCTATACCGCTGCGGTGAAGGCCGACCAGGCGGCCGTGGAACTGGCGCGCACGCAGCTGAGCTATACGCAGATCCAGGCGCCGTTCGACAGCATCGCCGGTGCACCGCTGGTCTATCCCGGCGCGCAGCTCACTGCCAATGACACCTCGATCGTCGTGCTCAATCAGATACGCCCGATCCACGTGACTTTCTCCGTGCCCGAGACGGGCCTGGATGGCATCAAGGCCAGCATGACGCGCGGCAAGGTGCCTGTGGCCGTGAATATCCCCGGCACCAAGTCAGCGCCGATGGCTGCCGAGTTGGACTTCATCAACAACTCGGTGGATGCCACTACCAGCACCATCCAGCTCAAGGCGCGCTACGCCAACGACGACGACCGGCTTACGCCGGGACAGTTCGTGGAAGTGGCGTTGCCTACCACGCGCCTGAGCAATGTGGTGACGGTGCCCGTGGTGGCTCTGCAGAACTCGCCGCTGGGCAGTTTCGTGTTTGTGGCCAATGCAGACGGCACGGTGCAGCAGCGCATGGTCACGGCGGGCCCCACGACGGGCGCGCAGATCGTCATCGAGAAAGGCCTGGACGGCAACGAGACCGTGGTGACGGACGGCCAGCTGCTGCTGGTCGACGGCGCCCATGTGCACGTCGTGACTGACAAGGGCTGAGGCAGCACATGAACCTGCCTGCCCTGTGCATACGACGCCCGGTGATGACCACGCTGCTGATGGTGGCGTTGCTGGTGTTTGGCGTTGTCGCGTATCCGAAGCTGCCGGTCAACGAACTGCCCAATGTCGACTTCCCCACCATCACGGTGAGCGCCAGCCTCCCGGGCGCGGCGCCGGAAACGATGGCGACGGCGGTGGCGACGCCGCTGGAAAATCAGTTGTCGACGATTGCCGGCATCCAGTCGATGACCTCGACCAGTGCCTTGGGCGCCACCTCGATCACGCTTACCTTCGAGCTCGATCGCAATATCGATGGCGCGGCGCAGGACGTGCAGGCGGCCATTTCCGCCGCACAGCGCCAGCTACCCACCAACATGCCCACGCCGCCGACCTTCCGCAAGGTGAATCCGGCGGACGCACCAATTCTCTATCTCACGTTGCGCTCACGCACGCAGCCGCTTTCCGTGGTCGATGACTACGCCGAGACCCAGTTGGCCCAGCGCCTGTCGATGATCGACGGCGTGGCGCAGGTGAGTGTGTACGGTGCCCAGAAATACGCGGTGCGCGTCAGCGTCGACCCGCAGAAGCTGGCAGCGAGCGGCATCGGCATCGATACGGTGCAGAACGCCATCGCCGCCGCCAACGTGAATCTGGCAACGGGCTCCTTGAACGGCAATCGCCAGCTGCTGCAAATCCGTTCGGACGGCCAGTTGCAGCGGGCCAATGCGTATAACAGCATCATCGTGGCCTACCGCAATGGCGCACCCGTACGGCTGTCGGACCTGGGCAAGGCCGAAGACAGTGTGCAGAACGACCAGGTCGCCAGCTGGTACAACGGCGAACGCGCCATCGTGCTCGCGATCCAGCGCCAGCCGGGCTCGAACACGGTGGCGACCATCGATCGCATTCGCGCGGTGCTACCCACGTTCGAAGCCACTTTGCCGCCATCGATCAAACTGGCGGTCTTGTACGACCGCTCGGTGTCCATCCGCGAATCGGTCAACGACGTGCAGTTCACGCTGCTGCTCGCCGGTGCGCTGGTGGTGCTGGTGATCTATCTGTTCCTTGGCAATGCATCCGCCACCTTGATTCCTGCGTTGGCGCTGCCGGTCTCCATCGTCGGTACGTTCGGCGCGATGTTTGCGCTGGGCTACAGCCTGGACAATCTTTCGCTGCTCGCCCTGACACTGGTGGTCGGATTCGTGGTGGACGATGCCATCGTGATGCTCGAGAACATCGTGCGTCACGTGGAAGAGGGCATGGACCCGTACGAGGCGTCGCTGAAAGGCGCCAGCGAAATCGGCTTCACCATCTTCTCGATGACTTTGTCGCTGGTGGCGGTGTTCCTGCCGGTGATGTTCATGGGCGGCATCGTCGGCCGCCTGTTCCATGAGTTCGCGGTGACGCTGAGCGTGGCGATCCTGATCTCCGGTTTCGTCTCGATCACGTTGACGCCGATGCTGTGCAGTCGCTTCCTGAAGCATGCCGAGCACGAGAAAAAGGCCAAAGTCGTGCTGTGGTTCGACGCGGGTTTCGAGCGCGTGCGCCGCGGCTACGTGAGTTCGCTGACCTGGGCCGTGCATCATCCGCGCAGCATCATGGGGCTGTTCGTGGCCAGTCTGGTCGCCACGGCGGTGCTTTTCGTGGTGGTCGACAAGGATTTCATCCCGGCCGGCGATTCGGGGCAGCTCAACGTCAACGTCGAAGGTCCGGACGACACCTCCGTGGCCAGCATGGCGCAACGCCAGCAGCAGCTGGCCAAGATCGTGGGCGACGATCCGAACATCCAGAGCTATATGTCGTCGGTCGGCAGCGGCGGTGCGCGCACGACCACCAACAACGGTTCCCTGTCGCTCACGCTCAAGCCCGCCGGCGAGCGTGAGCAGGGCATCAACGAAATCATCCAGGAGTTGCGCGCCAAGTTCGCCAAAGTGCCCGGCATCCGCGCCTATATCCAGAACCCGCCGCCGATCCAGGTGGGCGGACGTCAATCGAAGGCGCAATACCAGTACACCTTGCAGTCGATCGACACGCCGGCGCTGTACGACTGGTCGGGCAAGGTGATCACCGCCTTCAGCAAGCTGCCCGGTTTCCAGGACGTCACCAGCGATCTGGACCTCAATGGTCCATCCATCGTGGTGAACGTGAATCGCGACAAGCTCGCGACGCTGGGCCTGAGCATGGATCAGGTGCAGACGGCGCTGGGATCGGCGTTTGGCGCCAATCAGATTTCCACCATCTACGGCGCGTCATCGCAGTACTGGGTGATCCTGCAGGTCTATTACGCCTTGCAGAACGATCCGGATGTGCTGTCGCAGATCTACGTCACCTCGAGCAGTGGCGGATTGGTGCCGCTCAATGCGGTGGCGAGCTTCGAGCGCAAGCCGCAGGCGCTCACCGTCAATCACCAGGGCCAGATTCCCGCGGTGACGGTCTCGTTCAACCTCGCGCCGGGCGTAAGCCTCAGCGAAGCCGTCGCGAGCATCGATGGCGCGATGAAGCAGATGAACCTGCCGCCGACCATCACCGGCAGCGTGCAGGGCACGGCGCAGGCGTTCCAGGACTCGATGCAGGGCATGGGCCTGCTGTTGGTGATGGCGCTGTTCGTGATCTATCTGGTGCTCGGCATTCTGTACGAAAGCTTCATCCATCCGTTGACGATCCTCTCCGGGCTGCCGTCGGCCGGTGTGGGTGCGTTGCTGACACTGATGATCTTCCATGCGCCGCTGGACCTGTTCTCCTTCGTGGGTATCGTGATGCTGATCGGCATCGTGAAGAAGAACGCGATCATGATGATCGACTTTGCGTTGGAGAAGCAGCGCAGCGAAGGCACTGCGCCGGCGTTGGCGATCGTCGAAGCGTGCCAAGTGCGTTTCCGCCCGATCATGATGACGACCATGGCCGCGTTCGCCGGCACCTTGCCGATTGCGCTGGGACTTGGCGCGGGTGCGGACACGCGTCGCCCGCTGGGCCTGGCCGTGGTGGGTGGCCTGCTGGTGTCGCAGGTGCTCACGCTGTATCTGACGCCGGTGATCTATCTGTATCTCGATCGCCTGAATGCGCGTTTGTCGCGCAAGCGGCGTGTGGGCGAAGCCGAAGCAGCCCACTGAGCGTCACCTCACCTCACCTCCTGTGGGAGCGCACCCTGTGCGCGACTGCGGCGAGGCGTCGTCTCCGCTTCGTAGGTTTGTCGCGCACAGGGTGCGCTCCCACAGTGAATGGCTGGACAAAAAAAGGGCGGCCGTGGGCCGCCCTCTTGATCACACGTGGTGAGCGATCACTCTTCCGTCCCGTCACCCGCAAACGCCCCAGGCGCCGAACCAAAATCGCCATCAGCCTGCGCAGCCATGTACGAGAACGCGGCATACACCGCCACGTTCTGCGCCAGTTCCTTCGGATCGATCTTGTCGAGCGTGTCGTTGGCGGTGTGGTGGTAGTCGAAATAATCGGTGCCGTCCTGCACCAGCGACAGCGCGGCCATGCCCTTGCCGTGCATCTGCGACAGGTCCGAACCACCGCCGCCCGGCTTCTTGGCGTCGTAGTCCACGCCGATCGGCGCCAGCACCTTGGCGATCTGCTCGATGGCGCCGCGCGCTTCGGGCTTCACGCTGGCGGTCATCAGCCACACTTTGCGCGCGCCGAAATCCGACTCGGTGCCGAGCTGAAACTTCGAGACTTCCTTGGCATGCTTGTCGGCATACGCGCGACCGCCCCACAGGCCCATCTCTTCGTTGGCGAAGGCGATGACGCGAATGGTGCGGTCCGGACGCTGCGGCATGTCGTGGATAAGCTTGCCGGCGGCCATGGCGATGGCCACGCCGGCGCCGTCGTCGATCGCGCCAGTGCCCGGATCCCAGGAATCGAGATGACCGCCGATGGCGATGACCTGATCCGGGTGCTTCTTGCCGGTGACTTCGCCGATCACGTTGGCGCCGGTATAGCTGCCGTTGAAGCCGACATCGAGATCGAGCTTGACGCTCACCGGCTTGCCATAGCCGAGGATGCGCGTGAGCTGGTCGGCATCGGGATTGGAGAGCGCCGCGGCGGGGATGGCCTCTTTCGGATCGGTGAAGCCGGTGACGCCCGTATGCGGCGTGCGGCTATTGGCATCGGTGCCGGCCGAGCGCAGCAGGAAGCCGGCGGCGCCCATCTTGGCGGCGATCACCGGACCACCGACGCGCACGCCCGAGCCGATGGCGTAATCCGCGCCATCCTTGTGGCGCTGCATGTGCGCATCGACGTAAACGATCTTGCCCTTCACGCTGGCGGGATCGGCCTTTTTCAGTGCATCGAGGCTATCGAAGCGCACCACTTCGGCAGTGAGGCCGCCCTTGGGCGTGCCGGCCGAGTAGCCCAGTGCGATCAGGTCCAGCGGCTGCGGGAACGGAGCCACGATGGCTGCATGTTCGCTGCGGCGTTCCCACAGCGGATAGGTGACCTGCTCGGTATAGACCTTGTCGAAACCCAGTGCCTTGAACTTGGCGATCGCCCACTCGCGGCCGCGCTGATCGGCCGGACCGCCGGCAATGCGCGGGCCCACTTCCGTGGTCAGCGACTCGACGATCTGGTAGGCCGTGTTGTCGTTCATCGCCTTGTCGCGCAGCTGTTCGGCCGTCTTTACGGCTGCGGCGGGAACCGTGGTCTGGGTGGCGGCATGGGCCGAGCCGATGGCAAACATCAGGCTGGCGGCGAGCAAGGTGAGCGGCAGTTGACGCATGGGGACGTTCCTTGGGCGGAAACTTCGATTATGGCCCGCATGCCTCTGGCTGCTTAGGCCAGAAGTCACGGTGCGGGGATAAAAACATCAAAAACAAAAAAGGCGCCCTGGGCGCCTTTTCCGCGCAACGTTCCTCGTCGCTTACTTCGGGTTCTGCGCCTTCAGCAGGTCGCGGATCTCGGTGAGCAACACCACGTCGGCCGCTGGAGGCGCTGGCGCGGCTTCCTCGCGGCGGGTGAGTTTATTGATCGCCTTGACCACCAGGAAGATCGCGAAAGCAATGATGAGGAACTGGATCAGGGTATTGATGAAGTTGCCGTAGCCAATAGCCACTTCGGCAATCTTGTGCGCCGGATCGGTATTGTCGGCCGGCTTGAGCACCCACTTCATCTGCGAGAAATCGACGCCGCCGGTGAGCAGGCCGATCGGCGGCATGATGATCTGGTCCACCAGCGAGGTGACGATCTTGCCGAATGCGCCGCCGATCACAACACCGACCGCGAGGTCGATCACGTTGCCGCGCATGGCGAATTCTTTGAACTCTTTGAGCATGCTCATGCTTCTCTCCCTGGGCTTGATGGCAGCGACACTCTAGCTCAGCGCCGTGTGGACGCGGCATGTAGCCGCGCCCGCAAGTTCAGACGACCTTGCCCTCGAGCGTGGCCACACCGGCCAATTCGGCATGAAACCGGTCGCCGCGTTGCATCGCTGAAACACCGGCAGGCGTCCCGGTGAAGATCAGGTCGCCGGCCTTCAACTCGAACAGCGTCGAGAGCAGGGCAATGATCTCGTTCACGCTGTGCACCATGTCGCCGAGGCGGCCGTGCTGGCGCTGCTGGCCGTTCACGGTCAAGGTGAGTGCGGTATCGGCATCCAGCGTCACCTGGCTGGCCGGGCGCAGCGCGGAGACGGGCGCGGAATGATCGAAGCCCTTGGCCACGTCCCAGGGATGGCTCTTGGCCTTGGCCACGGCCTGCAGGTCGCGGCGGGTCAGGTCCAGACCCACGCCGTAGCCCCAGATCAGCGCGCCGGCTTGCTGTTCGGTCAGGTCACGTCCGCCCGCGCCCAGTGCCACCACCATTTCCACTTCGTGGTGCAGGTCGTGGGTGGCTTGCGGGTAGACGACGTCGGCACCGTCGGTGACCACGGCGTCGGCCGGCTTGGTGAAGAACAGCGGGGTGTCCTTGTCCACCGTCGCGCCCATTTCGCGGGCGTGCTCGGCGTAGTTGCGGCCGATGCAGAAGATGCGGCGCAGCGGGAAACGTTGGTCGCTGCCGATGATCGGCAGGCTCGGTACAGGCGGGGGAGAAATGGCGTATGACATGGGCGGAAAGGGTATCACCGCTGACCCGTCCTGCCAGTCCCCTGTCACGTCAGCTTTTTTCGATCCGGGCTTGCGAGTACAACCGGGCCGTTCTCTGCCCTCGATCAAGTCAGCCCGGGTGACAGCTGTCACCGCCTTTGGCTGATGAGGGCCTCTGGAGGCGGAAGCGTCGCTCCAGCATTGTGTATCGCATCATGGAACCGGCTCGGACCGGCAGGGAGAGCGTGTGGCGAATGCGGATCTATTGAAGGAACTGCGCATCGAGAAACACCTGCGCGAGGAGCATGGCCAGGGACCCGGTCGCTGGCCGTGGATCGTTGGCGGCGTGCTGCTCGTCCTGTTGGTCGCAGCTGGGGTGGCGTGGTTGGTGCTGGGCCGGCAGGCCATCGAAGTGCAGACGGCCCAGGCGCAGTCGCCGGTCGCCAATGCGGCGGCCGGTGCGGTGCTGCAGGCCACCGGATATGTCACCGCGCGGCGGCAGGCGACCGTGTCGGCACAGATCACCGGCACGCTGACCGACGTGCTGATTGAAGAGGGCGATCACGTGAAGCAGGGCCAGGTAGTGGCACGCCTCGATGACTCGCAGTACAAGGCCGCACTTGATGCGGCCCGTACGGCGGCCGCCGCATCGCACGCCCTGGTGTCGCAGTACCAGGTGCAGCTTGCACAGAACGAGCGCGACGCGGTGCGCAACGAAGGACTCGCCGTGAAAGGCCTGGTCGCCAAACAGGTCGCCGAGCAATCGCGCACGCTGGTGGACAGCACCCGCGCCCAGCTGCTCTCGCAGCAGCGCAGTGCGGCCTCGGCCGATGCGCAGGTCGTTGAGGCGCGGGTCAACTTCGACTATTGCGTGATCCGCGCGCCGTTCGATGGCGTGATCACCACCAAGGACGCACAGGTCGGCGAAATCGTCTCGCCGTTCTCCGCCGGCGGCGGTTTCACCCGCACGGGCGTCGGCACCGTGGTTGACATGGATTCGCTGGAAGTGGACGTCGACGTCAACGAGGCCTATATCGGCCGCGTGGAGCCGCATATGCCCGCCGAGGCCGTGCTGGACGCCTATCCGGACTGGAAGATTCCCGCCCACGTCATCGCCATCGTTCCCGCCGCCGATCGCGGCAAGGCCACGGTGAAAGTACGCGTGGCGCTGGAGAAGAAGGACGGACGCATCGTGCCGGACATGGGCGTGCGCGTGTCCTTCCTGGAAAAGAAGCAGGAAGCGCCGCAGGCACACGCACCGCAGGGCGCGCTGGTGCCGACCGCGGCCATCGCGCAGCGCGACGGTCATGGCGTGGTGTTCATCGTCAGCGGGGACACCGTGCAGCAACGCACGGTATCTGCGGCCGCCTCGAAAATCGGCGACCAGAGCCTGCTGCCGACAGGTGTGCAAGTGGGCGACATCGTGGTGGTGTCGCCGCCGGAGCCATTGAAGGACGGCGACCGGGTCAAGCTGGCGGCAAAAGCCGCCCAGTGATCCGCTTCGTCAACGCGTGATCGGATGCATCGCCTGGAACGGTGCCAAACAATTCGCATCAGGAGCTAACGCATGAGCACGTTGATCGAAACCCGCGACCTCTCCAAGGTGTACGAGCGCGGCAAGCAGAAAGTGGAAGTGCTGCACCACATCAACCTCGATATTGCCGAAGGCGATTTCCTGGCGTTGATGGGGCCGTCCGGTTCGGGCAAGACCACCTTGCTCAATCTCATCGGAGGCCTGGATACGCCCAGCGGCGGCAGCATCACGGTGGCGGGTCAGCGCCTCGACCAGCTCGGCGGTGGCCAGTTGGCGAAGTGGCGGGCGGCGCATGTGGGCTTCGTGTTCCAGTTCTACAACCTGATGCCGATGCTGTCCGCGCAACGCAACGTGGAGTTGCCGTTGCTGCTCACCAAGCTGTCAGCCGCGCAGCGACGCAAGAATGCGTCGATCGCGCTGCAGCTGGTGGGCCTGGATGAGCGCGCGACGCATAAGCCCAGCGAACTCTCCGGCGGTCAGCAACAGCGCGTGGCGATTGCCCGTGCCATCGTTTCCGATCCCACGCTGCTGGTTTGCGATGAGCCGACAGGCGACCTCGATCGCCAGTCCGCCGAGGAAGTGCTCGGGCTGCTGCGCGTGCTCAATCGCGAGCACGGCAAGACCATCGTGATGGTCACGCACGATCCGAAGGCGGCCGAATACGCGAACCACACGCTGCATTTGGACAAGGGTACGCTGGTCGAACAGGCACTGGCGTGAGGATGCGACGATGAAATATCTCCATCTCATCTGGGCGGCGCTGTTCCGGCGCAAGACCCGCACCTTGCTTACGCTCGTGTCGATCATTGCCGCGTTCCTGCTGTTCGGCATGCTCGACGCGGTGCGTACCTCGTTCAACCAGGCGGGCCAGAGCGCCAATGGCGCACAACGCCTGCAGACCGGTTCGAAACTCTCCTTCATCCAGACCTTGCCGCAATCGCTGGAAGCCCAGATTGCGCAGGTGCCCGGCGTGAAGATGGTGACCTACGCGAACTGGTTCGGCGGCGCCTATCAGGACCCGCACAACCAGGTCTTCAGTTTTGCGGTGGAACCGAACTACATCGACCTCTATCCGGAGATCGAGGTGAGTGCGGCCGAGCGCAAGGCCTTTGACGATACGCGAACGGGCATTCTCGTCGGCGAAAAACTGGCCAAGCGTTTCAACTGGAAAGTAGGCGACAAGATCCCGCTGCAGTCGACCATCTTCCCGGATCGCCAGGGCAGCAAGAACTGGACGTTCGACATCGTCGGCATCCTGCATTCGAAGGACAAGAAGAGCGGCGGCTTCTTCGACCAGATGCTGTTGCTGCACTGGAAGTATTTCGACGAGACCACGCCGTTCAATCGCGGCACCGTGGGCTGGTATGTCACGCGCGTCAGCGATGTGAACCAGGCCGACAAGGTGGCCAAGGCGATCGACGCGATCTCAGCCAACTCCGATCACGAGACGCGTACCCAGACCGAACAGGCGGCGACCGCCAACTGGATGAAGCAGCTGGCTGATATCGGCCTGATCGTGGGTTCGATCATGGGCGCGGTGTTCTTCACGCTGTTGCTGTTGTCCGGCAACACCATGATGCAGGCGGTTCGCGAACGCACCAGCGAGCTGGCGGTGCTCAAGACGATTGGCTTCTCCAATCAGGCCGTGCTCGCCATCGTGCTGGCCGAGTCCGTACTGCTGTTGTTGCTCGGCGGTGTGATCGGGCTTGGCCTGGCCTCGCTGATCATTCCCGTCGTGAGCGCCGGCAGCGGCGGCATGCTCAACCTGCCCAGCGTGGGTGCGGGTAGCTGGATCCTGGGCCTGGTGCTGATGATCGCCATCGGACTGCTGGTGGGCGTATTGCCGGCCATGCGGGCGATGCGGCTGAACATCGTCGATGCATTGGCTGGCCGCTAAGGAGAGCGACATGAAGAATTTCCTGTTCAATCTGGGCTTGCTGATCGTGATCGCCATCGTGCTGTGGGCCTGGGTCATCCTGCCCTGGCAGGGCGTCATCGGGCTGGCCGTGGTGTTTGCCTTGTGGATGGCGTTCACCCGCAGCGGTCGGCGTGCGGCATCGGTGGCGAGCGTCGGCATCAGCACACTAAGGCAGCGCATCGGATCGTCGGCGGTCATCGTGATCGGTATTGCCGGCGTGGTTGGCGTGCTGGTCGCCTTGTTGGCGATGGGCGAGGGCTATGCGGAGACGCTGCGCAAGACCGGCAGTGCCGACACCGCCATCGTGATGCGCGGTTCATCGGCGGCCGAAGTGATGTCGGTACTCGATCACGACAGCGTGACGCTGATTCCGCAGGCCGCGGGCATCGCCAAGGACAGCAAAGGCCAGCCCATCGCCTCGCCGGAGCTGGTGGTAGCCGCCAATCTTCCACTCAAGGGCGGCAACCCGGACGACGAAGGCAGCGTGCAGCTGCGCGGCGTCGGCGACCAGGCCTGGGCCGTGCGTCCCAACGTGAAAGTCATCGAGGGACGCAACTTTCAGCCCGGCATGCGCGAGTTGATCGTGGGCAAGGGCGCGGCAAAGCAGTTCGATGGCCTGGTGCCTGGCCATACCGTAAAACTGGGCAACCAGCAGTGGACGGTGGTCGGCGTGTTCTCGTCCGGCGATGCCATGGATTCGGAAATATGGGGCGATGCCAGCGTGGTGGCCGACACCTATCGTCGCGGCAGCAGTCGTGCGTCGGTGATGGTGCGGTTGGCTGATCCCAAGTCCTACGACAAGTTCAAGGCCGAGCTGGAAGGCAATCCGCAGTTGAAGGTGGATGTCAGCACCACCTTGGACTACTTCAGCAAGCAGTCCGAAGGCATGACCAAGGTGATCAAGGTAGTCGGCATTACGGTCGGCCTGATCATGGCCATCGGCGCCATGTTCGGCGCGCTCAATACCATGTTCGCAGCCGTCGCCGCCCGTGCACGCGAAATCGCCACCTTGCGTGCGATCGGATTTCGCGGCTTGCCCGTGGTGGTCGCGGTGATGTTGGAAACCATGTTGCTCGCGCTGATCGGCGGCTTGCTCGGTGGCTTGCTCGCCTGGGTGATCTTCAATGGCTATAGCGCCTCGACGCTCGCTGCGGGCACCGTGGGCAAATTGAGCTTCGAGTTGCGCGTGTCGCCAGCCCTGCTCTGGACAGGTCTCAAATGGGCGCTCGCCATCGGTTTCATCGGCGGCATCTTCCCGGCCATCCGCGCCGCGCGATTGCCGGTGACGACCGCGTTGCGCGAACTGTAAGAGCGGCGGTGGCGCGGCCTCACCGCGCGACCGCTTGCGAATCTGGCGGCGCCGCGCAACGCTCGCGCCGTCGGTGACGCCTGGGGAGATCGTCATGCGCAAGGGATATGCGATAGGGCTGGCCCTGCTGCCTTGGCTTGCCGGCTGTGCAAGCTATGTGACCCACAAGATCGAACATCCGGCGCGCAGCCATACGCCGTTGCAACTAGCCATCCACGACAACCTGCGGCAGCAGGGCTTTGTGCAGGCATCGATACGCACGTCCGATGGTGTGCGTATGGCTTATTGGCTGGGTCAGCCGCATGCATACGTCATGCAGGAAACCTTCAGGGCATCAGCCGATGGCTCGAGCCTCCGATGGCAGTGGCAAATGCCGCAGGCCCCGTTCGATGGTTCGCGGCTCGCAGTAAAGGGCAGCATCGTGTTGCTGCACCCGTGGGAAGGCGAGGGCGCCATGCTGGCAACCTGGGCGTATCGGTTTGCATCGTCAGGCTATGTGACGGTGATGCCGGATCTGCGCAGCCAGGGTGATTCTGACATCGCACCAGTCGGCTACGGGCCGCGTGAAGGCAAGGACGTGGCCGAGCTGGTGCGCAGCCTTCGTGCATCGGGGCGGTTGCCGTCGCCGCTGTATTTGATGGGCGTGTCCTATGGCGCCACCGCAGCGGTGTTCGCGGCCGCTGAGCTGGACGATGTCGATGGTGTGATCGCGCTGGAGCCATATGGCAATGCGGCCGACGTCATTCGTCGCGCGCCATCGACGGGCTTGTTCGGTCCGCGTTGGCTGGGTCATGCCATAGGTGGATCCAGCGTGGATGCGGCCATTGCGCGTGCATCCAGCGACCTGGGCGTCGATCTGGAGCACATCGACACCGCCAGCGCGTTGCGGCATGCACCCTGCACCTTGATGTTGCGTGGCGCCAGCGATCCGCTCGTGTCGGCGACAGCCTTGAAAGCACTGGCCGCCAGTTCACCGCAGGCGCGCTATGTCGAAGTCCCGAGCGAAAATCACCTCAGCCTGCCGTTGCGCACGGACCGCCTGATGCAACCCCTGCTCGACTGGATGCATGCCTTGGTATCACCTCACACGGCATGCCCAACCTTCACGCCGCTGCCGGCGTCGGAAAGTGCGGGCTCTGGAAAAGCGCTGGAGATCAGCGGCGCTGGCGCGCCAAGGTGATGGCGCCCACGCCCAGCAGGATGATGGCCATGCCGATCAAGTCATACGGCCCCACGCTTTCACCAGCGAGCAACACGCCGAACAGCACGGCCACTGGCGGGTTCACATAGGCGTAGCTGGTCGCCAGTGCGGGCCGCGCGTGCTTGAGCACATATAGGAAGGCACTGAACGCGATGATCGAGCCGAACACCGCAAGATAGACCAGCGCTGCGGTGGCGCGTGCGGTGGGATGGGCTGGCAGCTGTTCGCCGCTGGCGAAGCCTACGATCAACATGGCCACGCTTGCGCAGAGCATTTGCGCCGCCGTATTCATGGGGCCAGCCGGCATATCCTGACGACGGCTCCAGGTCGCGCCGAAGGCCCAGCTCATCGCGGCCACGAGCAGCGCGATCGCACCGATACGCGAACCGGAAAGTCCGGCGCCAAGGTTGAGCACGATCACGCCCACGAAACCGATCACCAGGCCAATGGCTTCGCGGCGCGTCGGCCACTCCCGATAGAGACCCGAAAACAGCGCCGCGAACAGCGGCATGCTGGCCACCGCCACGGCGGCAATCCCCGAACTCACCCGCTGCTCGGCGAAGCAGACCAGGCCATTGCCAACGCCGAGTAGCAAGAACCCGGTGATGGCCGCATTGCGCCACTGACGCGCCGTGGGCAGCGCCACGCCGCGCAGGCGAAGGAAGGCAAACAGCGCAACGCCGGCGCCCAGAAAACGAATGCCCGCAAGCAGGAAGGGCGGGTAGCTTTCCAGGGCATAGCGGATGCCCAGGTAGGTCGAACCCCAGATGATGTACAGCGCAAACAGCGCCAACGGCACCAGCACGCGGGTGTCGGCAAAGGGCGCGGTCGCCGCGGGGGCGACGGAGGTGGTCGTGGTATCTGTCATGGCAGGCTGCGCGGGGAGCATCGCGGGGTGGATGCCGCTCATAGTTTACAGGCACACCCAACATAGTCCGGGCGCAGCGGCGGCAGAAGCGAGGCTTCCGCAAGGCAGGGTTGAGCGCTGCTCAAGTCAGGCGGCTGAGCGCTTGCCTTCTCGATGGTCGCCACGCTGTTCGCTGGCAAGCAGCTCGCGCTTGCGTTCCACGCCCCAGCGCCAGCCGCCGAGCGAACCGTCTTCGCGGACGATGCGATGGCACGGCACGATCAAGGCGAGCCGGTTGTTGCCGCACGCATTGCCGATGGCGCGGGCAGCTCGAGGCATGCCCAGTTCCGCGGCCAATTCGCCATAGCTTTTGGTGGTGCCGGCGGGGATGCGCGTGAGTGCATTCCACACACGCCATTGAAAGGCCGTGGCGGCGACATCGAGCGGCGGAAGATCCGGTGCATCCGTGGTGCTCCAGCCCAGTTCGCCGGCGATGCGCGCGATCACCGCGTCCAGCCATTCTTCGCGGCCGGCATCCACGCGTTCGCGGGTTGCGTGCGGGAACTCGTCGGCGAGCCGCTGCTCCAGTTCCGCATCGGTATCGCCCAGCGTTACTGAGCAGATGCCGCGTGAAGTGGTGGCGACCAGCAGGCGGCCCAGGGAGGTCTCGGTGGTGGTGTAGCGGATCGCAGCGCCCGCGCCGCCGGCGCGATAACTGGCGGGCGTCATGCCGAGCAGTCGGTCGCTATGTTCGTAGACGCGGCTGCCCGAACCGAAGCCGGCGTCGTAGACCGCATCGGATACCGCCGCGCCTTTGCGCAGTGCCGTCTTGAGCTGGCCGAAACGGCGCGCGCGATGATATTCCGCCGGACTCATGCCGTAGCGACGCCGAAACGCCCGCTGCAGATGGCTGGGACTGAGCTTGGCAACCTCGGCAAGATCCTGCAGGGTCGGCGCTTCGTCGGCGCGTTCCAGCAGCAGGCGGACCTGTTCGAGGGTGGATTCGTTGGTGTGGCGGGTCGTCATGGTGGACATCCGAAGAACCGATGAGTCCAGCCTAGTGCCAGCCTGCCTGGCCAGCCATCCGGATCTTGCGCGGCTAGTCTCCTGGGTGCGTGACGCAACACCAGCGTCGGCGGCGCCGACGCTTCAGGACTTGCTGATTGCCGGACGGCCCGCAGGCCGGATCATCAATGCGCGACGTGATGCGTGCGCTGCAGCACCACAAATTCGCCTTCGATGACTTCGGGCTTGTGGCTGCGCGTGCCCACAGGCGACACGGCACTGCGCTTGCGCGACCATTGGCGTAGCGCGAATACCACAGCGCCTCCAACGAGCAGCACGCTCGCTACCACGAGACCAAACACCAGCAAGATGCCCACCACGGCGAGGCCCACGAGCAGCGACAAAGCGCGGACCAGGGGATGGCGGGAGCGACGCGGCATGGGCAGTGAAAAGCGCATGTGTTAAAAATCCGTGTGGTAAAATCAACGACTTACGTGCGTAACGATGGGGCCTTAGGGCGAAAGAGGCAAGTGCCGATGGATACAGCAACACCCGACCAGGCGCTTTGCCGACTGGACGATATTCCCGATGGCGGCGCCATCGCGGTTGATGCCGTGCTGCGCGACGGCGAGGAGAACGTGATCGTGCTGCGTCGCGATGACGCGGCGTATGCCTATCTCAATATTTGTCCGCATGCCGGACGCCGCCTGGACTGGGCGCCGGGCAAGTTCCTGATCAAAGACAACTTGCTGATCTGTGCGGCGCATGGCGCGTCGTTCCAGGATGTCGATGGGCTTTGCATCGGCGGCCCGTGTCGCGGCGAGCACTTGCGCAGCGTGGGCGTGCGCGTCACCGACGGCGAGGTGTGGCTCGACGGCTAAGAATGTCGATGCATTCGCGGGCGAGGTGGCCCGGTGACTATCCGGGCCCAAAGCCTTACTCGACGATCTTGTCGAGATTGCTGTTGAAGTTGTCCAGGTCGCGATCGCTGGTGAGCGAGTAGAGCGAGTAGCGCCGGCCCAGGCTCGCGCCGCCGTCACGGATCAGCGGATCCCAGACAAAGGCGGCGCGCGAAAGCGTGGAGCGGGGCAGCATCAGGTCGAACGGAATCGACACATAGATGCCCTTGTCGAAACTGCCTTCGCCAAACTGCGCCGCCGACACATTGGTCTTGGTCGCATACGCACCCATGCGCACGCCGTTGCGGAACTCGCGCGACACGTCGACCGTCGCACCCCAGTCTCCAGCCAGATAGCGACCGGCGCTGACTGCGACGAGCACATCCTTGTAGCCCAGGTCGAAATAGCCGGTGACGTGGCCGGTGACCACGTGATAGCCGCGGAACGAGAAGTCCTGGTCGTAGCCGCGCTGCTTGACCCAATTGATATCCGAACCGATCGCCCAGCGCTCGCCAAACGGGCGATAGAGCACTTCGCCGCCCACGCCGCCGAACATGCTCTCCAGCATGCCGGCATACGCCATGCCGTAAAGATCGTGGCCGAGCTGCTGCGTACCAGTCAGCTGGAAGACCGGCATGGTGACGGTCGAGCTGGTGATGTACTTGCGCACATCGGTACGCACGCGCGGCAGGTCGCTGGGCGCGTCGTATTTGAACTTGTCGTAGTTGTCGAGCAGATCCACCGACGCCACACCGCTCCACCAAAGGTTGGGCGTGAAGTGGAAATCGAGGTTGTAGACGGCGGCGATCTGATAGAGCAGGAAGGCGTCCGGGCCGCCGAGATTTTGCGCGTAAACCAGCGCAAAGGACTGGTCGAAACGTTTGATCGGGGCGCGGTAGAGCACGTCATCATTGCGCGGTGTCGGCGCGTTTTGCTCCACGCTTTGGCGGAATTCACCCAACGTGATGTCGTGATTCAACAGCTCATCGAAACGCTGGCGGTTGACGCTGGTTTCCGCCGTGGTGAGGCCTTCCTGCTGCGAGGCGATGGTGAACCAGTCGACGCCGGCGCCAAGCGCGTTGTCGAGCACGCGCGCCGCACGGCCCACGCTTTTGGCGCTGTAGAAATAGGTCTCCTGCTCGCCTTTCACCACCACTTCGCTGCCGCGGCGGGTGATGCTCGACACCTGGATGCCCGCGTTGTCGCGAAGTGTTCGCGCGACGTTCGCCCAGTCGACCTCTTCCGGCGTCTGCGTCACGGGTGCGGTGTTCTGCTTGGGCGGCGCCGGATCCAGCAACTTCGTCGGTCCGGTGCCTTCGGCCATATTGGCGTGCAGTGTCAGTCCGAACATCACCGTGTTGCCGCGCTCGATCGCCACGCTCAGATCGAGGTTGCGGCCGGGACGAAACACAGCGCCGACGTTGACCGGCGAGCTCTGCTTCTGATTGTTGTGCTGCGGTTCGTGCTGATAGTTGTTGCCGTCGTACTCGGCCTTGAGCACCAGCCAGTCCCACGGCGTCTGGTAGCTGATGCCGCCAAACAGCGCTGCCGGGCCGCGGAAATAACGATTGCTGGAGAACTTGCCGGTGCCGTCGCTATCGCTCGGCCGCACATCGAACTTGTCGCTGATGATGGACAACGGATTGTTGATGTCGCCGCGCGCACCGACATAGCCCCAGCCCATGCCCAGGCTGGCGTCGATCGGCCCGAAACGCTTGTTCATCACCACGTATTCGCCGGCGAACAGACCGGTGCCGCCGATATCGCGGGCACCCACGCTGAGGTCGGGCAGGTAATGGCTTTCGCTCCATAGACGTATCTTCACGTCGATGGATTTGTCCTTGTAACTCTGGCTACCGCTCAGTGATTCCGGGCCATACCGGCGATTGTTCACCGCGGTGTAACGGAAGATGCCTTCCAGCCACGGCAGCGGTTGCAACGAAACGTTGTAGCGGTCGTACGGCTGGACATGGCTGGCCGTCAGCGCCACTTCGCCATCGTCGGCCATGCGTGCGGTGGGCGTCTGCCACAGGCCGACGCCGCCAAAATCACTTTGCGTGGGAGCGTTGTCGGCATACGCCGTGCCCATCAGCAAGCCGCCAAGCAAGGGCAGCAGGCAACCGCAACGCCGCCGCAGCTGGGTGCGGCCGCGGGGCGAGGTGATGATCCCCGAGGGACGTCCTGTCCGCTTGCGCATTATCGATCGCCTTCCGCCGCAGCTAGCGGCTGGGTCGCCAGAAAGGCGGCCAATGCCTGGTTGAGCTCCGGCGACACGCCATGCAAGCCGGTTTCACGCAGTGGCACGTAGATCACCGCTCCTGGCGCCAATGGCATGGATGGGCCGCGATTCCACAGCCCCGCGCCCTGTTTCGTGATGCGGCCATCGGGCTGGATCACGAAGATCCAGTCACCATCGGCCACATTCGACGGTTTGCAGGCGCCGAGATAGTCCTGCGCGTTTTGCATCGGCACGAACGGCAGCACGCAACGCTGGTTCACTGCGCCGACCACCTGGATGGTGGTTGGGCGACGGGGATAAAAAAGCGTGTCGCCTTCGCCCACAGGCCGATTTTCGACGGCGTTCACTTCCACCGAGCGCGGGTCGAGCAAGGCCACTTCACGCCCCGTCACGGGCATCGGCTGCAACCAGTCGCGCAGCGAAGCGAGGGTGTCGGCCAGGGCGGTACGGTTATCGCGCAAGGCCTGCAGCCGCGCGCTATCCAGGTCAAACAGGACGCCTGCCTTCAGGCGCGACTGCTCCACCTGAAGCGACGGTCGCTGCCACGACGCGCCCAGCGGATACGCATCGGCACCCAAGGGGCTGGCCAGCGCGCCATCGCTCAGGCGCGCGTGACCGGAAAGTTGCTTCAAACCGGGAGCGGTTACGGCGCCCGTGATCTGGACGTCCACTGCATGCGCGGCGAGCGGGCAGATCATGGCCGCAAGCAGCATGTATCGGCGCATCACGATTTGCTCCCGCGATACGGGCGCAACTGCACCAGCTTGATCGTCATGCCAGGCATGACTTCCTGTTCGCTCATCCACACGAAGCCATCGCTGGGGTCGACCCAATAGCGATTGCTGACGCGAAGGCCGGCTACCTTGGCGGAAACTTCTTCGGTCACCAGCAAGACGCGATGCGCCGTGCCGAGGATGTCGATGCTGGTTTCACCTGCGGGCTTCAGCGTCGCGTGCACCGGAATGCCGTAGCGATAACCAGGCGACCAGTCGTCGATGCGGTCGTAGCTGGTGGCGGCGCCAAGCGTTTGCAGCCCATGGACGAAAGGATCGTTGGCACGATCGATACGGCTGCCATCGAGATTCTGTGCGAGACCGATGGTCTGCACCACGCGACCGTCTTCCAGCACCAGGGCAACACCGCTCGTGCCGTACCAATACTGTCGAGCACCGACGACGTTGCCCAGGATCAGAATCGCGTCGCCGTGCGCAGTGATGGCGCGCATCTGGAAATAAGGCTTGGCTTGCACCTGTTCGGCGGTGGGCGAAAGCCTGGGCGTGCCCTGCCAGACAAGCCGCATGGTATCCGCGGTGGAGCGCGAGACGCTGGTGCATCCGGCGAGCAGCATGCCGGCCGCCGCAAACACGGCAATCCGCTCCCCGCATCGGCGCGCGAACGAACGATGCCCTCGCGCAAGACGCAAGGGCATCGCAAAGACCGGCTTGCGCCGGCCGTTGTTCGGGCGCCGCGACAACATCAGTGGTCGAGGTTGTACGAGGCGTTGGCCGCGTTGCTGATGATGCCGGTCAGCGGCAACAACTGGGACAGGAAGCGGTTCCAGCGCGTCACGTCGGCAGGCCCGACGAACACCACATCACCCGGCCTCACCTTGAACTGGTCCGCCAGGATGAAGGCATCCGGCGAGCGCGCATCCAGCTGATAGACCGTGCCCCTGGCCGTGTCCAGACCCTCGATGCCGCGGATCACGTACACCGCCTTGCCCTTGGAGGTTGACGGATTGAGTCCGCCGGCACGGCCCAGCGCCTGGGTCAGGGTGAGGTTGGAGGTCTTGAAGGTGAGCGCCATCGGGCGATTCACTTCGCCAATGACGTAAACCTCGTGGTCGTCGTTGTACGGCAGAAACAGTCGGTCGCCAGGCTTGAGGTAGACATCCTGAGCCATCGACTTGTTGGTGTTCAGCGCATCGAGGTCGATACGGTAGTCGTGACCGTCACGCGATAGCACCAGGCCAGAGAGATCGGCCTGCTCGGTGTTGATCGTTGCCGCGCCCAGTGCTTGCGCCAGCGTGGTGGGAATAGCGGTGATCGGCTGCGGATCGGTCTTGACGAAGGCGCCCTGGAAGGTGACGCGCTGGCTGCCATAACCGATGACATTGACGTCGACCTGCGGCTTTTCCACGTACTTGGCCAGCTTGTCGCTGATGGCCTTGCGCAGTTCCTCGATGGTCAGGCCAGACACCTTCAGTTCGCCCACATACGGGTAGAACAACGTGCCATCCGAACGCACGAGACGACCGTTGGCGAGGGTCTGTTGCTGCGGGCCGGCGGGCGAAGTCAGCTCCGGGTGATCCCACACCGTGATGTACAGCGTGTCGCCCGCGCCGATGCGATACGACTCGGGCTTGTAAGCAAGCAGCTCCGACGGCAGCGCCGCTGCAGCGAGCCCGGCCTTGTCCATCGCCAGCTGCTTGGGCGTGATGGGCACGATGTCGACGCGACTGTTTTCGTCCTCACTGCGCGTCATGCTGTGAGTGGACATGTGCTGGCCGGGAGCCCAAATGCACCCGTGCAGCAGGAGGGTCGCGGCGGCAAGCGCCACGGCAGTGCGTACGTTCATGACTTCGGTTTCTTTGAGTTACAGACAGCACACATCCATGCCGGACGAATCCAGCATGGATGTGTCGTGTACTGCGGAGTGGTTAGTGGGTGCCGGTGGTGCCGGTCGTACCACCCGTGCCACCGGTGCCGCCCGTGCCACCGCCGGTGCTCGGCGGGGTGTTCTGGTTACCGTGGCTATCGCTGCCACCGCCGGCAACGGCCGTGGCGACTGCGGCTGCGCCAAGTACGGCAGCGCCAACATAGGCAGCCGTCAGGGTGCCGGCGGCGGCGCCCGAAGCACCGGCTGCGCCCGCTGCTGCGCCAGCCTGCGGGGCTGCTTCCGGAGCAGGAGCAGCCGGGGCCGGAGCGGTCTGGGCAAAGGTCTGGCCGATCATGGCCGTCATCAAAACGACTGCAAGCAACTTCTTCACGAGAACTCCATTCTGGTGGTCATTCGGGCACATCTAAACACAACCTTACCGGAAAATGAACGGGACGATCCTGATTCCCGATCGGTGACGGCCATCAAACTTGTGGCTATGATTGTAAGCTGAGCGCAAGAGTAGTGTTGCTATTTTGTGATCTGATTCACTTGACGGGTAAGGTGTTGCGCCTCCCGTCCAGATAACAAGATCGGCATACGACGCGTTTTTACAGGGGCCTGCCAGAACGACAAAGCTCGCGCTAGCGCGAGGCTTGCGCTTGGGCAGTGGATGCGTATCGGAAGAGTTGGTGTTTGTGTTCAAACGGATTTTGATCGTCTGCGTGGGGAACATCTGCCGTAGTCCTACGGCCGAGTACTTGTTCCGTCATCACCTTTCCACGGCTGGTGCTTCCATCGAGAGCGCCGGCCTGGGCGCGTTGGTGGGCAAGCCGATGGATGCACAGGCCTTGCAGATTCTTGGCGAACACAGCGTGGATGGCGGCGAGCACCGTGCGCGGCAAATCAGCACATCGATGCTGCGCGATGCTGACCTCGTACTGGCCATGGAGCGCGAACACGTCGCCAGCCTGATGCGCATGGCGCCCGAGGCCAGCGGCAAAGTGATGTTGCTGGATCGCTGGGGGCGAGGCGGCGACATTCCTGATCCGTATCGCCAGAGCCGCGAGGCTTTCGAACACGTCTACCAACTGATCGATCGTGCTGTGCAGAGTTGGTTGCCGTATCTGCGTACGTAGTGACGCGTGGAACCGGTAAGAAAGCGCCTTTAAAGCAGTATCGGAGAGTTCCGATATAAGGCCTCGCGAATTTCATCCATCCTAATCTGACCTTCCTGGACTAGCTCAGCATGACCGCAACACAGACCGCCGCGCCGCAAGACGACGAAATCGACCTGCGCGAACTGCTGGGCACGCTGCTTGATCACAAGTGGCTGATCGGTATCGTTACCGGCGTGTTCTTCGTGCTCAGTGTGGGCTATGCCGTGCTTGGCACCCCGATCTACGAGGCCGACGCCCTGGTGCAGGTGGAGCAGAAGGTGCCGGATCTGCCGGGCCTGAGCGCGATCACGCAGACGCTTGGTGCGTCGAGCTCGGAGGCGACCACTGAGATCGCGCTGATCACCTCGCGCTCTGTGATCGGCAAGGCGGTGAACGAGCTCAACCTGCAGATCGAAGTGGCGCCTTACCACTTTCCGATTTTCGGCGGCTGGGTGGCGCGTCACTTCGTACCGGATCAGCCCGCTGACGTGGCCTCGCCACTCATGGGCTTTAGCCGATACGACTGGGGCGGTTCCAAGCTGGACATCTTTCAGTTGAAAGTGCCGGCGTCGCTGGAAGAGAAAAAGCTCGTGCTCATCGCCGGTGAGCACGGTGGTTACACGCTGTATTACAGCGGCGACGTGATGCTGACCGGTCAGGTGGGCAATGTGGCCACCGGCCATGGCTTCACCATGCAGGTGCGCGAGCTGCGCGCCAATCCAGGTACCCATTTCACGGTCGTGCACCACACCGCGCTTGCCGTGGTCAATCAATTGCAGCTGGATATCAATGCCGCGGAGCAGGGTAAGGACTCGGGCATCATCCAGCTCATGTACGACCACGAAGATCCGGAGTTGGCGGGTGAGCTGCTGGACCATGTGAGCCAGGCCTACGTAAAGCAGAACGTCGAGCGCAACTCCGCTGAGGCTGCCAACAGCCTCAAGTTTGTGCGCGAGCAGCTGCCGCGCATCCGACAGGATCTGGACAAGGCGCAGTCCGCGTTGAATGCCTTCCAGACCAAGGCGCACTCGGTCGACATCACGCTGCAGACCAAGGGTTTGCTCGATCAGGTGGTCGCGATTGAAACCAGCATCCAGCAGCTGCGCATGCAGCAGGCGGACATGGAGCGTCGCTTCACCGCCGAGCATCCGGCGTACAAGGCTTTGCTTGAACAGATCGCCCAGCTCCAGGGACAGAAGAACGGCATCGACAAGCAGGTGGGTGGCTTGCCCGACACACAGCAGGAGCTGCTGCGCCTGACCCGCGACGTCGAAGTGCTCAATGCGACCTACACCGGCCTGCTTAACCAGGCGCAGCAGCTCGACATTGCGCGTGCCGGCACCGTGGGCAATGTACGCGTGATCGATCCTGCTGCCGTGGATATCTCCAAGCCGGCCAAGCCGAAGAAGGCGCTCGTTGCCTTGGGTGGCACCTTCCTCGGTGGTTTCCTGGCAGTGGCTTTCGTACTGGTGCGCCAGATGCTGAGCCGCGGCGTGGAAGATCCGTCGGCCATCGAGCAGTTGGGTCTTTCCGTCTATGCGTCGGTACCCAGCAGCGTGGCCGAGAAGCAGAGCTTCCTGCAGGGGCGACGCGGACGCACGGACGGCAAACAGAAATTGCTCGCGGTCAACGCGCCAGCGGACCTGGCCGTGGAAGCGCTGCGCAGCCTGCGTACCAGCTTGCACTTCGCACGCATCGAGGCCAAGAACAACATCCTCATGATCTCCGGCGCCAGCCCGGGGGCCGGTAAGACGTTCATCTCGTCCAATCTGGCTGCCGTGATCGCGAAGGGTGGCCAGCGCGTGCTGCTGATCGACGGTGACATGCGCAAGGGCGCTTTGCATACCGTGATTGGCGGGCGCCCCGACAAGGGCTTGTCTGAATTGATCGCCGGCCAGCTTTCCGTGGAAGACGCCGTGCGGCCGGTGAGCGATGTCGAAGGCCTGCACTTCATCTCGCGCGGCAAGGCGCCGCCGAATCCATCCGAATTGTTGATGCACGCCCGCTTTGCGGACCTGCTCGAGACGCTGAAGCCGAAGTACGACCTGGTGATCATCGATACGCCGCCGATTCTCGCCGTGACCGATGCCGCGATCATGGGACATCACGTGGGCACCAGCTTGCTGGTGATCCGCTTTGGCCTCAATCAGGCGCGCGAGATCGCGCTGGCCAAGCAGCGTTTCGAACAGAACGGCGTGCAGATCAAGGGCGCTGTATTCAACGCCGTGGAACGCAGGAGTACGGGCTACTACTCGTATGGTTACTACGAGTACAGCAGCAGTCCCGCGTAAGCAGGTTGAAGAAAATTCTTGTGGGAAATTGTGACCGGGCCTGCGGGTCCGGGTAGTACGAACAGTCTATTGGTTGCTTGACGTGCGATCAGAGATGATCTCGCGGCTCTTTCACGGGGGGAGTGAATGAGGGGCAATGAAAGCAAGTGGCGCAGCCCGATGGAAGGGTGGTCTTGCGCAGGTGATCCGCAGCAGCACCCAAGGTGGAGCCGCCGCGGAATTACAACGGTCGCAGACAGCTACATGGATGGAGTGCGGTGATGTTAACTATTCCAGGTCTTCCGCAGCTGAAAAGGGCGGAGTCCCATTTCTTTTCAAAATACGCAGCACTTCTGGACATCACGCTGCGAGTGAGCGACGTGTTCGTGATCACTCTGGTGGCGTTGGCAGTTTATCGACTGGAGTTCGGAAATCTTGAGATGGGCCTTCACTACACCTCCGGCTTGATGCGGACGGTGTTGGTTGCGCTTGTCGTCTTTCCTGCCGCGGGTTTGTATCGCAGCTGGCGCGGCGAAAACCAGCTGCAGGAAATCGTGCGCCTGTGGGCTGCATGGTCCGGCGTCATGGTCATTCTGCTGGCCATGGCGTGGGCGCTTAAGACCACTGATGCCTATTCGCGCATCGCAGCCAGTGCATGGTTCGTCGCCACGGGTGTCGTGCTCACCCTCGACCGCGTATTGCTGCGCTGGACGCTGGGCCATATCCGCATGCGAGGCGTCGACTCGCGCCGCGTGCTGTTGATTGGCAGCACGCAGGCGGGGCAGCGCATTGTTGCTGCATCGCGCGGCAGTGCATGGATGGGTCTCGATGTACTTGGCTACATCAGCACGCCGTACGACCAGGTGGATATTGCCGGCGTTCCCGAGCTCGGTGGTCTGCCTGAACTTGCCGCCAAGATCGCCGAGTACACGCCCGACCAGATTTGGATCGCGCTGCCCATGCGGGCGGAGGAGACGATTCAGAAAGTTCTCCAGTTGACGCTGGATACGCCGACGACCGTGCGTCTGGTGCCCGACTTCTTTGGATACGAGCTCATCAACCATCACACGGTGTCTCTCGCGGGCGTGCCCGTCATTACGCTGCGCTCGAGCCGGGTTGAAGGGCATGCAGGTATTTTGAAAGCGATCGAAGATCGGTCTATCGCGTTCCTCCTGTTGGTGCTGTTAAGCCCGCTGATGTTCCTGCTTGCACTGGGCGTAAGAGTGAGTTCTTCCGGTCCAGTCTTCTTCAAGCAAAAACGTCACGGCTTGGGTGGAAAGGAATTCGAGGTATTGAAATTCCGTTCGATGTGGATGCACTCCGAAGACCAGGGTGCAGTGACGCAAGCCAAGCGGAACGATGCGCGCGTAACTCGCTTCGGCCGCTTTCTGCGCTCAAGCAGCCTTGACGAACTTCCGCAGTTGATCAACGTGCTGCGCGGCGACATGTCCATTGTCGGGCCGCGGCCTCACGCGGTTGAGCACAACCATCACTTCAGCGAAAAGCTCCGCGGCTACATGCAGCGGCACGGAATGAAGCCTGGGATTACCGGCCTGGCGCAGATCAAGGGTTTCCGCGGCGAGACGGATACGTTGGACAAAATGGCCAGTCGTGTCGAGTGCGATATCTCGTACATCAAGCATTGGTCACTGTGGCTGGATCTCAAAATCATCCTGTCTACGCCCTATGTGCTCCTGAGGCGCAATAACGCCTTTTGAGCGTGGCATCGATGAGCACGACTCGTTCATCGATGTTGCCTTTGAACCCGCCTGGCATTGCATAGGATTCCAAGTTTCGATCCATCGTCCATTTGCCCCTATTAGTAGCTAAGTACATTCGCAACTGTGAAACGAGAAGTGGCCAGCCCAAACCGAAAAAGATACCCACACAGGTCAAAGTGGGTGGCCTCGCGTACTCTGCTATC
Source organism: Dyella sp. 01N448 (assembly GCF_056399225.1). Classification (NCBI taxonomy): domain Bacteria; kingdom Pseudomonadati; phylum Pseudomonadota; class Gammaproteobacteria; order Lysobacterales; family Rhodanobacteraceae; genus Dyella; species Dyella sp. 01N448. Next base: position 109,940 of record NZ_JBFTQX010000007.1, on the reverse strand, counting down.
AAGACGCGGCGATACGGGCTTGTCTGCAATTGTCGTTCATGGCATCCCCGCGTCTACTAACAGCCGACGCACCGGCTACACGGTCCATGGACGTGTCTTTCTGGGTTGCGTGGACCGCTCTGATGTCTAAACAGCGGTCATTCACTCACAATGTGGCCTGGAACCTCGTCGGGGCCGGCGTTCCGCTAGCCTTCGCCTTTCTTGCCATCCCCACACTTCTGTCTGGCTACGGCAATGCGCGTTTCGGATTCCTCACCATTGTCTGGTCGCTGATCGGCTACTTCAGCATCTTCGACTTTGGCATCGGTCGTGCGCTTACGAAGCTCGTATCGGATCGCCTAGGCACCAGCAGCACTGACGATATTCCCGATGTCACCGCCACAGGGCTGCGCGTGATGCTGATGCTTGGCGTCTTGGCCACGCTCATCATTTTGCTGGCAGCCCCGTGGCTGGTGGGGTTGCTTAAGATTGATGCGTCGCTGCTGGACGAGGCGATCGCCAGCCTGCGTGTTCTCGCCGTAAGCGTTCCGTTCGTCATTTTGTCTGCGGGCCTAATCGGTATCTTGGAGGCGCACGGGCAATTTCAATCAATCAACGTGATCCGCTTGGCGATGGGCCTTTTGAATTTCGCGGCGCCGTTGTTGATGTTGCACTGGTCGAACCAGTTGGTGCCGGCAACCATCTCGTTGGCTATCTCGCGCGTCATTACGACTATCTTGTACTTCTCACGAGTCAGACGACTCGAGTCCATCCACGCCTCTCGTGGCAGTTTCAAGAGGCACCACATCAGGGAACTGCTCGGCTTTGGCGGCTGGATCACTCTGAGCAACCTCATCAGTCCTTTGATGGCGCAAATGGACAAGATCGTGATCGGCGCCGTAGTCGCTCTGGCGCTGTTGCCCTTCTACTCCGTTCCCGCCGATCTGGTGAACCGCTTCAGCTTTGCGCCCATCTCGATGGTCGGGGTTTTCTTTCCCGCTTTCGCTGCAACATGGGCCTCTGGTAATTGCACCGCGATTCCGGACATGTATGCGGGCGCGAGTAAGGCCATGTGTGCCGCGTTGTTTCCAGCGGCGTTGTGCCTGTATGTCTTTGCGCCGGAAGGCTTGTCTCTATGGATGGGGCATGACTTCTCATCCCAATCCGCGCCATTGCTCCGCTGGCTTGCCCTCGGATTGCTTGTCAACAGTATCGCTCGGGTACCACACGCGCTACTCCAAGCTACAGGTAGGCCTTCGACCACGGCCAAGCTCCACATGATCGAGTTGCCAATCTACGCACTCGGACTTTGGCTGCTGCTTTCGCACTTCGGCATCCTTGGTGCGGCGATAGCTTGGACAGGGCGAATGGCTCTCGATTTCTTGCTGCTCGTGTTATGCGCCAATGCAGCTATTCCTGGGTTGGAGCGTCGCTCGGTGCTCGTTGTTGGTGCAGTGGTTGGGGGTGTATGCGTGATTTTGGGCGTGGGCGTGATGGGTTCAATTGTGCCAAGGGCGATTGCATGCGCTGTCATTTCCGCACTGAGCATCTTCTACGCGCTGCAAACCCTTGGCCGGATACGTCGCCATGATTGACGCAGGTAACATCCATGTCGAAGCAGCCGCCACAACGTTGGTGACGGTCACATATGCAGATCGCATGCACTTTCTCCAAGAGCTGCTACAGCGCGCTCTTGATACAGAGGGCATGGCCAATGCACTGGTCGTCAGTAATGCATCGCGCTCGGACCTCTCGTTGTTGGAGAAGAGGTGGGGCTCACGCATCCGAATCGTGCGGCTGACCGAGAACACCGGTTCGGCCAACGGCTACGCCGTCGGCATCCGGGCAGCTCTGGATGCCGGTGCAAGCTATCTCTGGCTCATGGACGACGACAACGCACCCCGACCCGGGGCGCTCCGCGTTCTGCATCTGAGGCTTGAGAAGCTCACCGCAAAGTTCGGGCGAGATCGGGCTGCCGTACTGGGCTTCCGTCCGGATCATCAGGCCGACATTGCTGCAGGTGTGGCCGCGTCAAAGGCCGTTCCTTTGCGCTCAAGTTTCATTGGATTTCACTATCGCCAGATCCCTTTCAAGATCTGGCGTAGGGTGACCCGTAAGCGCATTGGGTCAAAGGCGCCTGTCGAGAATGTAAGCCTGCCCTATGCGCCGTATGGCGGATTGCTCGCGTCGCGTGACCTTTTTGAACGCATCGGTCTGCCAAAGCGGGAACTGGTGCTCTACGCGGACGATACCGAGTACACCCACCGCATTACTTCCGATGGCGGAGTCATCGAAGTAATGACTGGAGCGGAGCTTGAGGACATGGAAGGCTCATGGAACTTGAAGAACCGGTATCCGAATTCCTTCGTCGGCTGGCTCAAGGGCGAGTCGGATTTTCGGGCGTTCTACGCCTTACGGAACCAAGTTTGGTTCGATCAAAACAAGTGGGTCACCTCAGAGTTCGAATATCGGATTAATCAAGTCATCTTTGTTGTCTTGCTGAAGTTTTACGCCATGTGCACGGGAAGGCAGGCGCGCCTGTGTCTTTTGTTGCGCGCCATTAGCGATGGGCAGGCATCGGTGCTCGGTATCAAACCTGGGCTTCCACTGTCATGAACATGATCTTCGCAGGTTTGTACTGCAGCGCCTGGGGTCGATGCGCTGGAATCGCTTCACTGTTGACACATGTGGACAGCTGGGCCACGCGTCAATTGCGCGAACGAATTGGCGATCAACTTGGGTTTATGGACTATTTGGTGACGCCGATCGCCGCATTGAAACCAGAGATCATCAGCTAAAGGCTTCTCTAGAACATGAAAATTCTATTTGTGCACGCACTTGCTGACCCGCATGCCGGTGGCGGGGCCGAAGTGACCCTGTGGACCCTGATGCGTGCAATGACGCGGCTTGGCCATGAGTGTGTGCTGTTGGCAGCTTCGGATAAGGAAGGATTGAAGAGAGAGGTTATCGACGGCGTCACCGTCTACAGCGCCAAGCTTCGGAATGTCTATCTCCCTAAGCACAACAAACAGCGACCAGCGCTGCAGAAGGTTCTCTGGCATGCACTCGATTCTGCCAATCCCTTTATGCAGGGCGTCTTGAAGGGTGTCATTGCAAGAGAGAAGCCTGATGTCGCCTCGGTCCATTGCTTGAATGGATGGTCGGTTCTGGCAATGCGGACGATCAAGCGTTCAGGAGTTCCTATCGTGCAAGTTCTGCATGGATACGAATACATCTGTGTTAAATCTACGATGTACTGTGGCGGAAAGAATTGCGTGTCGCAGTGCCAATCCTGCCACCTCTTTAGAATTCCGCACCGTGGCCTAAGCCGTTATGCGAATGCTGTCGTCGGGGTAAGTCGATTCACCCTTGAGCGCCATCTCACCGAGGGATACTTTCGCGATGTTGCCATCCAGCGTGTGATCAATAACGCTCGTGACCCTCTCAGTTTGGGTGTGCGCGCGACGAAAGCGGTACGTGCGCCGGATGGACCTTTGCGCCTCGGCTATATCGGGCGGCTCGATCCAAGCAAGGGTATTGAGCTGCTCATTGGGGCATTTCTTGAAGCGGGACTGGGCGAAGCGCAGCTGTGGATCGCGGGCAATGGTCAGCACGATTACGAACAATCGCTGCGAGACAAATGGGGGTCCGAACGCGTGAGGTTCCTAGGCAGGGTGGCACAAAGTGAGTTCTATCCGAATGTAGATGCCACGGTTGTTCCTTCTCTTTGGGAAGAGCCGCTTGGTGGCGTTGTTCGAGAAGGCATGGCATTTGGCAAGCCAGTCATAGGCTCGCGGCGTGGTGGTACCTCCGAGATGATTCAGGACGGGGTGAACGGATTTCTCTTTGAGCCGGATAACAAGGACGAACTCGTCGCGGCAATGAAGCGGCTTGCCAATGATCCAGGCCTGAGGGCGCGCATGGGCGACGCAGCTCGTGAATCTGTGCAAGCTTTCCTTGATCCTCTAAGTTGGGCAAACACATACATCGATCTATACACGGAAGTTTCTGGTGCGGTAAAGGCATGAGCCGTTCAAGGATGCAAGCCACCGGGCCGAGCATGTTTGGGAGCGAAGAAAGGTGATCGCCAAATACCCATCGGCACAGCGAAAGATGAATGCTATGGACCTTCATGGTGGGTCCGGGGGTAGTCAGGCCACGTCAACTCGACGCGGCGATATCTTCATCCTCAGCACACTTTTCTTGTTCTTGATATTCGAGGTGCTTCAGGGGCCGCTGCGCTACTACCTATCTGAGATTGGCGGGGTGGTTCTCGCTTATGCCCCCAAGGGCTTAATGGCGCTTGCCTTCTTCTTTCTCCTTATTAGAACCTTGTGGACGTTGCGGCTCGACAAGACTGTGATGGGAACGCTTGCCGGGTTCTCGGTGTGCGCATTGGTCGGGCTCTATTTCACACATGGCATCGGCCAGCCTGTGATGGGCCTTTTTGCGCTGATGCCCATGCTATTTGGCGTCATAGCCGAGCCCGCATTCTCTCGCCTCGGCGAGCGAAGCCTGCGGTATGCCCTTGTGCTCTGGCTATGCGTGGCCGTGGGCGTGGGCTTAAACTTTTTCCATTCGATGCCATGGACCGGGTTCACCTACCAGTTGGGTGATGCTGAGGTGGAGGTGTCCCGCGACTGGAGTTACTTCGGAGTCGAGCGTATCGCAGGCTTCGCTAGAGCCTCTTTCGAAGCTGCCATGCAGTTGCTTTTCCTCGGCCTGGTTTGCTCGATCTTGGTACGCAGCAAGCTCATCGCACTCATAGTTTGGATATCAACGGGAATCCTCATCGCCGTTACGACGACGAAGACGACACTGGGACTGTATTTCTTCCTCACCATGTTGTTGCCGTTAATGGTCCCGCGCGCCGCGCCGAGCATCGTCAAGCGTGTCGTTGGGCCGATAGTGCCTTGGATCATGGCCCTTATTGGGGTCCTGCTACCGGCAAGCACCCTGGTTTCGAAGATCGGCGCGAGTTTTGCCAACCAAGATTCCGGCACCCTTCTTGTTTCGTTTGGGATGCGGCTGGCGCAGATGTGGCCAGACACCTTCACCCTGATTTTCAAGCACGGCAACGCGATCCTTGGGCGTGGGCTCGGGGGGATTGGCTCTGCACAGAAAATCTTCGAGCCCGACCTCTACTCACCCGCCGACAATCTGTATTTGTACCTGTACGCCGTGTTTGGTGTGTTCGCGCTGCTCCTGATTTGGGTGTTCACCCGCGCGGTGAGTCGCCTGAAGTTCACGGGTAATCGCATGAGCACGCTTTTCTGGTTTCTCGGGGTGTCCATTCTGATGGAGGGTTGGACAGTGAGCTGTATCGAAGGCGGTACCACAGCTCTGGCAACCGGCCTCACTGTCGCCTTCAGCATTCGATTGGGCAAAAGTGCATTTGTTCATCGATCAGTGGATGCGTCCCTGCGCAACCTCGAAAGCGTGCCACAGGCATGAACGGAGATCGGTGGTGGGCTCAAGGCTTGTTGGCGCTACTGGTTGCGATAGCGTCGTGCGCGTGCACGGTGTCTGGCGGGGAGGCGCCATCGTTGTTGCCAAGCGACGTGTCGCAATTCATTGTGCCTGCCGGGTCCGCCGTCACACTGGGGTTTCAGGCGGATCCGATCGCGTGCCAGACAAGTCTTGCTTATGTAGTTCAGGACTATGCCGGGGTAGAAGAGGCCTCGGGCAATGCTAAATGCAGGTCCGGCAACACAGTTGAGCTCTCGGTCAAGCTCCATCGCGGATATCACGAGATCCGTTATCCAGCGCTCAACTCAACTTTCGGGGTCATCGCGCTGGACCAGGTGAACGAGCCGGTTGGTGCCTTCTTTGGCATTGACGCTGCTTTCTCATACTTGGAACTGGCTGCCGACAAGCGTGCGCAATTTGTCGGCCAGTTGAAGCGCCTAGGCATCGTGTCGGTGCGCGATCGCATCAGTTGGAATGAATTGCAGCCTGACCAAGAGGCGTGGAATGGCAGTGGACGTCACCAGTTTGACGATCTTCGTAAACTCTACGCCAGACAGGGAATCAAAGTCCTCGATGTATTGCAGGGACTTCCTGTCGATCCACCTGGCTACTTCCCATCCTCTGACGCGTCCGTGTCGATGATTTCGCAGGTCGCTACGCGTTGGGGAGCAGTCTGGAACGGCGTCGAGGTCGCAAACGAGCCTGATCACAATCGCGTGTACGACAAATTGACGGTGTCCGAGCAGGACGTGTATCAGAGACAGTACGCAGACTATGCATCGCTTGCCTCAAGAGGGATCAAGGATGTCGCGCCAACCGTGCCCATCGTTGGCGGAGCGTTTGCGTTCGCATTGTCGGGTGACAAGATGGACTCGTCCAGGTTTGCCGATGGTGTGGCCGCAGCTGGGCTTACGCGCTCAGTGGATGCCATCAGCTTCCACACGTACGTCGATCCGAGGACGCTACACAGGGATATTGGGTCGTATCGCGAATGGCTCCGGCGTTCAGGGGCGCCGGACATGCCGCTTTGGATTACCGAAGCGGGATGGCCTTGGAAGCGAGGACCGGGGCGCCCCCCGCTCGATCAAGACCAGGCATCCGCACTTCAGATAGCCGGCAAGGCGGTCGTTGCGTATGGAATGGGCATCGAACGCTACTACCCATTCGTCTATCCGTACTACGAAGAGAAAGAGAAGAATTTTGGCATGACCGGCAAGGAAAGGACGCCGTTACGCAGCTTGGCTGCTTACGAACAGGCAGCCAAGACGCTTTCGGGCTCGCGTGCCATATCGTCTGTTGGGCATCTATTTGAAGACGGTGTTGGCGCTCTGTTCAAGACGCCGAATGGTGCGGTGCTGGTGATATACCAGAACGCATCCAGAAGTACTCATCCTTGGCTCAGAGTTCCCTTTCCCGTGACGAAATGTGAGGGCATTGACGGGAGAGATCTGAAGGTGGTCGACGACCGCGTCCCCCTTTCTGACGGATTGGTCTACATCTGGATATCCGATGCGGACATATCTAAGGCGAGCGAAATGCTGGAGAGAACAAGGTGAGCGATCTTATTGTTGCCGCTGACCTTCGGTGGCCAAAGGGGACGGGTATCGGCGTGTGCGCGACCGAGTATCTGGCTCGCATGCCAGTCGACATGTCTTCCTGCGCCTTGCAGCTCAGGAGCGGCATTGGCCACCCGGTTTCTCCCTTCGAATTGGGGGCAAGGCTTGCGCTGCATCGGAAAAAACACCACGTGTTCTGGAATCCTGGCTTTGTTCCCCCCGCTTGGTCGCGTGCTCCAAGCGTGGTGACGGTCCATGACCTGACACACCTGCATTTCTATTCGTCGCTGCACGTACGTTATTACAACACCGTGTTCAGGCCAATGTACCGGCGGTGCTCCGCGGTCGTCTGCGTCTCCGAATACACGCGTAGCGAATTTCTTGATTGGTCAGGCATGGATCCCGGCCAGGTACATGTCGTGCACAACGGCGTTTCGTCGCGATTCAATGTCCAGGTGGAGCCGTATCGTCCCGGCTATCCGTACATCCTCTACCCGGGAAATATGCGCAGCTATAAGAACGTAGAGATGCTCCTGCGTGCCTTTACGCAGTCGTCATTGCGCGCGCTCGGATTGAAAGTCGTTCTGACGGGGACTGGGACGCCAGAGGTGCTGGCTACGATCGCAGCCCTAGGGATTGCCGAAGATGTGGTGTTCCTGGGTTTTGTTCCCGACGACCATCTCCCAGGGTTGTATCGCGGCGCGTCATTTACTTCATTTATCTCACTATACGAAGGATTTGGCCTGCCAATCATCGAGTCGATGGCCGTTGGCACGCCGGTACTAACGTCGAACGTTTCGTCCATGCCAGAGATTGCAGGCGACGCGGCTGTCATCGTGCCACCTCGCGATCTTGGCGAAATAGCCAATGCGATGGAGGGGCTCGTGTCGGACTCCGCATTGCGCGTCAATTTGGTGGCCAAGGGGCTTGAGCGAGCTGCAACGTTTTCATGGGACAGGGCGGCCACGCAGGCCTGGGACATAGTTCGTTCCGCTGCCCGTCAACGTTGAGCATTCAAGGCTGGATAGACGACGATGATTGAGAATAAGAATCCCGCCGGTATCGTGCTGATGGCTACGTACAACGGTCGCGCACATGTGATCGATCAGGTCAATTCCGTGCTGTCCCAGCATCACGTGCATCTGAGACTTATTGTTGGCGACGACAACTCGGCAGACAACACGGTCGATCTGCTTAAGCGCCTTGATGCAAGTGATTGCGTACGCATCGTTCAATACCTGGAGCCTTCGGGAGGCGCGGGGCAGAACTTTCTCCGCTTGATTCGAGACGTGGACTTGGCAGATGTGGACTTCGTGGCGTTCAGCGACCAGGACGATGTTTGGGGACCGAATAAACTGTCACGCGCGATTGCGATGCTCGACAGCCAGTGTGCCGATGGCTATTCCTCAGCTGTCACTGCATTCTGGCCAGATGGTCGCGAACTGGTGCTAAGCCAGAACTCGAACCAGACGGATCTCGACTTCTTGTTCGAAGGAGCCGGCCAGGGCTGCACCTTTGTATTGCGTGGTGAATTTGCCAGGCAAGTACAGCGGTTTGCGCTCGAACATCGAGAGTTGCTCGGTTCAATCCATTACCACGACTGGCTGGTTTACGCAGTGTCACGCACGTTGGGAAAGCGCTGGGCGTTCGACCCAGAACCTTCGATGCGCTATCGCCAGCACGACGGCAATGACACCGGCGCGCGAGGTGCATTCGCGGGTGCCAGGAAGCGCATGGCCCTGATCAGCAACGGATGGTATGCGAACCAAGTACGGCAACTGATCGCGGCGGTTTCAGCGTTGGACGATGCGAATGCCGCGATTCCTTCGGATTTTTGCTCCATCTGGAGACGACCGCGAGGGCTTAGGCGTCGCGCGCAATTGGCGCGTGTGCTTTTCAAGCGTGGGCGCCGACGCTCCTCCGACCGTGCCGTACTTGCCGTCGCGGCCCTGTTGGGCTGGCTCTGAAGGATTGATATGAACTGCGCAGTCATTTTCGGTGGGTCGGGGTTCATCGGCTGTTTTTTTGCCGACTACCTCCTGAAGAACCGGTTGTTTGACAAGGTGTACCTCTACGACCTCGTGTCGTACAAGGACAAACCCTTTCCCTATCGCAGCGATCTATTGGCCCAGCATGCTCAGAAACTAGAGTTTGTATGCGGCGACGTTCGCCAGGCAATAGCTTGGAAGCCTGTTGAGACGGTTGGATTCGCCGCCAATTTCGCCGCTGTACACCGTGAACCGGGCCACGAGGATCGGGAGTACTTCGAAACCAACTTGTATGGCGCCGAAAACGTGGCGGCGTGGGCCAACGAAGTCGACTGTACCAATATCGCCTTTACCTCCTCCATTTCGCCTTACGGCATCAGCGAGGATGTGAAAGACGAAACCACGTTGCCGGTGCCGGTGACAGCCTATGGGGCCTCCAAGCTGGCTGCGGAGAAAATCCACCTCGCATGGCAGGCAGCGGACAGTGCGCGGCGCAAATTGGTGATCGCCCGTCCTGGCGTGGTGTTCGGACCTGGCGAAGGTGGCAATGTCACTCGTCTGGTGAAGGCGGTGCGGAAGGGCTACTTCTTCTACATGGCGAACCGCAATACGCGCAAAGCCGGGATTTACGTAAAAGAGCTCTGCAACGCGATCTGGTGGGTTCACCAGCTGCAGTTAGAGCAGGGCAGGGGTGTGCTGCTTTTCAATGGCTCAATGAATCCGGGGCCGTCGATTTCTGAGTATGTCGAAGCAGTCGGAAAAGTGGGCGGTGTCAAAAGGTTCGTAGCGAACGTGCCCTATTTTCTTCTTCTTTCTGCTGCCTATGGCATTGATCTCGTGGCCAGGCCGCTCCGTGTCAGCCATCCCTTCAGCCCCGTGCGCATCCGGAAGCTGGTGCGCTCAAACAACATTCTCCCGAATTTTTTGGTAGGCAATGGTTACCCGTATCTCTACTCGCTGGAGACGGCGATGCAGGACTGGAAACAGGATTGCCCCCAAGAGTGGAGCTAGTGGCCGCGACATCTGCAAACGTCCCAACGGTCGATGGACGATTGCCCTGGCTCAGTGATACATCAAATTAATCGTCACCAACGTCAACACCAGCACAATCGCAGTGAGCGGCAGTCCTACGCGGAGGAAGTCTTTGCCGCGGTAGCCGCCGGGGCCGGCGATCATCATCAGGGCGGGGTGGCCTGAGCTGAGCAGGAAGGTGTTGGAGGAGGAGACGGCGACGATCAGTGCGTAGGCCGATGGGTTGTTGCCGGTGGCTACGGCGACGCTGATGGCGATGGGGACCATCATCACGGTGGCGCCGACGTTGGACATCACTTGCGAGAACAGCAAGGTGAGGATGGCCAGCGACAGTTGCAGGATCCAGTGGTTGGTGTGGCCCAGTTGATGCAGCACTTCTTGGGCAAGCCACGCAGCGGCGCCGGTGGCGTCCATCGACCAGCCCAGCGGAATCAGGCAGGCGGTGACGAAGATGGTCTTCCAGTTGATTGCCTTGTACGCCTCGTCCATGTTCAGCACGCCGGTGAGCAGCATGCCGATGGCGCCGGTCATCATGGCCACGGAAAGGTCGAGGTGGGTGAACAACGCAAGGCACTTGGCGAGCAGGAAGAAGCCGACCGCCTGCCAGATTTTGCCGGGGCGTTGTTCTTCCTTCGGAATGTCGGTGACGATCACCAGGTCGCGGTCTTCGCTGGCCAGCACGAGGTCGCGCCAGCTCGAGTGCAGCACCAGCGTGTCGCCCGCGCGCAGACTCACCGAGCGCACGTCGTCGCGATACACCTGGTCGCCGCGATTCACGGCGAGCACCGAGATGCCGTAACGCTTGCGCAGTCGCAGGTCGCCCACGGTCTGTTTGAGGAAGCGCGAGCTCGGCGGAATCACCGCTTCTGAAATACCCGCACGCGACGGGTTGAACAGCTCGCCCAACTGCCGCATGCGCGGCGAGAGTTTGCACAGCTGGTTGTTGGCAAATTGGTTGAGCTGGTCGCGCGGGCCCAGGACGCCGAGCACCGAGCCCACCCAGATCACGTGATCCGCCGGCGGCGCCATGCGCGCATCGTTGCCGCTCTTGATGGCGAGGATCAGCGGCGCGCCGTACAGCTGCTCGACTTCGCCGATGCTCATGCCCACCAGCGGACTTTCAGCGGTGACGGTGAGCTCCGCTGTTTCGCCAACGATGCCGTAGGTATCGGCAAAGTAACTCTCGGTGCGGCCCGGCGTCACCTTGAGGCGTTCGTCTTCGCGTTCGGGCAGTAGTTTCTTGCCGAAGAAATAAAAGAACGCGACACCGGTCAGCGCCAGCACCAGGCCCACGGGCGTGACGCTGAAAAGACCGAACTTGGGAATCGTGTGGGCGCCCGCAGGCAGGTTTGCGTTCGAGCTCGCCACCAGGTCGTTCAGCACGATCAGCGGCGAGTTGGCGATCAGCGTGGTATTGGTGGCGGTGAGGATGCAGAACGCCATCGGCAGCAGCAGGCGCGAGATCGGCACGCCGGTGCGCGCGGCAAGGCGGCTGGTGACGGGGATCATCAACGCGGCCAGCGCCTGGCTGGGAATCACAGCGCTGAACAGGCTGGTGACCAGGTTGATGACCAGGCCCAAGCGCGATTCCACGCCACGCGCCATGCGCATCACGAAGCTGGCGGTGAGGGTGAGCACGCCGGCGCGGTCCAGGCCCGCACCCATGATCATGATCGCGATGATCGCGATAACGGCGTTGCCGGCGAAGCCGTTGAACACGCGATCGGAAGGGATGAGCCCGGTGAGGCCGATCACGACCACCACCAGCAGGGCCACCATGTCGGCGCGGATCCACTCCAGCACCAACATCAGCATGGTGAAGCCCACCAGCCCCAGCACCAGGATCATTTCAGGGGTGAGGGCGAGTCCCACTAGGGTGCGCCCCCGAATTGGGCGTCCTGATGACGGCTGGATGTGGGCAGTGGGAGCTTCACGCTACGACGACTCGTCCCTGTTTGAGACGTGAGTATAAGCGCGTGGTGAGGTGGGCTGGTGAACCCAGGCTGCAAAGTGGGCGCGATTTTTGGTTTTGGTTGTGGGCTCGTCATCCCGGCGCGGGCGGGTATCTGGTCTTGCTGGTCATTCCTGCGAATGCAGGAATCCAGTGACTTTGCGCTTCGATTGTCGCGTCGAGGCCAGAGTGCCGCCTACGCGGCGGGCGTTTCGATCGGCTGCCGCCGACCGAGTCACTTTTCTTTTGCTGGCCCAAAAGAAAAGTAACCCAAAGAAAATGGCCTGATAACGCCCGCAGCATTGTGTTGGGATAAGCCCGAACGCTCGAGGTGCGTCGTTGTGGGACAACCTCCGAGGGTACACAGGGGGTACCTCAGAGCGCTGCGCAACGCGCCCGAATCGCTGAGGACTTAAAGCGGGGCCTCGCTGCGCATCGGCTTTGGTCTGCTCTCCTTACCTTTGCCGCGTCTGCTTGTCTGTGGGAGCGCACCCTGTGCGCGACAGCCACGCTGGGTGTACCGCTCCGTAGGCTTGTCGCGCACAGGGTGCGCTCCCACAAAATGGCGGACCGAAACGCTGATCCGATACCCATGACCATGCGCAACCGTTGTAAGAGCGCACCTTGTGCGCGACCGCGGCGCTGCGGCGTTCCGCTTCGTCGGCTGGTCGCGCACAGGGTGCGCTCCCACAGGCACTCTTTGGCTCTAGAGGAACGCGCCTCCGGCAGGGGGGGAGGGGTGCAAAGCGCTGCGTTCAGCGCCTGCGATACAACAAATCCCACACCCCATGACCCAGCTTGAGACCACGCCGCTCGAAGTGGGTCTCGATGCGCCACGCGGGCTTTTCAGCGTATTGGCCAGGTCCGAGGTCATTGCGCCAGTCGGGAGCGGCTTCCATCACCTCGAGCATGTGCTCGGCATAAGGCTGCCAGTCGGTCGCCAGGTGCAGCAGGCCGTTGGGGGCCATGCGGGAGGCGAGCAGGGCGACGAAGTCGGGCTGGATGATGCGGCGCTTGTTGTGGCGCTTCTTGTGCCACGGGTCCGGGAACCAGATGCGTGCTTCGGCGAGGGTGCCGGGCGGAATCTCGTTTTCAAGGACTTCCACCGCATCGTGCTTGTACAGGCGCACATTGCTGGCATCGCGAGCGGCCAGTGCATTCATCAGGCGGCCCACGCCAGGGCCGTGCACTTCCACGCCGAGGAAGTCGCGGGCGAGGTCGTGCTCGCTGGCCCAGGCCAGCGCCTCGCCATTGCCGAAGCCGATTTCCAATACCAGCGGTGCGGTGCGGCCGAAGCGAGAGGCAAAGTCCTGCGGCGTGCCGCTGTAATCGATGCCGAAGCGCGCCCAGTGGTCATCGAAGGCGCGTTGCTGCGCCGGCGTCATGCGGCCTTCGCGCAGCACGAAGCTGCGGATGCGGCGCATGAAGGGCGGCTGTTCGGCGTCTTCGTGCTCGCCGTCGTGGTCGTGCAGGTCGCTCATGGTCAGCCGATGGTGCCGTCGATGGGGCTGGATGCCGAGGCGAAGCGCTTGCGCGGGATGCGTCCAGCCTTGAAGGCAGCGCGCCCGGCCTGGATCGCCAGCTTCATCGCATGCGCCATCAGCACCGGATCCTTGGCGCCGGCGATGGCGGTGTTCATCAGCACGCCGTCGCAGCCCAGCTCCATCGCGATGGCGGCGTCCGAGGCAGTACCCACGCCGGCGTCGACGATGATCGGCACCTTGGCGTTCTCGATGATTTCCAGCAGGTTGTAGCGGTTCTGGATGCCAAGGCCCGAGCCAATCGGCGCGGCCAGCGGCATCACCGCCACGCAGCCGATCTCTTCCAGGCGCTTGGCCAGGATCGGGTCGTCGCTGGTGTAGACCATCACGTCGAAGCCGTCGGCCACCAGCACTTCGGCCGCCTTGAGCGTTTCCACCACATCGGGGAAGAGCGTGCGCTGGTCGCCCAGTACTTCCAGTTTCACCAGCTTGTGGCCGTCGAGCAGCTCGCGTGCGAGCTTGCAGGTGCGCACGGCGTCCACTGCGTTGTAGCAGCCGGCGGTATTCGGCAGCAGGGTGAATTCTTCGGGCGGCAGCGCGTCCAGCAGGTTGGGCTGGCCGGCGTCCTGGCCAACGTTCACGCGGCGGATGGCAACGGTGACGATCTCGGCGCCGGCGGCCTGGCTGGCGCGGCGGGTCTCGTCGAAATCCTTGTACTTGCCGGTGCCGGTGAGCAGGCGCGAGCCATAGCTCTTGCCGGCGATGATCAGCGGGTCGGAAGCATCGAGCGTCTTGATATTCATCGTGAGGTCTTCAGTCTGCGGCGACGACTGGGCGTCGCATGAACGCGCATGCCCGGGCGATCAACCGCCGCCGATGGCATGGACGATTTCCACGCGGTCGCCGTCGGCCAGGCTATGGCTGGCGTGCAGGCTGCGCGGGACGATCTCTTGGTTCACTTCCACGGCGACGCGGCGCTGGCCGTAGCCGGCGTCTTCAAGCAATTGGGCGACGGTGGTGGCGGGGGCGCAGTCGCGCGGACTGCCATTGAGCGTGATGTGCATCCGTCCATTGTAGCGGCTGCCGGCCCGAATGCCGCCCTGGCGTGAAGAGGCCCGGCGGTGCCGGGCCTCCAGAGGGCGTCAAAGGGCGTGTCAATTGCGCTGCTGGTCGTCCCGACGCGGAGCCGCCCGGTGCTCCTCATGGTTGGGCTGCGGCTGACGCTGCTCCGGCCGCGCCTGGGGTTGTTGCGGCTGAGGATTGCCGCGGGGCACCTCGTTGCGCTGCTGCATCTCCTGCCGCTGTTGCATTTGCTGGCGTTGCTGCATGGCGTCGCGCTGTTGCATCTGCTGTTGCATCGCCTGGCGCTGCTGGAATTCTTGCTGCTGCATCTGCTGGCGTTGCTGCATCAGGTCGCGTTGCGGCGACTGTTGCTGCATCTGCATTACCTGGCGCTGTTGGACGTCCTGCTGCTGGGTTTGCTGGCGCTGCTCCAATTGCTGCTGTTGCGCGGCCCGTCGCTGCTGCATCTGCTGTTGCTGTATGTCCTGGCGCTGCTGCGCGGTGTTGTCCTGGCGCGCCTGTTGCGGTTGAGCCGGTTCGATGCGCGGCGGCGTGGGCAGGCTGCCCGGGGGCACCTGCTGGCTGCGCATGCGATCGGATTGCGCGCTGGGGATGAAGCTCACGCCCGGACGCGGCTGGTTGTCCCCGCCGCGCTGGATCTGGGCCTGGCCGTTCGGTCGAACAAAACGCGAGGACGGCAGCTCGCCCGGACGCATGGCGCCCGGTTCGTTGTCGCCGCGGGGTTGCGGGCGCGCCATGGGCGCGGCCGGGTTGCCGCGCATCGACGGGTTGGGCTGGCCAGCGGCAACCTCTTGCGAGCGATTGGGCGCACCGGCGCGCATGGCCGGCCCCTGGCCATTGAGGAGTCGCACATTATCCCGCTCGGGAGTCATGCGCGGATTGCCGGCGACGTTGGCCGGGCGACCGCCAAAATTCGCGGCCGGCGGGGTACGAGCCACCACTTCGCGCTGGAATCCGCCAGCCGGCAGGGGGCGTCCGTTGTTGGCGCGCGGCGGCGCAAAGCTGCTGCGTACAGGCGCGATCCCGGCGACGCCGCGCGGAGCGACCTGGGCATCGGCGAACCGCCGCGGATCCATACCCGCCATATGCTGCCGCGCATTGCGCGCCGCCACGAAATCCTGGCCCGACATGGCGCGGAACGCATGCGGCACGTCGCGGTTGATGTAGCGCTCGTTGGGCGCCGCGCGTCCGTCGCGGTAGTAGTTGTAGCGCTCGTTGATGTGGTTGATCACCAGGTTGCGGTTGTTGCGCACATAGATATTGGTGACATTGACGTTGGTGTAGTAGCCACGGCTGGCGCGATACCACGGGTTGTAGACCTCGCCCGGCCCGAGCGGGAACCAGCCCACCGGGCCACCCACGCCGATGGATACGCCGCCACCCACAAAGGCCACCAGCGCCGGCGCGTAGACCGGGCGCACACCCACCGGCCCCGGCACCCAGCCCCAGCGGTTGTGCACATGGGCCCAGCGGCCATAGTGATAGGGCGCGAAACCCCAGGGCGCGGCATCCACCCAGGTCCAGCCCCACGGGCCGACGTAGGACCAGTGGCCATCGCTATAGGGCGACCAATCGGCGCCCACGCTTGCGGGATACCAGACCTGGCCGTAATCGGGATCGCTCTGCCAGTTGCCGTATTGGTTGAGATCCTGCGCGCCCACGATGTCCGGCGACACATTGGGATCGGCGGGCATCGCGGCGTATTGCTGGTTGCGGCTGTCCACCCAGTTGTCGAACTCGTCGCCGCCCTGGATGTCGTTGATCGTCACCACGCTCAGCGAGGAATCGACAAACTCGTACGAGCGGCCCGCGGCCACCATGCGCTGCGCGCCGCCCTCGCCATAGACCGTGGCGTGCCCGGCGAAGTCGGTGACGCGGGTGGACTTGCCATCCTCGCTGATATCGATGCGATAGCTGCCCGGTTGATCGATCACCAGGGCCACGGTGGGCGTATCGATTTCGTAGCTCTGGCCATCGTCGAGCCCCTGCACCGTCACGTTGGCCGTGCCCTGGGTCAGTTCGACCTGGGTGAGCTGGTCGTTGAGGGTGAGAAAGCCGAAGTTGGAGTCGTCCGCGATGCGCAGTGTGCCGCCGTCCAGCTGCAGCTCGGCGCGCCCGCCGTCGCCGGTGGAAAGGCGGTCGCCGGTGGTCAGCGGGCGGTTGAGGCTGGCATCGCCCCAATCCTTTTCGCCAGCAGGGAGCAGACCCACGTCGCCGGTGCGATAGGACAGGCGTGCCACGCGCGACGGCGGATCGCCGGCGCCGTTGTCATCGGGTGGCGCCTGCGTCTGCGCCTGGCTAAGCCCGCTGGCGCAGATCAACAGGGCCGCTGCCATCCATCGCCAGCTTTGCGGCGATGTCAGGAAAGCAGAAAGCACACGCATCGGGTTCTCCGGAGCTGGACGCGATGGTTATCGCGGAATGGTTTCGTCGCCCGCAAGAACGCATGGGATTGCCGGCGCCGACGGCTGCATTATGCGGATGAGCGATCCATCCCTAGCAAGGACTGGCAAGGCCGCGTCAAAAAGTGGTTCAGCCGGCCGCCATGTCCGGTTCACGCCGGGTTGGGATAGCCAAATCCAGGCATACCGGGAAAACTGCGCCGTAAACCCGCGGCCATTGATGCGCAGTCCTCATCCGGGGCGGCGGTTCCCAAGCCCCGCGGAGGCGGGTTACCATCGTCGAACGATGCGGGTGTAGCTCAATGGTAGAGCTGTAGCTTCCCAAGCTACTGACGAGGGTTCGATTCCCTTCACCCGCTCCATAGTTGGTCTCGACCCCGTTGCTCTCGACTCCATTGCTCTGGACCCCACCGAGCTCCCTACACGTAACCCTTGCGGCGTGCGCTGATCATGGCGGATGTGACTACCCTCGGCTGGCGGGAGCGCTTGGCATTGCCGATGCTCGGCATTCCTCTGCTCAAGGCCAAACTCGATACCGGCGCGCGTAGCAGTTCCTTGCACGTGGACTCGCTGGAAAGCTTCGTGCGCGCCGGCGATACGTGGCTGCGTTTTTCCGTCACCGTGGGTGGGCGCCATCGTGTCGCCGTGACCTGCGAAACCCTCGCGCTGGACCGGCGTGCCGTCACCGATACGGGTGGCCGGCGCACGCTGCGCTGGTTTATCCGCACCGACGTGGTGGTGGGCGGTGAGCGCTTTGCCGTCGACATCAATCTGACCGACAGGCGCCATATGCTGTTTCCCATGCTGCTCGGCCGTAGCGCCTTGCACGGGCGATTTGCGGTGGATCCTGCGCTTTCCTACACACAGCCTCGACCGATCCGGGCGGGCACGACGGGTGTTTCATGAAAATTGCCATACTTTCGCGCAACACTCGTCTGTACTCGACGCAGCGCCTGGTCGATGTCGCGCGCGAGCGGGGACACGTCGTGCGCGTGCTCGATCCGCTGCGCTGCTACGTGCGCATCGCGCCGGGCAATATGTCCATCCGCTACAAGGGCAAGGCGATCAAGGGCATTGACGCAGTCATCCCGCGCATCGGCGTCACCAGCACGTTTTATGGCACTGCCGTGCTGCGCCAGCTGGAAATGATGGGCGTGTACACGCCCAATACCTCCGACTCGGTCTTGAGCGCACGCGACAAGCTGCGCTCGCTGCAGATCCTGGCGGCCAAGGGCCTGGACATGCCGGCCACGGTGTTCGGCGACAACCCCGACGACACCGCCGACGTGCTGGCCATGCTGGGCGAGCCGCCGCACGTGATCAAGCTCAATGAAGGCAGCCAGGGCACCGGCGTGGTACTGGCCGAAAAGCGCAGTGCATCGCAGAGCGTCATCGAGGCCTTCCGCGGCCTCTACGCCAACTTCCTCGTGCAGGAGTTCATCGCTGAGGCCAAGGGCACCGACTTGCGTTGCTTCGTGGTGGGCAAGAAGGTGGTCGCGGCCATGCAGCGGGAGGCCAGCCCGGGTGAATTCCGCGCCAATATCCATCGCGGGGCCACCGCCAAGGCCGCCACGCTGAGCGCCGAGGAGCGCCGGATTGCCGTTCGTGCCGCCGCGGCCCTGGGCCTGGGCGTGGCCGGCGTGGACATGCTGCGCTCCAAACGCGGCCCCTTGATCCTGGAAGTGAACGCCTCGCCTGGCCTGGAGGGCATCGAGGCCGCCACTGGCGTGAATGTGGCGGGCGCGATCATCCAGCTCCTGGAAAACGAGTCGGGCGCCGTTGCGGCCCCCATCAAACGGCGCTCGCAACGGGCCGGTTGAGTTCATTTGTGCAGGACTACCACTTTTGGCCTTTGACCCCACGCCGAAAGCCGGCCTAGCATGGGAGTTCCTGCAGGGCGCGTCCCGAGGGGGGATGCCGCAGGGTGGAGGAAATCAATGAAGCGGAAGTACTGGCTGCCGGTCACGGCGGCGATGATGCTCGTGTTGCAGGTGGCGACGGTTCAAGCAAAGGAAACCAAGCCTGACGTCAAGGCCACTACCAAGGACGAATTCGCTGCGGTAGCCGACCATGTTCGTCAGCAGATGGCTCCCGGCGGTCGGTTCGATTCCGTGAAGGCAGGCGACCAGGCGACGGTTGATCGCGACCTCAGCAGCATGGAATCGCTGTACGACAAGTTCGGCACGGTCGACGCCATGGATCAGTCGGCCAAGGTCGATCTGTACAACAAGCAGTCGGAAGTGAACGCGATCCTGACCCGCAACGACGGCAATCGCGAAGTGTGCGAGCAGGTCAAGCCGATGGGCTCGAACATTCCCAAGACGGTGTGCAAGACCCAGCGTCAGATCAACGAAGAGAATGATCAGTCGCAGCGCATGAAGCAGGACATGATGAAGGTCCAGAATCCGCGGGGCGGCAATTAAGCCCATTAACGGCGTTGTGAGTAGCGGTTAACCGCCGTGTAACTGCACGACACCTATAAAGTCCCCACTGCAATTTGTTGGCACTTCCGTAAGGGCTGGTGACAGCAGATTTCGGTATCGGGGCAGTAGCTTGAGCCCAGGCGAGCGACCACGAGTCGAGCGGCCTGGGCTTTTTTCTTGCCCGATGCCCGGCCTCGTTCAGCTTTCTTCCCCGCGAGGCCCCTTTCCCCACCACAAGCTTGTTAAGCTTGTTGCCTCGGCCGGCCTCATGCCGGCTGCGTATGGAGGACGCATGCGCGTACTGGTGATCGAAGACAACAGCGATATCGCCACCAACATCGGCGATTATCTGGAAGACCGCGGCCATGTGGTCGATTTCGCCGGCGATGGCGTCACGGGGCTGCATCTGGCCGTCGTGCACGACTTTGACGTGATCGTGCTCGACCTGACCCTGCCGGGCATGGACGGCCTGGACGTGGCCCGCAAGCTGCGCCACGAGGCCCACAAGCAAACGCCGATCCTGATGCTGACCGCGCGTGATGCGCTGGAGCAGAAGCTCACCGGCTTTGAGTCTGGCGCCGACGACTACATGACCAAGCCGTTCGCCCTGCAGGAACTGGCAGCGCGCCTGGAAGTGCTGGCCCGTCGCGGCAAGGGTCCGCAGAGCCGCGTCCTCAAGGTGGGTGATCTCACCTACAACCTCGACACGCTCACGGTCACCCGTGAAGGCAAGTCGATCCAGCTCAACCCGATCGGGCTGAAGCTGCTGCAAGCCCTGATGGAGGCGAGCCCCTCGGTGGTCACCCGTCAGGACCTGGAGCAGCGCGTGTGGGGCGAAGAACTGCCCGACAGCGATTCGTTGCGCGTGCATATCCATGGCCTGCGTGCGGCCATCGACAAGCCGTTCGACAAGCCGCTGATCCACACGCGTCACGGTATCGGTTATCGAATGGTCGAACCGGATGCAGTCCAGGCGTAAGCTCAGGTTTCGCCTGGTCGTCTCCTTCGCGCTGTTCGGTTTCGGCCTCAGCGCGTTGTTTGCGTTTGCGGCGTTGAATATTCGCAGTCGGGTGGAGGACCAGTTGGTCAACTCCAGCCTGATTGACGATGCGCGCTGGGCGAACCAGCAGGCGCAGCAACACCCTGGCGCACCCGCCGGGTCGCGCCTGCTCACCGGCAGCATGTATAGCGATCGCACGATCTATAAAGCGCCGCTGACATGGCAGAACCTGGACAACGGCGTTCACGACATTTACGAGAACGACCAGGATGGCCAGCGCCATCACTACAAGTTGGCCGTCTATCGCGAGAACGGCATCATAAGCTTCCTGCGTTACGACGTATCGCGGGAAGAGCTGGGCAAGCAGCAACTGCTGTTCAGCGTGATCGCGGCTGTCTTCCTGTTTGGTTTGCTGTCGTTGGTGCTGGGTCTGTGGCTTTCGCGCAAGGTGCTTAAGCCGGTCAGCGAGCTCGCCCGCCGGCTCCGCGATTTCCGCAAGAACGGCAAGGCCGAATTGCTGGCGCCGCATTTCGCCGACGACGAAGTGGGCGAGCTGGCGCTCGCGCTCGACGAATACTCGCAACGACTCACCGCGATGGTGGAGCGCGACCGCGAATTCAACTCCGACGTGAGCCACGAGCTGCGCACGCCGCTGGCAGTCATTTCCAGCACCACCGAACTGCTGCAGGGCTCGCCTGATCTCACCGACAAGTTGCGCGAGCGCCTCAAGCGCATCGAGCGCTCGTCGCGTCAGGCGACCGAACTGATCGAGGCCTTGCTGCTGCTGTCGCGCGCGGAACGTCGCGGCCCCACGCGCGGCGAAACCACCGACGTGTGCAAGGTGGCCTCGGACGTGATCGAAAGCCAGCGTCCGCAAATGCGCGACAAGCCGCTGGAAGTGGAACTGCGAGTCAAGCATTCGGCAAGCATCAATGCGCCGGCATCGGTGCTCGCCGTGGCGCTCACCAACCTGATCGGCAACGCCATCAAGTACACGCTCGAAGGGCGTGTCACGGTGGAGGTGAGCGCCGATCGCATCGAAGTGATCGACACCGGCCCGGGCATCAAGCCCGAAGATGCCGAGCGTCTTTTCCAGCGTGGCGTGCGCGGCGAAGGTGCCGGTGGCAGTGGCGCGGGGCTGGGCCTGGCGATCGTGCGTCGCTTGTGCGACCTGTACGGCTGGGATGTGTCGATGCGTCCGCGTACCGACACCAATGGGGCTGTCGCGAGCATCGTGTTCGGCTGATCGAATGGCGCGAGGTACGCCTCGCTCTTAGCTCGTCGTTCCGGCGCAGGCCGGAATCCAGTGGCGATGCGCTCGAGTTTTCGCTGTCACTTCCAGAGCAGGCCGCCATGATCCGACAACCGGACACCGGCGCCACCGGATTCCGGCCTGCGCCGGAATGACGGCCAGGAGAAGTGCCTTTCAACTGAAGGCGCGCCGCAACGCTGCATTCAACAAAACAAAAGCGGCGCCATCACGGCGCCGCTTCCATGACTGCCGCTCTCAGTCAAAAACTCAAAGCGGCTCCAGCCAACCCCACTGGTCGTTGGTCTTGCCATTGAACAGGCCAAAGAACAGCTCCTGCAGGCGACGCGTCACGCGGCCGGCCTTGCCGCTGCCGATCTGCTTGCCGTCCACCGCGCGGATCGGCGTGATCTCCGCGGCCGTGCCGCACATCAGCAGTTCGTCGCACAAATAGAGGTATTCACGCGGGATGTCGCGCTCGACCACTTCGATGCCGTCCTCGCGGGCCAGCGTCTTGATCGAGTCGCGCGTGATGCCGGCAAGAATGGATGCGCTGGCCGGGGTGGTGTGCAGCACGCCGTCGAACACCAGGAAGAGGTTCTCGCCCGCGCCTTCGCTGAGCAGGCCGGTGGAAGCCATGGCGATGCCTTCACCGAAGCCCAGGCGGCGCGCTTCACGCGCGATCAGCTGGCCGGAAAGGTAATTGCCGCCGGCCTTGGCGCCGGCCGGAATGGTGTTGGGCGCAAAGCGCTGCCAGCTCGATACGCAGGCATCGATGCCGCTTTCCAACGCCTCCGGACCGAGATACGGGCCCATCGGCCAGGCGGCGACGGCCACATCGATGGGCGTTTCCGCCGACAGGCCGAAACCACCCAGGCCGCGGTAAGCCACCGGGCGCAGGTAGGCGGCCGAGAGGCCGTTCTTGCGCACCACGTCGCGGCAAGCTGCAGCGAGCTCGTCCTGCGAGTAGGGCACGACCATGTCGTAGATCTTGGCCGACTGGTAGAGGCGCTTGAGGTGGTCGGTCAGGCGAAAAATCGCCGCGCCGTCCGGCGTGGCATAACTGCGGATGCCTTCGAACACCGACGAGCCGTAGTGCAGCGCATGCGCCATCACGTGCGTGGTGGCGTCCTGCCAGGGCTTGATGGCACCGTTCTGCCAGATCCAATCGGGGTACTGCTGCGCCATGGGGGATCTCCGGGGAAAAATCGCGCCATGATACCGCGGCGGCGGCATGGGCGATTTTGCGCAGCACCAATGCGGGTCAGCCCGAAGCGCGCAACCACAGGCAGCCGGAGCGCTTGACCACCGTGAAGCGGGTCTCGCGTGCCACGCCGCTGGCGTCCCCCGATGCCGTGCGTACGACCAGTTGCTGGTCGCCGCTCGATGAGGGAGGGGGTCGCGTCGCATCGGCGGCGGGCGAGCTCAACAGTGGATCGTCGCTGGGGGGCGGCGGTGAGTCGTCGATTTCCGACGCCGTGCCGATATCGAGCAAGGGACGCTGCATCAGCGAACCGAGCGAGCGGATGTCTGCAACCACGGCATCACGGCCGTAGCCGTTCCAGATCATCAGCCCGGCCAGTCGATTGGGATCGCGCGCAGCGAACGCGTCGATCATGCCCTGGCGCAGCGCGCCTACCGACGTGGCGCAGCTCACCGGCGGCGGCGTGCTGGCGCCGAGGGTCGAGACGTCCTGCGTCACCGGTGCTTTCGTGGCCGCAGGTGGCGTATTCACCGGCGTCGCCTGCAGGGCGGCACACGGCTGATCGGTGAACAGGGGATTGCCGTCCGCGCCGATGCAGCGATGAATGCCGTCCTGCGCCATCGCGCAGAGCGGCAACAGGAACAGCAGTAGCGCGCAGCCGATTCGCTTCATCCATCGAGCTTACGCCCGATGTCGTTGCCTATCCGTGCAGCCGGTCGAGGATCGCAAGCGTGGGACGTGCGCGGTTCAAGGTATAGAAATGCAACGACGGCGCGCCGCCTTCCAGCAACCGGCGACACATTTGCGCCACCACGTCGGCGCCCAGCTCGCGGATCGAAGCGGCATCGTCACCGTGGGCCAGCATGCGCTTGGCGATCCAGCGCGGGATCTCGGCACCGCAGCCATCGGAGAAACGCTTGAGCTGCGAATAATTGGAGATGGGCATGATGCCGGGCACGATCGGCACCTTCACGCCAAGACGCCGCACGTCGTCGACGAAGCGGAAATAGGCATCGGCGTTGAAGAAGTACTGCGTGATCGCGCCATCGGCGCCGGCGTCCACCTTGGCCTTGAAATGGCGAAGGTCGGCCAGTGCATCGTCGGCCTGCGGATGCATTTCCGGGTACGCGGCCACTTCGATATGAAAGTGATCGCCCGAATGCTCGCGGATGAAACGCACCAGTTCGGACGCGTAACGGAAGTCGCCGGGCGTAGCCATGCCCGAGGGCAGGTCGCCGCGCAGTGCGACGATGCGTCGATAACCGGCCGCGCGATAGTCGTCGAGCAGGGCGCCCAGCTCCGCGCGCGTGCCGCCTACGCAGGAAAGGTGCGGCGCCACGCTAAGCCCGTGGGTCGTGTGCAGCCGGTGCACGGTTTCACCGGTGTAGCTCAGCGTTGACCCGCCTGCACCAAACGTCACCGAGACGTACTCGGGCGCACGGGACTTCAGCAGCGCCGCGGACTGGTCGAGCTGCGTGCGCTGTTCGTCGGTCTTGGGCGGGAAGAACTCAAAGCTGATGCTCGACATCGGGATGGTCCCTGCGGTGGCGTTGGGCGAGAGTATATATCTCTTTCTCGCGATATAGAGATGTCTAGACCAGGGCGGGCGTTCAGCCTCGCTGCCGCGCCCGCCTGCGACAAACCGCGGCAGGCGATGACGGCGTCGCCATTGATCCAGATCAATTGGCCACTTCCGCCCGGCCCCCAGACTCCCATCCGTTCAGTTATGCCTAGGAGTGGGCTTCATGGTGGGCGTCGAGGGGAGTTACAACGACAAGGTCATACGGCAGTTTTCCGTGATGACCGTGGTCTGGGGCGTGGTCGGCATGCTGGTGGGCGTCTTCATCGCTGCCCAGCTGTATTGGCCCGCCCTCAATTTCGATATCCCGTGGCTCAGCTACGGCCGACTGCGCCCACTGCATACCAATGCGGTGATTTTTGCGTTCGGCGGTTGCGCGCTGTTCGCCACCAGCCTGTACACCGTGCAGCGCACCTGCCATGTGCGCCTGATCTCCGACAAGCTCGCCGCCTTCGTGTTCTGGGGCTGGCAGCTGGTGATCGTGGCCGCCGCCATCTCGCTGCCGCTGGGCTATACCCAGGGCAAGGAGTACGCCGAACTCGAGTGGCCGATCGCCATCCTGATCACCATCGTGTGGGTGGCGTATGCGGTGTTGTTCTTCGGCACCATCGTCAAGCGCAAGGTGAAGCACATCTACGTCGCCAACTGGTTCTACGGCGCGTACATCATCACCATTGCGTTGTTGCATGTGGTCAACCATCTGGCCATTCCGGCCGGCCCGATGAAGTCGTACTCGGTGTACTCGGGTGCGGTGGATGCGATGGTGCAGTGGTGGTACGGCCATAACGCGGTGGGTTTCTTCCTGACCACCGCCTTCCTCGGCATGATGTATTACTTCGTGCCCAAGCAGGCCGATCGCCCGATCTATTCGTACCGCCTGTCGATCGTGCACTTCTGGGCGCTGATCGCCATCTACATGTGGGCTGGTCCGCATCACCTGCAGTACACCGCATTGCCCGACTGGGCGCAGAACCTGGGCATGGTGTTTTCGCTGGTGCTGCTGGCGCCCTCGTGGGGCGGTGCGATCAACGGCATCCTCACGCTGTCGGGCGTCTGGTACAAGCTGCGCACCGATCCGATCCTGAAGTTCCTCGTCGTCTCGCTCTCGTTCTACATGATGAGCACGTTCGAGGGACCGATGATGTCGATCAAGACGGTCAACTCGCTCAGCCACTACACCGACTGGACCATCGGCCACGTGCATTCGGGTGCGCTGGGCTGGGTCGCGATGATTTCCATCGGCTCCATCTACGCGATGCTGCCGCGCCTGCTGCGCCTGCCCAGGATGTATTCGACCAGGCTGATCGATCTGCACTTCTGGCTGCATACCGTCGGCGTGGTGGTCTACATCACCGCGATGTGGATTGCCGGCGTGACGCAGGGCCTGATGTGGCGCGCCACCGATCCCGACACCGGCACGCTCACTTACGCCTTTGTCGAAGCGCTCAACGCCACCAAGCCGTATTACCTCGTGCGCATCGGCGGCGGCTTGATCGTGCTGTCCGGCATGCTGGTGATGGGCTGGAACGTGTTCAAGACGTTCCGCCTGGCCGCCGCGAGCACCGAGCCGCAACCGCTGCTCGCGCCCGACGCCGCCGACGCCCGTGCCTGAAGGAACAGACATGAGCCAGACACACGCAAAACTCGAAAAGAACATCGGCCTCATGGCCATCCTGGTGGCAGTTGCCGTTTCCTTTGGCGGTCTCGCCGAAATCGTGCCGCTGATGTTCCAGGCCGAAACGATCAAGCCGTTGCCGGGCGTCAAGCCGTATCCCGCGCTGCAGCTGGCGGGCTTCGACGTCTACGTCCGCGAAGGCTGCTACAACTGCCATTCGCAGATGGTGCGCACGCTGCGCTTTGAAACCGAGCGCTACGGACATTATTCGCTGGCCGGCGAATCGGTTTACGACCATCCGTTCCAGTGGGGCAGCAAGCGCACCGGCCCCGATCTGGCGCGCGTCGGATTGCGCGGCTATTCCGACGACTGGCATCGCGCGCATCTGCACAACCCGCGCGACGTCGTGCCCGAGTCCAACATGCCCGGTTATCCGTGGCTGGCGGACAACAAGCTCGATGGCGAGGGAGTGGCCACGCACATGCGTGCGCTGAAACGCATCGGCGATCCGTATAGCGAAGAAGACATCGCAGGCGCGGCCAAGGCCGTCGAAGGCAAGACCGAACTCGATGCGGTGATCGCCTATCTGCAGGCGCTGGGCACGCATGTGTCGCAGGCCGACATGCAGGCTGCCGAAGGAGCGGAGTGAGATGGTTCCTGGACTGATTACCGCCTTCTTGCTGGTGCTCTTTGTCAGCGCCTGCATATGGATCTGGCGGCCGGCCACCAAGCCGGCGATGGATGCCGCCGCGCTGATGCCGCTGGAAGATGACAAGGAGGAAATCGCATGACTTCCGGATGGACCTGGTACGTCATCGCCATCGTGGTGGCCAACCTGATCGGCTGCGTGTGGCTGTTGCGCGGCAATACGCGCCGTAGCCCGAACGATCCCAAGCCTGATGAAACAGGCCATGTATGGGACGGCAACATCACCGAGTACAACAAGCCGCTGCCGCGTTGGTGGATCAACCTGTTCTACATCACCATCGTGTTCGCCGTGGGCTACCTGATCTGGTTCGGCGTCGGCACGTTGCAGGGCCTGGGACATTGGAGCTCGCACAAGGAATGGGCGTTGGAGTCGGCGGCCGAAGACGCACGCCTGGACGACGCCCTGAAGCTCTATGCCGGCCAGTCCATCGACGTACTGGCGAAGAACCCGCAGGCGGTCGCGATGGGGCGCACGATCTTCATCAATCGCTGTGCGGCCTGCCATGGTTCGACCGGCCACGGCGCCACCGGCTTTCCCGATCTGACCGACGACATCTGGCATTGGGGCGGCACACCGCATCGCATCCTGGAGACGATCCAGGAGGGCAGGCAGGCGGTCATGCCCGCCTGGGCGACCACGCTTACCGCGCAAGGCGGCCCGACGGCCGTCGACGACACCATTGCCTATGTGTTGTCCTTGTCCAAGCCGACGCAAGCCAGGGACGAGGCAAGCGAGCGCGGCGAGAAGCTGTTCCAGACGATCTGCGTGGCCTGCCATGGTCCCCAGGGCAAGGGCAACCAAATCGTGGGCGCCCCCGACCTGAGCGACAGCTATTGGCTCTACGGCAGCAGCAAGGCCTCGTTGCACAAAGCGCTGAACGAAGGCCGGCAGGGCGTCATGCCTGCGTGGAAGCCCGTGCTTGGCGATACGCGCACGCGATTGGTCGGTGCTTATGTATGGACGTTGTCGCCCCACAAGGATGCGCCACCCGCGGGTGCGGTGGTCGCCGAATGATCGACAGGAATACCACCGTCACCCACGGACACCAGCCCGCGCCGGTCGCGCAGAGTCTGGGTGCCTTGCTCTGGCCAAGCTTCTTCGTGGCTGGTGTGGTGACGGTGGTGTTCTTTGCCTTCATCGATCCGATCGCCCTGCGCGACATCACCTTTCCCGCGTTGAAGATCGGACGTGAACTCGGCTACACGCTGGGTTTCTTCCTGATCTGGCTGGCGACGGCCTCGTCCAGCCTGTTCACCTGGATCCTGCTGCGCCCGAGTCGTGCGGTGCGATCACTTCCACGTTCGGGTAAGACACCATGAGTCGCCGCATTCCGCTCCAGGTCATCGATGACGGGAGCGATTCGTACTACGTCAGCGAGCGCAAGGTCTATCCGCGCGATGTCTCGGGCCGTTTCAACCGCCTGCGGGTGGCCGCGGTT
This sequence comes from Dyella sp. 01N448, assembly GCF_056399225.1. Taxonomy (NCBI): domain Bacteria; kingdom Pseudomonadati; phylum Pseudomonadota; class Gammaproteobacteria; order Lysobacterales; family Rhodanobacteraceae; genus Dyella; species Dyella sp. 01N448. The sequence continues at coordinate 81,782 of NZ_JBFTQX010000007.1, read as the reverse complement.
ATCTGGCTGCTGGGCATGTACTACAGCTTTCCCTGGCTGACATGGCAGGGGCGGCAGGCCGTCCTGCTGGACCTGCCGGCGCGAAAATTCCATGTATTTGGATGGCTGTTCCTGCCCCAGGATCTCCTGTTTCTTTCGGTGTTGTTGATCATCGCGGCGCTGGCGCTGTTCTTCTTCACCGCCTTGGCAGGTCGCTTGTTCTGCGGCTACGCCTGCCCGCAGACGGTATGGACCGAAGTGTCGCTGTGGATCGAACGCTGGTGCGAAGGCGATCGCAACAAGCGCATGAAGCTCGATGCGTCGCCATGGACGCGCGAAAGAATCCTGCGGAAGAGCGCGCGCCACGCGCTATGGGCAGTGTTCTCGCTGTGGACCGGTTTTTCCTTCGTGGGTTACTTCAGTCCGATCGGCGAGCTGGCGCGGCGCACGCCTTTGGGATGGGGCGGTTGGGAAGCGTTCTGGATCCTGTTCTATGCATTCGCCACCTGGGGCAATGCCGGCTTCCTCCGGCAGCAGGTCTGCAAGTACATGTGCCCCTACGCGCGCTTCCAGAGTGCGATGTTCGACCGCAACACCTTGCTCATCGCCTATGACCCGATGCGCGGCGAGCCACGCGGTCCGCGCAAGCGTGGTCTTGCCAGTGTGCTGAGCCGGGCGCGCGGGCTGCTCGACACCGTCACGGCCTACGACTATGTGTTCCGCGCCAGTCAGCATCCTTCCGCTGCGGATCATCGCGCGCAGGCCGGTGGCACGATTACGCTCGCGGCGCTGGGCGAACAGGCTGCGCCGTTGCCCAAGTTTTCTTTGGAAGAGCTGGGCGACTGCGTCGATTGCACGATCTGCGTACAGGTGTGTCCGGTCGGCATCGATATCCGCAACGGTCTGCAGTACGAATGCATTGCCTGTGGCGCGTGTATTGATGCCTGCGACGAGGTGATGGGCAAGGTCGGCTATCCGCAGGGCCTGATTCGCTATACCACCCAGAACCAAATCGATGGCAAGCCGGCCAGACTCGTACGCACACGTGTGCTGGCCTATGGCGCATTGCTGCTGGCTCTGATGAGCGGCTGGTTTTATGGCGTCACCCATCGCAGTCCTGTGATGGCTGAAGTGCTGCGCGATCGCAATGCGATGTACAGCGAGGATGCCGACGGCGACATCCAGAATGCTTACACGCTGAAGCTGGTCAACAAGGCGCAAACGCCACACCACTTCGCGATCGACGTGAGTTCGGCTGATCTGCCCGACCTGCGACTGGGCGGTGGCGTGCAAGCCGTGCGTGCCGAGAGCGGCGAGGTGCTTTCGGTGCCGCTGATCGTCACGACGGCGGCGGACATCACCGGCCGCCATGAGGTGACCTTCCACGTGCGCGACCTCGACGCCAACGTCGGTGTCGACGTCAAAAGCAGTTTCTTTGGACCCTTGCCATGAACCAGACACGCAGTACCTGGCGCGAACCGATGGTGTGGATGCTGGTGGGTCTGCCGCTGGCTTCCGTGGCGATCGGCTTCGCCTTGTTGTTTGCGGCCGTGCGTCCCGGTCGCCAAGACATGGAAACCATCACGCAGGCCACGCGAGTCGGAAAGATGCTGGTCTCCGCGCAGGACGAGCCCTCCACGGAAGTCGCCACCAAGGGTCTGGTGCTTCGCTTGAAGGGCGACATGATCGAAGCCGTACCCATGGACGGCGACTTCCCGCGTGGCGGCAAGCTGCGACTGACGCTGCGGGCTGGCGACTCGCAGGTTGCGGAACGCATGGTTGAGCTATCGCCCAGCGAACTGGGCTGGCGCGGCGTCGGTTCGCTGGACGGCGGGCAAGCCTGGGCGGTGGAATTGAGCCCGGACAATGAGGCCTGGTCGCTGCACGGACATTGGACGGCGCAGGCGCGAGCGATACGCCTGACGCCCTGATCGTGGACCGCGCCGTCGACGCCGACCCGTCCGGTCGGGCACTCCTCTGCTACCACTGCGGCGAAACGCTGCCGCTCGCTCCTGTGCAACAGGAGGTCGACGGCGAGCTGCGCGGCTTCTGTTGCCACGGCTGTGGTGCGGCGGCGGAGTGGATTGGCCAATCCGAGCTGGGCGACTACTACCGTCTGCGCAGCGCGGCAGCAACGCGCGTCGAAGAGATGGCCGATCTGGCCAGCTGGGACCGCGACGACCTGCTCGGCGAACACGCGGTGCCCGTGGCCGGCGGCCTTGAAATCACCCTGTTGACCGATGGCATGCGTTGCGCCGCATGCGCGTGGTTGATCGACCAGGCGCTGCGGCGTGAGCCGGGCGTATTCGACTCGAGTGCGAACGCAGTGACCGGGCGCATCCGCATCGGCTGGCATCCAGCGCAGGTTCGACTGTCGCACTTGCTCGGACGTCTGGCGATGCTCGGCTATCGCCCGTATCTGGCCACCGGCGCCGCGCGCGAACGCGAGCGGGTGGCCGAACAGCGCCGATGGCTGATGCGCCTGGGCATCGCCGGTCTTGGCGCGATGCAGACCATGATGTTTTCCGAGGCGCTGTATCTGGATTTCGGCCATCACATGGCCGGGCCAACACGCGACTTCTTTCGCTGGGTCGCCTTGCTGGTCGCCACGCCCGTGGTGTTTTTCTCCGGTTGGCCATTTCTGCAGGGCTGCTGGCGCGAGCTGCGGCAGCGCCATCCGGGCATGGACACCTTGATCGCCAGCTCGACGCTGTTGGCTTACTTCGCCAGCATGGTGGAAACCGCCCGCGGCGGCGCGCAGATCTGGTACGACGCCGCGACGATGTTCGTGTTTCTGTTGCTCACGGCGCGATTGCTGGAGCAGCGCGCGCGCCGCGTCGCCAGTGCGCAGGTGGATGCGCTTGCGCGAGCACGTCCCACCTTGGCGGTGCGCGAGCGCGCTGACGGCAGCAGGGAGTCCGTGCCCGTGGCGTCACTGCAGGTGGGCGATATCGTCTGCGTAGCCGTGGGCGAAGTGGTGCCTGCCGATGGGTGCCTGCTCGGTGCGGAAGCCTCGTTCGAGGAGGCGCTGCTTACCGGTGAGTCGCGGCCGATGACTCGCGCGCAGGGAGCGACGATTTATGCAGGCACCGTATGTCGCGAGATTCCCGCGCGTATCGAAGTGACCCGGATCGGCGCTGCCACGCGTCTGTCGCAACTGGCCCGATTGGTCGAGCAGGCGCAATCGCAACGACCGCGCCTGGCGCGCGTCGCCGATCGCATCGGCAGCGTGTTCGTATCGGTGTTGATCGTGTTGGCGGTGATTGTCTACAGCGTTTGGCGCATCCACGACCCGGCGCGAGCGTTCGAAGTCACGCTGTCGCTGCTGGTGGTCAGTTGCCCATGTGCGCTGTCACTGGCAGTGCCGACCGCGCTGGCGGCAAGCCACGGCGCCTTGGCGCGACTGGGCGTGCTCTCCATCCGCGAGGGAGGCCTGGAACATCTCGCGCGTGCCAGCGACATGGTGTTCGACAAGACGGGCACGCTGACCAGCGTGCAACTTGCGGTGGGCGACGTGCAGACCTTTGTGGATATCTCGTCCGCTGTTGCTCTGCAGATGGCCGCCGCGCTGGAGCGAGATAGTGGCCATCCCATTGGCCAGGCCTTTGCCGGCACCACCACATCGTTGCAGGCGCATGACCTGCGTACGGTCACAGGACATGGGGTTCAAGGCCAAATCGACGGTAACTCGTGGCGACTCGGCCGAGCCTCGTTTGCGGCCTCTCGTGACGACGACGGCCAGCTCTGGCTGGGTGACGGCAAGCGAGCGGTCGCCAGGTTCTGTCTTCAAGAGAGCGTGCGCGCTGGTGCAGCGGAGACCATCGCGGCGCTGCGCATCTTGGGCGTCGAGATCCATCTTGCCAGCGGCGATGCGACCACTGCGGTGCAGCGCCTGATGCGCGAATTGCGGATCGGCCAGGCGCATTCGCGCCAGTCGTCGGAAGACAAGCTGGCACTGGTGCGTGCGCTGCAGGCGAAGGGACGCATCGTGGCGATGGTGGGAGACGGCCTGAACGATGCGCCGGTGCTCGCCGGTGCCGATGTGTCGATCGCCATGGGCGAGGGTGCCTCGCTGGCGCAGCGCGCGGCCGACATGGTGTTGACCTCGCCATCGTTGCTGCGCATTCCCGCTGCCATCGTGCTGGCGCGGCGGACACAGCGCGTCATCCGCCAGAACTTCACCTGGGCCGTGGGTTACAACTTGCTCGCACTGCCTCTGGCGGTCACTGGGCATGTGACGCCTGCCTTGGCCGCACTCGGCATGGCCACATCCTCCTTGGCCGTGACGTTCAATGCGTTGCGTTTGGTGCGGCCAGCGAAGGCGGGTGTGACGCCGTGATCATCCTGCTCATGCTGGTGCCACTGAGTTTGATGCTGCTTGCGTTTGCGATCGGCGCCTTCGTGTGGGCCGTCCGCAAAGGGCAATTCGACGATATGGATACGCCCGCGCTGGATATCCTGCGCGACGATGCGCGCCCTGATGCGCCGCACGCCTCCAGGGGCGCCGATGTCGATTGACGTGCTCGCCGTTTCGGCGGCGTTATTGACCGGCTTGGTGGGCGGTATGCACTGCGCGGCCATGTGCGGCGGCATCGCAACCGGGTTTTCCGTGTGGTCGCCGCGTCATGGACTGCTCGCGTCGCTGCAGTTGAATGCTGGCCGCGTGCTGGGCTATGTGCTGGCGGGCGCGCTGGTCGGCGGGATCGGCGATGGCGTGTTGCGATTGTTCGAGTGGCATGCGCTGGTGATCGCTACGCGCGTGATGATGGGCGTGGTGCTGGTACTGGCGGCGTTGCGTCTGCTGGACCAGCGAGGGCGCTTGCGGTTGCTGGGACGCCCGGGAGTGCAGCTGTGGCGATGGCTGCAGCCTTTGCAGCGGTGCCTGCTTCCCGCGAACACGGCGCAGCGTCGCATCGTTGCGGGCATGTTGTGGGGATGGATGCCGTGTGGCCTCAGCGCGACGATGCTGGCGGGAGCATGGCTGCAGGCGAATGCGTTGAATGGCGGCGTCACCATGGCTGCCTTCGGCCTGGGTACCTGGTTGGTGATGGTGCCGCTCACGTGGTCGGGAGCGCGAGTGGGGCGGTGGTTGCAGCAGACGGGGGCGCGGCGGAGTGTGGCGGCGTTTGTGATGCTGGCTGGTGTGACGACGATGGTGGGGCCGTGGTTGATGCAGGTGCCTTCGTTGCATGGCCTCATGGGGTGGTTGGGGTGTGAGTCGCTTCGTTGAGTCGCGCACAGGGTGCGCTCCCACAGGTTTGTCGCACGCCCAACTGTGGGAGCGCACCCTGTGCGCGACGCCGTTCGCCTCACCGCCCAAAAAAAGGGGCCGCCTTGCGGCGGCCCCTTTTCGATCTACCCGAAGGCAACGATCAATAGCGGTAATGATCCGGCTTGTACGGACCATCCACCGGCACGCCGATGTACGCAGCCTGGTCCGGGGTCAGCTTGGTGAGCTTCACGCCGATCTGCTCCAGGTGCAGGCGAGCCACTTCTTCGTCCAGCTTCTTGGGCAGGCGGTAGACCGTCTTGTCGTAGAAGTCCTTGTTCGCCCACAGGTCGAGCTGGGCCAGCGTCTGGTTGGAGAAGCTGTTGGACATCACGAAGCTCGGGTGGCCATGGGCGCAGCCCAGGTTCACCAGGCGGCCTTCGGCCAGCATGTAGATGCTGTGGTTGGTCTTCTCGAAGGTGTAGCGATCCACCTGCGGCTTGATGGTTTCGCGCGACACACCCTTGGCGGTGTTCAGGCGATCCATCTGGATCTCGTTGTCGAAGTGACCGATGTTGCACACCAGCGCGTTGTTCTTCATCGCCGCCATGTGCTCGAGCGTGATGATGTCCTTGTTGCCGGTGGTGGTGACGTAGATGTCGCCCAGGCCCAGGGTGTCTTCAATGGTGGTGACCTGGAAGCCTTCCATCGCGGCCTGCAGGGCGTTGATCGGGTCGATCTCGGTCACGATCACGCGAGCGCCGAAACCCTTGAGCGAATGGGCGCAACCCTTGCCCACGTCGCCGTAGCCGCACACCACGGCCACCTTGCCGGCGACCATCAGGTCGGTCGCGCGCTTGATGCCGTCGGCCAGCGATTCGCGGCAGCCGTAGAGGTTGTCGAACTTGCTCTTGGTCACCGAGTCGTTGACGTTGATGGCCGGCACCAGCAGCTTGCCGGCTTCGGCGAGCTGATAGAGGCGATGCACGCCGGTGGTGGTCTCTTCGGAGACGCCCTTCCACTCGGCGGCGATCTTCTTGAACCAGCCCGGACGCGCGGCGGCGGTGCGCTTGACCAGGTCCTTGATGACCTGCTCTTCGTGGTTGCCGCTGGGCGTGTTGACCCAGTCGCTGCCGTCTTCCAGTTCCACACCCTTGTGGATGAACAAGGTGGCGTCGCCGCCGTCGTCCACGATCAGCTGCGGGCCGAGCTCACCCGGGTGGGTCAGCATGTCGAGCGTGCACTCCCAGTACTCCTCCAGCGTCTCGCCCTTCCAGGCGAACACCGGCAGGCCACCGGCGGCCAGCGCTGCGGCAACGTCGTCCTGGGTCGAGAAGATGTTGCACGAGGCCCAGCGCACCGAGGCACCCAGCTCACGCAGGGTTTCGGCGAGCACGGCGGTTTCCTTCGTGCAGTGCAGGGAGCCGGACAGGCGCACGCCCTTGAGCGGCTTTTCCTTGGCGTATCGGGCGCGGATCTGCATCAGGCCCGGCATTTCTTCTTCGGCCATGCGGATGCGGCGGCGGCCGAGATCGGCGAGCGACATATCGCGGACCTTGAAGTCCTGCGAGGCGGAATCCTTGGTAACTGCGTTCATTTGGCTTAGCTCCGGGTGTTGCGACTAAACAAGTCGCATCGTTAACCGGGCGCCGTTACAGGAAAAATCCGTCGAGCCTGGCCGGGTTCGTGGAACACGCTTGGGTGTGCACGGAGCCGCGGTCGCAGCGCCCCTCGACGGGACGCATGAGTATAGCGTCCCTCGATGATGGTTTCGTGGCCGGCGCCCCTCCGGTTCAGCCGAACCATGACTGATGGCCTGGTTCCGCTGGCCGCCCAAGGGTTAATGTCGCAGGAGTCATGACACAGGGGACTGCCTCGTATGGATAGGTCGCTGCGCCGTTTCATTCTCGCCGGCTTGCTGCTGGCCGCCTCACCGCTCGTGCTCGCCGATTCGAAGGCCCCAGCGCCCGTCACGGCGCCGGCGTCGGGCTATCTCGCACCGCCCGCACCCTTGCAGGCACTGGTGGATGCGCCGCGCCCGCCACAGCTGTCGATCAGCCCGCATCGCGATCTGCTGGCCCTGACTCAGACGCCACCGCTGCCGGGCATCGATGTGGTGGCGCAGCCGGAACTGAAACTGGCCGGCCTGCGCATCAACCCCCGCACTTATGCGCAGAGCCGCTTCGTGTTCGGCAGCGACCTGTGGCTGATGGACGTGGCCACCGGCAAGGAAATCCGCCTGCAGGGCCTGCCCAAGCCGCTCTCCATCGCGACGTCCGCGTGGTCGCCGGACCAGCGCTATCTGGCCTTCAACCAGGTCAATGCGCGCGAAGGCACCAATGAGTTGTGGGTGGTTGATATCGGCGCGCGCACCGCACGTCGCCTGATCTCGCTGCAGTTGAACACCGTGGCCGGCCGCGGCTACCGCTGGATGCCGGACAGCTCGCAGCTGCTGGTGCAGTTGCAGTCAGAGGGGCAGGGCGCCGCACCGGTCGGCAACAGCATACCGACCGGTCCCGATACGCAGCAGACACAGGCCGGCGGTGGCGTGAAGGCCATCCGCACCTACGAGGACATGCTGCGCAACGAAGACGATGCGAAGCTGTTCGAGTACTACCTGCGCTCGCAGTCCGCGCTGGTGTCGCTGGACGGCAAGGTCACCAAGCTTGGCGAGCCTGCCCTGACGCTTGGACTCGCGCCGTCGCCTGATGGGCACTATTTGTTGCGCGAACGCGTGGAGCGTCCGTTCTCCTACCTCGTTCCCGTAGATAGCTTCCCGCGTCGCATCGAAGTGCTCGATCGCGATGGCAAGCTGGTGAAGGAGATCGCCCATCTGCCGCTGGTGGAAGGCCTGCCCACCGGCAACGACGCCGTGCCCACCGGCGTGCGCGAGATCACCTGGCGCGCCGATGCACCGGCCACCCTGGTGTGGGCCGAGGCACAGGACGGCGGCGATCCGGCACGCAAGACGGACATCCGCGACCTCGTGCAGATGCAGTCGGCGCCGTTCGATCAGGCACCGGTCACGCTCGCGAAACTCGGCAGTCGTTACGGCGGTGCGTACTGGGCCAACGGCGATCTGGCGCTGATCGACGAGTTCTGGTGGAAAACGCGCCGCGTGAAGCAATGGCGAGTATCGCCCGATCACCCGACGCAAGCGCCGGCCCTCGTACGCGAGGGCTCGTCGGAAGATCGTTATCGCGATCCCGGCACGCCCGCGACCATGCTCGACGAGCACGGTCAATCGCGCCTTATCGTCACCGCCGACGGACAAAACATCTACCGCCTCGGCGAAGGCGCCTCGCCCGAAGGCGATCGTCCCTTCATCGACCGCGTGAACCTGCAGTCGGGCAGCAGCACGCGGCTGTTCCAGTCGCAGGCGCCTTACTACGAGGACCCGCAGGTCTTGCTCGATGCGCAGGGCACGCGTGCGCTGATCTCGCGCGAGTCGCCCACTGAGCCCACCAACTACTACGTGCGTGATCTGGCCGCGAACGGCAAGTTGCACGAGCTCACCCATTTTCCCAATCCGCTGCCGCAGTTGAAGGGCGTGAAGAAGGAGCAGATCCGTTACAAGCGCAAGGATGGCGTGGAGCTCACGGCGACCTTGTACCTGCCGCCCAACTACGATCCGAAGAAGGATGGCCCGCGCCCGATGCTGATGTGGGCATATCCGGCCGAGTTCAAATCGGCGGATGCGGCCGGGCAGGTCACCGACTCGCCATACAGGTTCAACCGCATCAGCTACTGGGGCCCGCAGGCTTTCCTCACCATGGGCTATACGGTGCTGGACAACTTCTCGGTGCCCATCGTGGGCGAGGGCAGCAAAGAGCCCAACGACACCTACATCCCGCAGCTTGTCGCCAGCGCCGAAGCCGCTGTTGACGAAGTGGTGCGCCGTGGCGTGGCCGATCGCAATCGCATCGCGGTGGGCGGCCATTCGTACGGCGCGTTCATGACCGCCAACCTGCTCGCGCATACGCGCCTGTTCAAGGCAGGCATCGCGCGCAGCGGCGCGTACAACCGCACGTTGACGCCGTTCGGCTTCCAGTCGGAAGAGCGCAACTACTGGCAGGCGACGGACGTCTACAACACGATGTCGCCATTCAACTATGCGGAGAACATCAAGGACGCGCTGTTGATGATCCACGGCGAACAGGACAACAACTCCGGCACCTTCCCGATCCAGAGCGAGCGCATGTATGCCGCCATCAAGGGATTGGGCGGCACCTCGCGCCTGGTCCTGCTGCCGAACGAGGCGCATGCCTATCGTGCGCGCGAATCGATCATGCAGATGCTGGCGGAGATGAACAGCTGGCTGGACCTGTACGTGAAGCAGGCCAAGCCCGCGGGCAAGGCGATGGCTGCGCCCTGAGTCGTAACGTTTGAACAGGGAGCGGGACGTTGCATTCGTCCCGCTTTCTTGATGTCGCTGAACGATTTTGTGGCAATGCACAAAAGTCCTCCGCTTGGGGTAGTCTTGGACGTCCAGACATCCGCAACGTGGCATCGATGAACCAGCACCGCAGTCCTGAGTTCGCCCCGCACGACGCGCCGCTGCGCGAAGACGTCCGCCGCCTCGGCACCCTGGTCGGCAATATGCTGGCCGAGCAGATCTCGCCGGACTTCCTCGAGGAGGTCGAGCGCATCCGTACCGCGGCCATCGAGCGCCGCGTGGAAGAAGCACCGCTGGATGTGCTGGGCAGCTTGCTTACCGGGCTGGATACCGACAAGGCCGAGTCGCTGGCGCGCGCCTTTGCCACCTATTTCCAGGCGGTGAACATCGCCGAGCGCATCCATCGCATCCGCCGTCGTCGCGACTACCAGCGCGAAGGCGGTGCGCCGCAGCCCGAGTCATTGCTCGATGTGCTGATGCGGCTGAAGGCGCAGGGTGTGGAAGCGGGCGAGCTGATCGAATGGCTGGAACGGTTACAGGTGGAACCAGTTTTCACCGCGCACCCGACTGAAGCCGTGCGTCGCTCTCTGCTGGAAAAAGAGCAGTCCATCGTGCGCGCCCTGGTCGACAATTTCGATCCCACGCGCACGCCGCAGGAACGCAAGGAAGACGACGACCGCATCTTCATGGCCTTGAGCGCCGGTTGGCAGACGGCCGAAGCGTCGTCGGTCAGTCCCACCGTGCAGGACGAGCATCACCACGTCGGCTTCTATCTCGCCAATCCCATCTATCGCATCGTGCCGGCCCTCTACGAATCGTTGGCCGATGCGTTGCAAACCGTCTACGGCGTGGCCGTGCCGATTCCGCGCCTGTTGAGCTTCGCCACCTGGGTCGGCGGCGACATGGACGGCAACCCGAATGTCGGCGCCGCCACCATCGCCAATAGTCTGTCCACCCAGCGCGCGCATGTGCTGGAGCACTACATCGAGGATATCGCCGGCCTCGCGCGCCTGCTGAGCCAGACGGAAGATCGCGTGCACGTGGGCAGCGACCTGGCCAACCGCCTGCTCGACTATCGCACGCGTTTTCCGGAAGCCGCGGCCAAGGTACGCCCGCGCCATGCCGACATGCCGTACCGCAGCCTGCTCACCATCATTGGCGCGCGTCTGCAGGCCACGCTCGAAGACGATCATCCCGAGGGCTACACCTGCGCGGACGAACTGCTGGAAGACCTGCGCCTGATCGCGGTGAGCCTGATCGATCACCACGGGCTGCACGCTGGCGCTTACGCCGTGCGTCGTCTGATCTGGCGTGTACGCACGTTCGGCTTTCATCTCGCTCGCCTGGATGTGCGCCAGGATTCACGCGTGCATGATGATGCGCTGGGGCAACTGTTGAAGGACGAGGACTGGTCCTCGCGTGGTGCGCATGAGCGCGCCGAGCGCCTGCGTCCGTATGCAGGTGGCCAGGATTCGCTACCCAGGAGTGACGACGCCACTGCCACTGCGCTGCGCGATGTGTTCGCCACATTGCGCGAGGCGCGCGGTCGCTACGGTGCGGATTCGCTGGGCTTGTACATCATCAGCATGGCGCGTTCTGCAGCGGACGTGCTGGCGGTGCTGGCACTGGCGCGCTACGGCGGTCTCAGCAAGGAGGGACGCGTACCGCTGGACGTGGCGCCGCTGTTCGAAACAGTGGACGACCTGACCAATGCGCCGGCGACCTTGCGCGCACTGCTGGACGATCCCGTCTATCGCGATCATCTCGCTTCGCGTGGCAATCGCCAGTGGGTGATGCTCGGCTATTCCGACAGCGGCAAGGATGGCGGCACGCTGGCTTCTCGCTGGGGTTTGCAGCGCGCTCAGGTGGAGTTGCTGGACGTGGCGGCTGATGCCGATATTCGCCTGTCGTTCTTCCACGGTCGTGGCGGCTCGGCGAGTCGCGGTGGCTCGCGCATCACCCCCGCCTTGATGTCATCACCGCGCGGTTCGGTGGCCGGCGTGTTGCGCGTGACCGAGCAGGGCGAAGTGATCCACCGCAAATATGGAATACGCGCACTGGCCCTGCGCAATCTCGAGCAGACCGTGGGTGCCGTATTGCGTGCATCGCTGCGCCCGCGCACGCACGAGGCGCGCGAAGACACCTGGCGCGATCGCATGAGCCTGTTGGCAGCGCGTAGCCGCGAGCATTACCGGGCGTTCGTTGATCGCGAGGGCTTCGTCGACTACTTCCGCTCGGCCACGCCGATCGATGTGATCGAGCGCATGACGCTGGGCTCGCGCCCCGCCCGTCGCCGCAGCATGCGCGGCGTGCAGGATCTTCGGGCGATTCCCTGGGTGTTCGCGTGGACGCAGTGCCGCTCGATCCTGCCGGGCTGGTACGGGCTGGGCACCGCACTGGAGTTTGGCGCCGCGCAGTACGGCGAACAGGCGATGTCCGAAATGGCGCACGACTGGCCGTTCTTCGCCAATATGTTGGACGACGTGTCGATGGTGCTGGCCAAGAGCGACCTTGGCATCGCCGAAGCCTTCTCCAAACTCGCCGGCCCGCTGCACGAGCCGTTCTTCGGCATGATCGGCGAGGAATTCGAGCGCACCCGCCACTGGCTGATGCAGCTCAAGCGCAACGACAGCCTGCTGCAGAATGCGCCGCGATTGGCCACCTCAATCGACCTGCGCAATCCCTATGTCGATCCGATGAGTCTGCTGCAGGTGGATTTGCTCAAGCGCTGGCGCGAAGGCGGCGAAAGCGACGATGCGCTGCTCGCTGCGCTGGTGGCTTGCGTCAACGGTGTGTCGCAGGGGTTGCAGAATACGGGTTGAGACTGAGGCAGTCGCGCACAGGGTACGCTCCCACAAAGGAGTGCTCGTTGTGGGAGCGCACCCTGTGCGCGACACACGCAACCTCAAGCGTCCAACTCTGCCCAGCGCGCGTACGCGGTATCCAACTCCGCCTGCAACTTGGACAACGCCTCATTCGCCTTTGTCAGCGCCGCATTATCCTGCCGGAAAAACTCCGGATCGTTCATCGCCTCGCTGCGCGCGGCAATGTCGGCTTCCAACGTTTCAATTTTCTTCGGCAACTGCTCCAGCTCTCGCGCATCCTTGTAGCTGAGTTTGCGCTTTGCCTCTACGACTGGCGTCGCGGCGACTGCGACGGTCTTCTCAAGCGACTTGATCGAAGGCGCCAATGCCGACGGACGCTGGCGCAGCCAGTCGGTGTAACCGCCCACGTATTCGCCGATCTTGCCGTGACCTTCGAGCACCAGCGTGCTCGATACCACGTTGTCGAGAAACTCGCGGTCATGCGACACCAGCAGCAAGGTGCCCTGGTATTGCGTGAGCAACTCTTCCAGCAACTCCAGCGTTTCCACATCCAGGTCGTTGGTGGGTTCGTCCATCACCAGCAGGTTGGACGGCTGCGCGAACAGCTTGGCGAGAAGCAGTCGATTGCGTTCGCCGCCTGACAGTCGCGTGATCGGCGCACGCGCACGTTCCGGCGAAAAGAGGAAATCCTGCAGGTAGCCGATGATGTGCTTGCGCGAGCCATTGAGCTCGATGAATTCGCGCCCTTCGGCCACGTTGTCCAGCGCGTTGAGCTTGTCGTTGAGCTGCACGCGGTGCTGGTCGAAATAGGCGATCTGGATGCCGGTGCCCAGCGTGGCGTGGCCTCGATCGGGCTTGAGTTCGCCAAGCATGATCTTCAGCAACGTGCTCTTGCCGGCGCCGTTGGGGCCGATGATGCCCACGCGGTCACCGCGCATGATGGTGGTGCTCAGGTTTTCGATCAGCACGCGGCCGCCGTAGCTCTGGTGCACGTGCTCCAGGTCGATCACCTTCTTGCCCGAAGCCTGCGCATTGGCCATCGTCATCTTGACGTTGCCGGAGAGTTCGCGACGCTGCGAGCGTTCCACGCGCAACGCCTTCAAGGCGCGCACGCGGCCTTCGTTGCGCGTCCGACGGGCCTTGATGCCCTGGCGGATCCACACTTCTTCCTGCGCGAGCTTCTTGTCGAAGTGGATGTTGGCCTGCGACTCGGCGTGCAGGCGTTCTTCGCGGCGACGCAGGTAGTTGTCGTAATCGCCGGGCCAGTCGGTGAGCTGGCCGCGATCGATCTCGACGATGCGCGTGGCCAGTGCGCGCAGAAAACTACGGTCATGCGTGATGAAGATGATGCTGCCTTCGAACTGGCGCAGGAATGCTTCGAGCCAGCCGATGGCTTCAATGTCGAGATGGTTGGTGGGCTCGTCGAGCAGCAGCACGTCGGGCTTGCGCACCAGCGCCTGCGCAAGCAGCACGCGACGCTTCATGCCGCCCGAGAGCGCTGCGAAATCGGTATCGCCGGGAAGTTCAAGCCGCGTCAACACATCGGTGACGCGTCGGTCGAGATCCCAACCGTGCTGCGCTTCGATCTGCGTCTGCACATCGCCCAGCGCATCCATGTCGCCTTCGGCGAGCAGGTGATGGTAACGGGCGAGCAATCGACCCAGATCGCCAAGGCCTTGCGCGACCACATCGAACACGCTGCCGGCCGTGTCTTGCGGCACCTCCTGCGCCATGCGCGCAACGACGACGCCGTTTTGCACGCGCACTTCGCCATCATCGGCTTTGAGTTCGCCGCTGATGAGTTTCATCAAGGTGGATTTGCCTTCGCCATTACGACCGACGATGCACACGCGCTCGTTCGTCTCGATGGAGAGGTCGACATGTTCGAGCAGGAGGGGGCCGCCGATGCTGAAGTCGACGCGCTGAAGTTGGATTAGGGACATCCGGACATTTTAGGGGATGCGTCGTGTCGATCGTTCGCTTTTGCTGCTCAATCCCGACGCGCGTCTGCCGATAGGGAACGTTAGAGGAGAAAAAGCCGTGGCCGATGAGCGGGGCGGGCGTCTGGCGGAGTAATTGTTTTTTAACGAAAAAAGTTCGCGCCTACACGCAAATAAGCCTTTCGCCATACGCCATTTGCGGGCACACTCCCTTGACGCGTAGACATCGCTTTCACGGTGAAATTTACGTTACGACGGCGCCGATGCGCCGTCGCTGTTTTATCGTCCATGGAAACATGGACTTATGTGATCTAATTCAAGTATTGTCTTGACCCGTGGCGCTGTGTTGCGGTTCAGGGTTTGTAACGCCGGTTGAAGCGGTGGCGAGAGCGAGGAACTGGGGTGGCTATCAAGTCCAACACGCTGGCCAGGGGAGCATCCTGGCGCCAAGGTCTACTGGCCCTGCTGGTAGGCGTCGCCGGCTGTTTCGCGAGCGTGGCTCATGCGGGTTATGCCGCCATCGTCATCAATGAAACCGACGGCCAGGTCATCACTGCGGTGAATGCGGACGAGCCGAACCATCCGGCCTCGCTGGCCAAGATGATGACGATGTACCTCGCCTTCCAGGCGATCCAGAACGGCACGCTCAAGATGGACCAGGAGCTTCCCGTTTCGTCGTGGGCTGCCGCCAAGGCGCCGACCAAGCTCGACCTGCGCAACGGCCAGACCATCACGGTCGAAGACTGCGTGCTCGGCATGATCACCAAGTCGGCCAACGACGCCGCCACCGTGGTCGCTGAAGGTCTGGGTGGTTCCGAAGGTCATTTCGTCGAAATGATGAACGCACAGGCCCAGCTGCTGGGCATGAGCAACACGCGTTTCGCCAACGCCTCGGGCCTGCCCGACCCGGAAGACACCACCACGGCCCGCGACATGAGCAAGCTGGCCATGGCGCTGTACCACGACTTTCCGCAGTACGCGCATTTGTTCTCGACCAAGGACTTCATGTTCCGCGGTCACCTGGTGCGCGGCCACAACAACCTGATGGACAAGTACCCCGGCATGGACGGCCTGAAGACCGGCTTCACCAATGCCTCGGGCTTCAACCTTGCCTCCACCGCCGTCAAGGATGGTCGCCGCCTGTTCTCCGTGGTGATGGGCGGCCGCACCGCCGGCACCCGTGACCGCCTGATGGCGCGCCTGCTCGACGACGGCTTCGAGAACCAGGAAACGCCGGCCGAGCTGGTGGCGCAGGCTGGCGAAGCGCCGGCAGGCCTGGCCAGCGGCAAGGTTCGCCGCGGCAAGGGCGCCGTCGCCGTCAAGGGCACGGCCCTGGCCGACGCCACGCCGGCCTCGCGCCGCCACCATCGCCGCGGTTCGAAGGCGGACACCGTCGCCACCGCGGCGACCTGCTCGAAGAAGAAAAAAGGCGCCACCTGTCCCGCCACCACCGCCCGCAGCACCAAGGTCGCTGCCGCTGCTGGCCAGAAGGTCGCCTCGGCTGGTGGGTCGCCGGACAAGTAAGCGTTGGTCAAACCAGATTGCGATAACGGGCTGCCTGCGGGTGGCCCGTTTTGTTTTGGGGGGATGTGCGGTGTCGGCGATGCCGTCGCGTGGAAAAGATGTCGTCGCAACTCAAAGCCAACATGTTGGCCCCTGGGCTCAGCGCACGTTGATGGAAGACACTCTGAGCGTCGACCCCGCAAACCTGGGAAGAAAAGGACAGGACATGAAGCTCACGCTCAAAGCCTTGGTCTTGGCATCCGTTGTCGCCCTGGCGTCCTCGCTGACTGTGGCTGCGCCACTCGGATCATCGACAGACGCCTCTGCAAAACACGCCATCAATGCCCCGCTGCTTGGCAGCTGGTCATTGGACACCTCACGCATGCCGGTGCCCCCCGAGCAGCGTCCGAAGAGCGTGCGGTTTACGTTTGGCGATGCAGGCAGCAACACCTGGAACATGCGCGTCGATATTGTCTATTGCCCCGGCGAAGAGGTGCATTCCACCAGCACGCCGGTACTCGATGGATCGTCCACGGTCATCACGAACAGTCCCGAGGCGGACACGGGGACGTTCAAGCAGCCGGCGCCCAATGTGCTGGTGATGGCGCTGCAGAAGGAGGGCGTGCTGGTTTCGACGCGTATTTATTCGGCACTGCCCGATGGACATACGATGGTCGAGACAGCGGTTTATCCCGGACAAAGTGGCACGCCCGTCATGAAGACGAACTACTTCACGCGCGTTCGCTAGGCCGACGATTCGAGACAGCGACACCGCATCTTCCAAAAAAACGGGCCGCTTTCGCGGCCCGTTTTCGTGTTGAAGCAAGCGGTGCTTACTTCAGCTTGGCATCGGCGCGCAGCGCTTCGGCCTTATCGGTCTTTTCCCACGAGAACGCGGTGTAGGTCTTGCCGTCCGGACCCTTCACTTCGTACGGGGTGCGGCCGAAGTGACCGTAGCTGGCGGTCTGCTGGTACATCGGGTGCACCAGGTCGAGCATCTTGATGATGCCGTACGGGCGCAGGTCGAAGTGCTTGCGGATCAGCTTCTCGATCTTCTCGTCGGCGATCTTGCCGGTGCCGAAGGTGGTGACCGAGATGGAGGTCGGCTCGGCCACGCCGATGGCGTAGCTCACCTGCACTTCGCAGCGGTCGGCGATGCCGGCAGCCACGATGTTCTTGGCGACATAACGCGCAGCGTAGGCAGCCGAACGGTCAACCTTGGACGGATCCTTGCCCGAGAACGCGCCACCACCGTGACGGGCCCAGCCGCCGTAGGTGTCGACGATGATCTTGCGACCGGTCAGGCCGCAATCGCCCACCGGGCCGCCGATCACGAACTTGCCGGTCGGGTTGATGTGGAACTTGGTGCCCTTGTGCAGCAGCTTGGCCGGCAGCACGGGCTTGAGGATGTGCTCGCGCACGGCCTCGATCAGATCCTTCTGCTTCACGCTCGGATCGTGCTGGGTCGACAGCACCACGGCGTCGATGGCGGTGGCGACACCGTCTTCGTAACGCAGGGTGACCTGGCTCTTGGCGTCCGGACGCAGCCACGGCAGCGGCGAGTTCTTCTTCTTGCGGACCTTGGCCTGCTGCTCGACCAGACGGTGCGAGTAGTAGATCGCAGCCGGCATGTAGTCCTTGGTTTCGTTGGTCGCGTAGCCGAACATCAGGCCCTGGTCGCCAGCGCCCTGTTCTTCCGGCTTCTTGCGGTCCACGCCCTGGTTGATGTCGGGCGACTGCTTGCCGATCAGGTTCAGCACGCCGCAGGTCTCGCCGTCGAAGCCGACGTCCGAGGAGTCATAGCCGATGTCGACGATGACCTTGCGGGTCAGCGCTTCCAGGTCGATCCAGGCGCTGGTGGTGATCTCGCCGGCGACGATCGCCACGCCCGTCTTCACCATCGTTTCGCAGGCCACGCGCGCACGCGGATCCTGCGCGATGATCGCATCGAGGACGGCATCGGAGATCTGGTCGGCGACTTTGTCCGGGTGGCCTTCAGAAACCGACTCGGAGGTGAAGAGGAAGTTGCTCATCGCGGTATATATCCTTCCTTACGGATAGAGAGATGAAAGGGGGTGGCGCATGATACACGGCCTACCCCGGGATTGCAGCCTCAGCTTGCAGCCGGGACATGACGATTTCATGCCGATTCAGCCATTTGGACGGCTTTGCGGCTCATTCCGGGGCACTCCCGGGCATGCCTGGGCCGCCCTGGGGCGGCAGGGCAAGCCCTCAGAATACTCCAAGGATGTCCCAGGCGGTCCCTGGCTGGGTGCAGGCGGGGGCCTGGATGGTTGCCTCAGCGGCGGGGGCTGAATCCGTCGTCGCTCCAGTCCTCGCTGCCCACGCCGTGATGGACGAAGAACAAGCCGTCCGGGTCGTAGCG
This sequence comes from Dyella sp. 01N448, assembly GCF_056399225.1. Classification (NCBI taxonomy): domain Bacteria; kingdom Pseudomonadati; phylum Pseudomonadota; class Gammaproteobacteria; order Lysobacterales; family Rhodanobacteraceae; genus Dyella; species Dyella sp. 01N448. The sequence continues at coordinate 63,544 of NZ_JBFTQX010000007.1, read as the reverse complement.
GCGCTTGGCGGCGGCGAGGCGCGGGTAGTTGGCGCCCCAGAATGAGCGTTGCCAGTCGCGCTCGAAGTAGTTGCTCTCCGAGACGTAGGAGCCGGCGCCCGGCGCGACCTTGAGCAGGGCATCCATCGACAGGTCGATCCGGGCCGCCTCGCGCCGGGCCTTGTCGAGGTCGGGCGTGGCGCCCGGCATGCCGGGGAAGGCCGGCTCGCTCTCGCTGCCGGTGATGGCGAGCGCAAAGGCGTCCATCGCGCCCGGGTTCATGGCGGTGTCGCGCGAACGTGCGATGGCATCCGTGGGGCCGCCGGCCAGGCCCTTGTTGAAGTGCAGCGAATAGCCCCAGTGGCGCGTTGCCTCGAACATGGCGTCGGCGAGCGCATCGAGTTGACGCTCCTCCAGCAGCGACTGCGGCAGCCACCCCGAGCGATAGCCGTGGATGAACTGGCCGACCTGTCCTTCGTCGCCGGCCCATAGCACGTGATCGCGCGGTGCGTCGGGGCGGCTGTCGGACACGATCAATTGCGGCGCGTGCTGGCGGAAGAATTCCGCGTCCCAGAAATGCCGCGCGGGCAGGGCGATGACGTGGGCTTCCTCCTTGAAGCGATACGCCGGGCGCGCCTTGACCCAGGCAAAGAAGGGCGCCCACACCAGCTCCGCCTCCTGCTGACTCAGTCCCTGGAAAACCATCGACAGGTGCAGCATGTTGCCGCCGTGGAACTTCAGTTGCTCACCCCAGTGCGCATTGAACAAGGCATCGCGGTAGAAGCGCATGGTTTGCCCGATCAACGCGCGGAACGCCTGGTCGGAATCGGCTTCGATGGCGCCGAAGACCGCGCCAAAGGTGTCCGGCAAATCGTGCGTGAGCAGGGTCAGCCTGGTCACCACGCCGATGCTGCCGCCGCCACCGCCCTTGATGGCCCAGAACAGTTCCGGCTCGCGGCAGGCGTTGACCACGTGCACCTTGCCGTCCGCCGTGACCACTTCGGCCTCCAACAAATTGCCGCTCGCCGTGCCAAAGCGCTTGGAGAAACTGCCGAAGCCGCCGCTCTGCACCAGGCCTGCCACGCCTACCGTCATGCCGCCGCCGCCTTGCACATAGCGCCCGCCCTGGGTGGTGACCGCCGTGTATGCATCGACCCACATGGCGCCCGCTTCGACTGTCACCGCGGAACGTGGCGCCTGCGTATCGGCACAGCCCTGGGGCACGAACGCGTCATGCAGGGCGATTTGGTTCATGTGGCGCGTCCAGATCAGCAGGGAGTCGGGCGCGTCCGAGGTGCCCTGGTAGCTGTGGCCGCCGCCCTTCACCACCAGTCGCAGGTGATGTTCGCGGGCGAAGTTCACCGCCGCCACGACATCGCTGGTCTGCTCGGCGGCCACGGCGTAAACGCTGGGACGCGAGGTCCAGGCGTCCACCCAGCCGCTGGTCTGGGTCAGCGAGGGCGTGTCGCCGAGGAAATACGGATTCCTGACCTGCTTCAGCGCCTCCTGGCAGGCGGCATTGCCGGCGTCGCAGTGCTCGAACGGCGACTGCAGCCGTTGCAGGCGACCGCCAACGGCGCGCCTGAGCTGCTCCCATTGAGCCTCGCTGGGCCAGCCCGGATCGCCGGGACGTACCCGCGCGCGCAGATGGGTGATGCTCTTGAGCGCCTCGCGCGCCGTGGCGACCGAGGGCGACAGTGCCCAGGGCAGCAAGGGCAGGGCGAGCGCAGCCTTCAGCAGATCGCGACGATGCATGGTGGACTCCGGCGGCATGAGATGTCGTCACTGTGCCCCGGCGAGCATGCAGGACAAGCGTGGAGTGACCAATAGCGCCCTTGCTGGGACAAGTGGCGGGCTGGCGGTGACCGGAGGTGCCCATGGGTCGCCCCGTTCATCTGAGCAAGTTGGACATACCTGTCGAGACATCCATAATCGAACGCTCCCCACCTGATGTAGGAGCGAGCGAATGAAGCGATTGAGCTGGCTGGCGTTCGGCCTGATTTCTCTGCTGGCTTCGGCCATCACGCACGCGGACAGCGCGCCGCCCTCGCACTGGCAGCCGGATATCGCTGCCTTCGTTGCCGCTGATCACGAGCATCCGCCCGCCCCGCATGGCGTGCTGTTCATCGGCAGCTCCTCCATCCAGTTCTGGAAGTCGCTGGGGCAGGATTTTCCCGGCATTCCGGTGATCAACCGCGGCTTTGGCGGTTCGGCGCTGCCCGATTCGACTTATTACGCCGACCGCATCGTGTGGCCCTATAAGCCCAACTTGATCGTGATGTACGCCGGCGACAACGACATCAACGATGGCGCGACGCCCGACCAGGTGCTCGCCTCGTTCCAGCAGTTCGTCGCGCGTGCGCGCGAAGGCGTGCCCGGCGTGCCGATCGTCTATATCTCGATCAAGCCCAGCATCGCGCGCCTCGCGCTTTGGCCGAGCATGAAGGCGGCCAATAACGAAATCCGCGATTGGGCGGCCACCCAGAAGAACGTGCGCTTCGTGGACATCGCCCCGGTGATGCTGGACGCGCAAGGCAAGCCGCGCGCCGAGCTGTTCCGCCCGGATGGCCTGCATATGCTGCCGGCCGGTTATGCCTTGTGGATTGCCACGCTGAAGCCGGTGTTGGCGGCGTATGGCTTCGTGGTGAAACCTGGCGCCTGATTTCCCTCGCTGTGCGCTGCCTGCGCACAGCTTCCTGCGTCCCTGTCGCATGAACCTGCTTTGGTGTTCGGCTAGCCTGCGCCAGCAACCAACAGGGGGAGGCGTCATGGTCGGACGATGGTGGTTTTTGGCAGCGGGATTGCTGTGCGGCACGGTGTGCGCGCAGTCGGTGCAGGCGCCGGCATTGAAGGCGGGCGACAGCTGGGTTTACGTCGATACGGTGGAGTCGGGCCCGCAAGGATGGTCGCGCAAGAATGAAACCGTCACCGTCGAGCGAATCGAAGGCGACAGCGTGCTGGTCGCCAACAAGCAGGACGGCTCCAGCCAGCCAGCCGTCGAGCATCTGGTTGGCCTCGACTGGAGCCGTTCGCGCGATGTGAATGGCAAGCAGCAAGTGGTGAACCGGCCATTGGCGTTCCCGCTCACGCAAGGCAAGAAGTGGCGCGTGGAGTACACCGAAGCCAATCCGAACCGCCAGCACACCAGCGAAACCTTCGGCAGCGAATACACCGTCGTCGGCTGGGAAGACGTGCAGGTACCGGCCGGAGCGTTCAAGGCACTGAAGATCGAGGCGCAGGGCCAGTGGAGCGCCGTCGTGGCGCCTTCCGTCTCCAGTGATGCGCGCGGTCATGTGGATGCGGACGGCGCGGTGAGCGTTTCGCAGAGCCAGGTCACCCATCCGCATACGGCGAGCGGTCGCCTGTACAAGGCGTTCTGGTATGTGCCCGAGCAGAAGCGCTTCGTGAAGTCCGTCGAGGAGTACTACGACAGCAAGGGTGTGCGCTCGTCGCGTTACACCGAGGAGCTGCAGTCGTCGAAGCTCGCCGGGTGATGCGTTCCTCTCAGTAGACCAGCGCCCGCGCCTGTACGAAGGCGAAGAAAAACACCGCGTTCGGATCGTTGCGCACGGCCTGCAATTCGCCGCGCATGCCTTCGACCGTGGCGGGGTCGACCTTGTCGGCAGCCACCAGCTGGTCGGCTGCCGACAACAGCACTTCTTGCCAGAACTCGATCATCTGTTTGCGTTTGCCGGGCTGGCGGTTGTCGAGGTGGAAGCTCTTCACCTCGGTCTGCACGTCGCGATAGCCGCCCGCCAGCAGCAGATTGCCGAGTTTTGCGCCGATGAACGGATCGCCGCCGTTGTCGTACTGGTAGTCGTTGAAGGCCATCCAGTAACGCAGCAGGTGCGGCGAGTACGGATCGAGGAAGAACGACGAGTTGAGCACCTCGGTCACGTAGACCACCGCGCCCGGGCTCAGCACGCGGCGGACTTCGCTGAGCACGCGCGCAGGGCTGGGCATGTGTTCCAGTACCCAGCACAGATAGGCAGCGTCGAAGCTGCGATCCGGGAACGGCAGGTCGGTGGCATCGGCCTGCTGCAGCGTATAGCGCGACGTGCACCATGCCGACTGCGCAAGATTGCGCTCGGCCGCCGCCAACTGCGCCTCGGAGCGATCCACGCCGGTCAGTTCCAGGTGCGGAAAGCGCCGCAGCAGGATTTCCGTCTGCGCGCCCACGCCGCAGCCCACTTCCAGCAGCTGTTTGGCTTCGCTGAAATCGATGCGGCTGAACAGGATATTTTCGAACATGCGCGCCTGGCGCGTCAGCCGCGACTGCTCCTCGGACGAAAAGCCGTGGATATAGGGGAACTCACCGGTGACGATGCTGTTCAAGGCCTATCCCCTCGCTGAGGAGTGCAGGCCGATTACTCTACGCCGGCGCCTGTCGAGAGAAGGTGTCGCGCCGCGGTCAGTGCGACGCGCCCGGCGGCTTCGCCTGAGGATGGGACTGGATGAACGTCAGCGTGTCGACCAGCGTTGGCGCACCATCACGCAGCGGTCGCGACAGTGCAAACAGCAGCGCTTCGTGGCCTACGCCGGGGTAGGTTCGCAACGTGCTGTCGCCGTGCGTGGCCTGGCTGGCGCGGTACAGCGAGATGGCGTTTGACGGTTCCACTTCGTCGTCGTCTGTGCCTTGCAGCAACAGCATGGGCGGCTCCTCGCCGCGCACGTACGACACCGGTTGCCCCCGGCGCTGCTGTTCCGGCGTGCCGCCGAACACACCGAGCATGATGGCGTCGTCCTGCGGCACGGGTACGAAATCGTAGCAACCGGCCAGACCGATGAATCCCGCAAGATCGCCAGGCTTCATGTCGTGCGCCGCCAGCCAGTGCGGATCCGTGGCCAGCAGTGCGGCAATCTGGCCACCGGCGGAGTGGCCCATCACGAAGACATCGTCCGGCGAACCGCCGATCTCCGTTGCGTGCGCGTGCGCCCAGGCGACGGCGCTAGCGGCATCCTGCATGAAGCCCTCGAGGGTCACCTGTGGATATTTGCGGTAGTCGGGAATCACCGTGATCACGCCATGCGCCGCCAGCGCCGTGCCCACGAAGCGGTACCAGGCACGCTCGCCACGTACCCATGTGCCGCCATAGAAAAACACCACGACAGGCGCATGGCTGGCTTGCGCCGGCGCATACACGTCCAAGGCCAAGCCATGCTCGCTGTCGAAGACGATGTCGCTACGCGGCGTGATGGCGCGATGCTGGTCGGTGGCGTTGAGGCCGGCGAACAGGGTCGCCTCGCAGCCACTCAAGAGTACGACGACGACAAGCAGGAGACACTGGCGCAACAGCCAGGTGGACGAGGACCTGTTGGACAGCGGGAGTGTCATGGAGGGCGATGGTGGTGGGACTTGTCCATCATGCCTTGAAGCATCACGCAAAGGCTTGCGGCGAACTCAGGCCGCCAGGCGCGTGCCTTCCTGCAAACCGTCGAAATATTCGCGCGTGAGGCGCAACTGATCCAGCGCGTTTTCTGCCTGGTTCACCACATGGCGAAACGCGGCGTTTTCCGCACGATCCTTCGCGTACCAGCCCAGGTGCTTGCGCGCGATGCGCACGCCCTGCAGTTCGCCGTAGAACGCGTAGAGGTGTTCCAGGTGATGGACGAGGATGTCGCACACCTCGGCGGGCGTGGGCTCCGCCAGGGTTTCACCGGTGCTGAGGTAGTGGCTGATCTCGCGGAAGATCCACGGCCGGCCCTGTGCGCCGCGCCCCACCATCACGGCGTCGGCGCCGGTGACATCGAGCACATGCCTGGCCTGTTGCGGCGTTACCACATCGCCATTGGCGAACACCGGAATGCGCACGCTCGCCTTGACGGCGGCGATGGTCTCGTACTCGGCGTCGCCTTCGTACTTGTCGGCACGCGTGCGGCCATGCACGGCGAGCGCGGCGATGCCGGCGTCCTCGGCGATCTTCGCAATCGTCAGCGCGTTCTTGTTCTGGCGATCCCAACCGGTGCGGATCTTCAGCGTGACCGGTACGTCCACCGCATCGACCACGGCTTTCACGATGCGCGCCACCAGCGGCTCGTCCTGCAGCAGCGCCGAGCCCGACCACACGTTGCAGACCTTTTTGGCCGGGCAGCCCATGTTGATGTCGATGATCTGGGCGCCGTTGTCGGCGTTATAGCGCGCCGCTTCGGCCAGCATCGCCGGATCGTAGCCGGCGATCTGCACGCTCACCGGTTCGGGTTCGCCCTCGTGGTCCATGCGCTGCAGCGACTTGCGCGTACGCCACAGGCGGGGATCGGCATGGGTCATCTCCGAAACGGCCAAGCCCGCGCCCAGCCGTTTGCACAGCAGGCGGAAAGGCTTGTCGGTGACGCCGGCCATGGGCGCGAGCACCACGGGCGGGTCGATACGGTAGGGGCCGATCTGCATCCGCCTATTGTACCCGGCCAGAAAATCCCGCGCTTTTGTGGGAGCGCACCCTGTGCGCGACAGGCGTCCGAGTGCCATCGCAACAACCGGTTATCGCGGGGTGCCCGGGCGCCTGTCGCGCACAGGGTGCGCTCCCACAGATGGAAGGGGTATGGCTCAGTGCGCGAGCTTGGCCGCCAGCGCTTCCGCCGCGGCACGATCATGCTTGTGCTTGAACAGCACCATGAACAACACCGCCACGATCAGCGAGTAGCTGGCGAAGGTGATCCAGATGCCGTGCCAGTCCTTGCTCTGGTCCGGATAGGTGAAGAACGCCTCGATCACCAGGCCGCTGATCGAGCTGCCCAGCACCGCGCCGACGCCATTGGTCATCAGCATGAACAGGCCCTGCGCGCTGGCGCGGATGGACGGGTCGCTCTGGCCTTCCACGAACAACTGGCCGGATATGTTGAAGAAGTCGAACGCCATGCCGTACACGATGCACGACATCACGATCATCCACAGGCCCGAGCCCGGATTGCCATAGGCGAACAGGCCAAAGCGCAGCGTCCACGCCAGCATGCTGATCAGCATCACCGTCTTGATGCCGAAGCGGCGCAGGAAGAAGGGAATGGCCAGGATGAACAGCGTTTCGGAAATCTGCGAGATGGACATGATGATGGCGGGGTAACGCACCGCCACCAGATCCTTGTACGCATCCATCTTGGCGAAGTCGTGCAGGAAGGTATCGCCATAGGCATTGGTCAGCTGCAGGGCCGCGCCCAGCAACATGGAGAAGGTGAAGAACACCGCCATGCGCGCGTCGCGAAACAGCTTGAACGAGGTGAGGCCGAACGTGTCCAGCCACGACTGGTTGTCCCTGCGCTGGAAGCGCGGCGGGCAGGGCGGCAGCGTGAAAGCGTAAAGGCCCAGCAGCAGCGACGCGCCCGAGGCCACGTAGAACTGGCCCGAGGAGGTTTCCAGGTGCAGCAGGCTCACCGTCCACAGCGCGGCAATGAAACCCACCGTGCCCCACACGCGGATCGGCGGGAAATCGCGCACGATGTCCTTGCCGTCGCTCTTGAGCGCGTTGAATGCCACCGCCACGGAGAGCGCGATGGTCGGCATGTAGAACATCATGTTGATCAGCATCACCCAGAACATCAGGCCGGGCGACTGCACCATCGGCACGCAGAACAGCACGCCGGCGCCGCAGATGTGGAAGATGCCGTAGAGCTTGTCCGCATTGATGTACTTGTCAGCGATCACGCCCGCGATGGACGGCATGAACAGCGAGGCGATGCCCATGGTCGAGAAGATCGCGCCGAACTGCGCGCCCGACCACTGCTTGGTCTGGAACCAGTACGCGCCAATGGTAAGCAGCCACGATCCCCACACAAAAAATTGCAGGAAGTTCATGGCGATCAGGCGCAGTCGCAGATTCATCAGCGTATGTCTGTGTGGGTAGTGGTGACGGGTGAGGGGCGGCGCGCCCATCCCTCCAGGGCTGGCGCGAGCCGGACCTGTGTGGACGAGCCGCTGATCCCCTGCAGAGGGCTTGGGACGTCCCAAGGCCGTGCCAAAACGGGCAGACTAGAGGACCACCGCGGTGGCGACAAGCTGCGCCGCCAGGAAGAAACCGGCCCCATTCCCCAAGGAGACGCCCGTGAGCCTGTTCCTGACCATTGCCCTGGTACATCTGGTGGCTTTGCTGAGCCCTGGTCCGGACTTTTTCTTTGTGTCGCAGACCGCAGTGAGCCGGACCCGGCGCCAGGCGATGTTCGGCGTGCTGGGCATTACCCTGGGCGTGGTCGTATGGTCCGCCCTGGCCCTGGCGGGCCTGCAATTGCTGCTGCAGCGGCTGGCCTGGCTGGAGCGCCTGATCTCCATTGCCGGCGGCCTCTACCTGGCCTGGATGGGCATCAAGATGCTGCGCGGCGCGATCAAGGCGCCGGTAGCCGCGAGCGAGCCGCACGCCGTACTGCAGCAGAGTGACTGGACCACCTTGCGCGCGGGACTGCTCACCAACCTCTCCAATCCCAAGGTGGTGATCTATTTCGGCAGCGTGTTCTCCGCGTTTCTCGGCGACCGCGTCGACGCTGCCACGCGCTGGGGTTTGTGGACCCTGGTCGTCGTCGAGACGTTCGTGTGGTTCACCCTGGTGGCAGGCGTGTTCGCCTTGCCGGCCATGCGTCGCGGCTACCTGAGGCTGTCGCGCTGGATCGATGGGTTTGCGGGCGCAGTGTTCGTGGCGTTCGGTTTGCACCTGATCTTTGCGCGCAAAGCGTGACCGAAAACCTGCGCCTCACCTTGTGGGAGCGCACCCTGTGCGCGACCGTCCCCTGTCAGGCTGCCGCTCCGTTGGTTTGTCGCGCACAGGGTGCGCTCCCACAGGGGTGAGACTTCGCCGGAACGCATGGCCAGACCCTTGTGGGAGCGCACCTTGTGCGCGACCGCAGCGTCACCCGTTTCCGCTCAGTGAAGGTTTGTCGCGCACAAGTGCGCTCCTACAGAGGTGATACCGCGTCGATGCAAGTCAGGGCAGCAATTTGCCCGGATTGAGGATGCCCTCGGGATCGAAGGCAGCCTTCACGTTGCGCATAAGCTGCAATGTCGACGGCTCCAGCGCGAGCGGCATGAATTGCTTCTTCACCAGGCCGATCCCGTGCTCGCCTGACAGCGTGCCTTCCAGCGAAATCACCAACGCGAACACCTCGGCAAGACAGGCATGCGCACGTTCGCGCTCCGCCTCGTCCCGTGGCAACAAATTCACGTGCAGATTGCCGTTGCCCGCATGGCCGAAGCTCACGATCAGCACGTCGTGTTTCTTCGCCAGTTGTTTGATGCCATCGACCAGCTCAGGCAGATGGCTCACGGGAACCACTACATCCTCGTTGATCTTGTTGGGCGAAATGGTGCGCTGAGCGGGGGAGAGCGCCTTGCGGGCCGACCACAGCGCCTGCGTTTCCTCGGCGGTTTCGGCCACGCGCAGATCTTCCAGCCCATCGCCGCGGGCGGCGCGGGAGACTGCGTCCACGGCGCTCGGCAAGGTCTCCGGTTCGCCGTCCACTTCAATCATCAGCATCGCGCCGGCCAGCGGCACGGTGTCGCCGCCGTAGTCGCGAGCGAGTTTCAACGCCACGTCGTCGATGAATTCCAGCGCGCAGGGCGTGACCGGTTGGGCCATGATCCGTGCCACCGCGCGAGCCGCTGCCGAGACATCGCGGTAGGTGGCGCGAATGGTGCGCAGCGCCGAGGGCTTGGGCGTGAGCTTGAGCGTGGCTTGGGTGATCAGCGCCAGCGTGCCCTCGGAGCCGATCAGCAGGCGCGTCAGGTCGTAACCCGTCGCACCCTTGCTCGTATAGGTGCCGCAGCGGAAACCTTCACCGGTGCCGGCCACCGCGCGCAAGCCAAGCGTGTTTTCGCGCGGGCTGCCGTATTTCACCGTGCGCGGGCCGGCGGAGTTGCAGGCCAGGTTGCCGCCGATGCTGCACCAGGGCGACGACGAAGGGTCGGGCGGCCAGAAGAACCCGTGCGGCTTCAAGGCCTGTTGCAGGTCACCATTGAGCACGCCCGGCTCGACCACGGCGAGTCGATTGTCCGGGTCGATGCGCAGGATGCGATTCATCCGCTCAAAGCTCACCACCACGCCGCCCTCGATGGGAACCGTTGCACCGGTGGTATTGGTGCCGCGACCTCGCCCGATCACCGGCACGCGATGTTCGCGGCACGCGCGTATCAATGCTTCGGTCTGTTCGTGCGTGGTGGGAAACACCACGGCATCGGGCAATGCGTTGCGCCGCGAATTGTCATAGGCGTAGGCAAGTCGTTCGGCCATGCCGGTGGCCAAGGACTCGCCTGGAAAATGCGCGCGTAGCGTATCGAGCAGGGCATCGGGAAGCTTCATGCCGGCAGTATCCCACTCTCCGCTGCCGGTTGCGCCTGATGCGTCCGTCAATGCGCGGGTTCGGCAAGCTTCGCCGTTGGCTGCGCGGTGGCGGTCGGAAGCAGCGCCTCGATCCGGTCGCGCACATAGGGGTAGAACGGGTTGGAGCTGATGCGCAGCGCTGCATCGAAATTGAGAATCAGCGTGCCTCGTTCGCCACGAGGCGCCTGGGTGCCTAGTCGAATGCCGAAGTTTTCGGACAGGTCGGGCGCGGTTCCGTACAGCGGATCGGTGGGCGGAAAGGGCAGCGCGATATGCGACAGCGAAAAGATCGTGTCCGGGTACGGGATGGACAGCGGCGCCGTGCTGGCCGCGCTCTGGCCGGCTTCCGTCGTGCGTGTCACGGTATGGTCGTCATTCACTGCCGCGTTGGCGATGACCGTGCTGCGATAGGCCTGTGGCCCCGATGGAAGCATGCGATTGATCGCAGTGAGCGCGCTCGGTTTGAGCAATGTGTCGAAGCGTTGATTGCGATTTACATCGAACAATACGACTTCACTGCCATTGGCGGGCACATGCGCGTAGAGCGTATGCATCACGGCCGAAGCACTCACCGTATCGTCCACCACCGATTGGAAACTGAGTATCGGCGGCAAGCGGCCAAGCTGGCGATCGCGTGCCATGCGCAGCATCTGGCTACGGATGGCGTCAGTCAGCAGATAGGACTGACGCGCCGCGTTCACCGGGAACGAGTTGTACTTGAACGGGTTGTACTCGGGCAGCAGATCCAGCCACGCGGCCTTGGCAAAACGCGGCAACAGCGCAGGCAAGCCTGCCAGCCCGGCGAACCGCGCAAAGCTGGTGACCCCGATCATCGGCGAGAGCAGCACGAGCCGCGTCGGCATGGACAGCTCGGTGTGTTCGCACGCATCCAGCGTGTACTTCACCGCGAGCGCGCCCCCGTTGGAATAGCCCACGATATGGATGGGCAGCTTGGGTCCTACGCGGCGCCGCGCTTCGCGCATGGCCAGACGTGTCGCTGCCAGCCACTGGGGCCAGTCCGCCGTGGTCAGTGCTGCCGGCACCGTGCCATGGCCTGGCACGCGCAAGCCGATCGCCACGAAGCCGTGGGCGCGGTATAGCTGGGCGACATCGCGCAGGCTATAGGGTGAATCGCTCAGGCCATGGATAAGCACCACCGCGCCTACCGGCGTGCCGGTGGGCTCCAGCACGTACGAGCGATTCCAGTCGTGCGCGAAATGCCCCGGATACATCGGGGCGCCGTCAAAGTATCGATTCACCACGACACGCTGCGCAGGGTCCAGCTTGTCGGTGACTTCCGCCTTCACTTGGGCGAATGCTTTTTGCTCGGCGGCCAGATAGCCGGCCCAGTCGGTGGCATCGATCTGCGAGGGTGAAAGTTCATCGGGAACGAAGGTCTGCCAGGGCGCGAGCGGGTCGCCTTGCTGTGAATCCCACGCACGGATGGCCAACAGGGAAACGAGGAAGACCAGGATGATGATGGCCGTCCATTTGCCGATACCGATCAGCATGCGAACCATGATGCCCCCGCGCCCTGGCGTCACCGGATGGCGACCGTTGCCAGCAGTGTGCGCCGCCAGATATGTGCAAACCGTCGACGACGGTGCAGCAACCTAGCCGGCCTCGAAGGCGCCGCGCCACCAGCGCATGTCGACACGATCGACCGGCCCGTCATAACCCACCACATCGAACCGGCAGGCCCGATGGGCGTGTTGTGGATGATCGGCCAGCCACAGCTCGGCAGTGCGGATGAGTTTGCCCTGCTTGCTGGCGTTGACCGAGGCCGCCGCGCTGCCGCAGCCGCTGGTGAGGCGATGGCGCACCTCCACGAACACCACGGTGCCGCCATCGAGCATCACCAGGTCCAGCTCGCCGTAGCGCGTGGTGTAGTTGCGCGCCAGCAGCTTGAGGCCGGCGCGCTGCAGTTCGGCGCAGGCGCGTTGTTCGAAAGCGGCGCCGGCAGCGCGCATCGAGGCGTGCGCGTTTTAACGGGTGGTGGACTGCTCGGGCTGAAGCGCCTGCGGCGTGGTGGCGTCGGTCGGCGGCGCCATGGCCGGTGCGCTATCCATCTGCAGGCTGCCATTGAGCGGGCGGGCGAGGCCATCCTGGAACTTGGCCCATACAAGCACGCGACGGACGCGACCGAACTGGTCGGAGGTCAGCTGCCCGCTGGCGCCCGGCAGATAGCTGCCAGGATGGGCGCGCAGCCAGTCGACATAGGGTGCGAGGTTCCAGGCGTCCATGCCGAAGGCAAACAGGCGCGCGGAGGTGCCCCGTGCCGCGGGCAGCTGCCCAGCGATATCGCCGTGATTGGGCAGGCCCGGTTGCACGTCGAACAGCCATGGCGAGTCGCAGAATTCGACGCCTTCGAGGTCACGATTGGCGCTCGCATCATCGACGCCGGCATAGATGTGCGACGTGCCATACGCCTGCAAGTTGATCTTGGCGAGCTTGAGCTGCGGCAGCAACAGGCGCGCCTGCTGCGGACGCATGCTGATGAAGATGCCAGTGTCCTTGTTGGCGCTGGCGTCGCCGCTGTCGGTCGGCATGCCCAGGCCCGAAATGGTCGAGGCAAAGTTGACGCCGCTGCCGGGCAGGTTGCCTACGCCGGCGACCTTGCCTCCGCGCGCTTCGAGTTCCGCCTTGAACGACTTGGACGCGCGTTGCGCGAAGTCGTCGTTGCTGACGATGACGAAGGCATTGACGATGCCGTTGTCGGCCATGTGGTCAGCCGCCTGGGCGCCTTCGGTTTCCGGCAGCAGGCCGAATTCGCTCACGCCGCTGGCGGGCAGGCTCTTGTCGTCAGGATGGTTGAGTGCGAGCAGCGGCACCGGCAGTTGGGGCAGGCCGAACAGCGCCGACACCTCGCCGCGCGTCAGCGGCCCGATGATCAGTTGCGCGCCATCGGCGACGGCTTGCTGGTACGCCTTGATGGCGCCTGCCGACGTGCCTGCGCTGTCGTAGACCTTCACCGGTGGGCGCGGCATGTGGTTGTGCGCGGAATCGGCATAGGCGGCGAAGAAACCTTCGCGGATGGCGGTGCCTGCGGCAGCGAGATTGCCGCTGGTCGGCAACAGCAAGGCGACATGCGCAGGCATCTTGAAGCCTTCGCGCACGTTGGCGCCTTCGCCCGGCATCAGCGTGCCCACTTCCTGTTCCAGCGCGGGCGCGGGATGCGCCACGGCGACGCCAAGCTGGGTCAGCGCTTCGTTGACCCACGGCAGCATGCGGTCGCTGGGCTGCATGGCCGCGGCGCGCTGCTTCAAGGGATCGACGCCCAGCTGGGTGAGCAGGGCGACGACCTGCTTGCGGTTCTGCGCCTGGTCGAGGCCGCTCAATTGGCCGTCCATTTCCACGCGCGTGCGGGCCGCGCCCCAGAGATCGCCGGTCTGCTGCATGGCTTGCGAGCGCAGCTCAAGCAGACGCAGCTGCAGTGCCGGTGGCACGCTGATATTGGGCTGGGTGGTCAATTGCAGTGCGCGCGGCGCGTTGTGCTGCTTCAGCGCCATTTCGGCCTGCAGCAGGTCCAGTCGCGAAGGCTCGTCGCCGCTCAGTCGCTGGCGACGGATTCCATCGAGCAACGGCGCGGCACGATCGAGCTGGCCTTCCTGTCGATAGGCTTCGGCGGCGAGCAGTTGATAGTGGTCGCGGTTGCCGCCGGTCTGGGCGAGCGCCAGATAGGCCTGGGCGGCCTCGTCGAACTTGCCCTGTTGCACGAGCGCGTCGGCTTGCTGGCTGGCGGCGATTTCGGCCGGCGATCGTTGCGCGGCCGGCGGCACGCAGCCGCTCAGTGCCAGTGAAATCAGCAGGGCAACGCCTGCGGCGCGGGTCAAGCGCATGGCCAAATCCCTTCGAGCTTTTTGACGACATGGTCGGCGGATGGGCGATGATAGCCCATTGGGTTGCCGCCCCGATGCATAGGAAACAGCAAGATGTCACAGATTCAGCCAGGTCTGCTATGGGTGGTCGCCACGCCGATTGGTCATCGCGATGACTTTTCCGCGCGTGCCATCGAGACGCTGCAATCGGTGGCGGTGATTGCGGCCGAGGACACCCGGCACAGCCGGCCCTTGCTGATGCACTACAACATCGGCACGCCACTGGTGGCGCTGCATGAGCACAATGAGCGCGAGGTGGTCGATGCCATCGTGCGCCGGCTGCAGGGCGGCGAATCGGTGGCGCTGATCTCCGATGCGGGCACGCCGCTGATCAGCGATCCGGGCTTTCGCCTGGTACGCGCGGCGCGCGCGGCCGGCATTCGTTGCGTGCCGGTGCCGGGTGCATGTGCGGCGATTGCCGGGCTTTCCGTGGCAGGGCTGCCCAGCGATCGTTTCGTGTTCGAGGGATTTCTTCCGCCCAAGGCCGCCGCGCGGCGCACGCGTTTGCAGGAACTTGCGGGAGATAGTCGCACGCTCATCTTCTATGAGTCGTCGCACCGCGTGGCCGAGAGTCTTGCCGACATGCGCGACATCTTTGGTGAGACGAGGGAAGGCGTGCTCGCGCGCGAACTGACCAAGTTGTTCGAGACCGTGATCGGCGAACCGCTGGGCGAACTGGCTGCGCGCGTGGCCAGCGATCCGAACCAGCAGCGCGGCGAGATCGTCATTCTGGTGGCGGGTCGCGGCGAAGAGACCGATGCACGCGAAGCGGAAGGCCGCCGTGTGTTTGCCCTCCTGCGCGAAGAGCTGCCCCCGGCAAAAGCCGCCAAGCTCGCGGCCGCGATTACCGGCGCGCCGCGCAAACTCCTCTACGAAGGCTAGAGCGGCGGCCTGTGTAGGAGCGCACTTGTGCGCGACCGCGGCACATCAGCGCTCCGCGGTCGCGCACAAGTGCGCTCCTACAGAGTTATTTCAGCGCTTCGCGGGTCGTTGAGACCTAAATCCATTAGAATCGCCAGCGGAGTCGGCCGGACAGTCGCGTCGCGCGCAAGCGCATCGAGGAAAGTCCGGGCTCCACAGGGCAGAGTGCCAGGTAACTCCTGGGCAGCGTGAGCTGACGGCCAGTGCAACAGAGAGCAGACCGCCGAACGGCATCTTCGGGTGCGCGTGGTAAGGGTGAAAGGGTGCGGTAAGAGCGCACCGCACGCGGGGCTAACGTCGCGTGGCACGGTAAACCCCACTCGGAGCAAGACTAAATAGGGGAACGATAACGCGGCCCGCGTTGTTCCCGGGTAGGTTGCTGGAGCCTGGCGGTGACGCCAGGCCGAGAGGAATGACTGTCGCGCCGCAAGGCGTACAGAACCCGGCTTACAGGCCGACTCCACCTCCTTCACGACCGGTCGTCACCTCTCTCGCCGTCATCGGCGGGGTGGTGGCGGCCGTGCGGCGGGCCATGAACGGCGATTCATATCCGATCGCCTGAAAAGCCTCGCCAGGCGTGACGGATGGCATGGTTGAAAAGTAAAAAAACCTAACCTTTCAAACACCTTCGAGTGTTTCCTCAGAAAGGGCTGGAATTACTGCCAGATCATTGCCTTTCTCATTGATTCACAAGAAAAATTTCCTTGACAGTCTCAGGGGGCGAGACTATCGTGGGTTCCTGTGTGAAATCGTGGGAATTCGTGGAGTCTATTGGCCGTGTTCCAGGGCGAAACCGCCATCACTGTTGACGACAAAGGCCGGCTGGCCATACCGACCGCGTATCGCGAGTTGGTGGCCGACGCCTGCGCCAATCGTCTGGTGATCACCTACAACCCCTTCGAGTCGGGCTGCCTGTGGCTGTTCCCGTACGCGGAGTGGGAAAAGGTGCGCGACCAGGTCAACGCGCTTCCCAAGGTCAAGTCGGCTCATCGCGACATGCAGATGAAGCTGGTCGGTGCCGCGGCGGTAGTCGAGCCCGATTCGGCTGTACGCATCCTGCTGCCGGCGAGCCAGCGGGCGACTACGGGCATCGAGAAGAAAGCGGTTCTGCTGGGCATGGGCAACAAGTTCGAGCTTTGGAGCGAGCAGGCTCACCTGGCCAAGATCCGCCAGACCATCGGCGAAGACGAGATCACCAACGAGATGGCGGAGCTGCAGCTGTAACCGGCGACGGTGGCAGCGCGGCAGATGGAACGGGACGGGAGCGGGAGTGCGGCGGCATGGCCGAGCAGTTAGTGCACATCCCGGTGATGCTGGGTGAAGCAGTGGAGGGACTCGCCGTGCAGGCTGGCGGGCGTTATCTCGATGGCACCTTTGGACGCGGCGGCCACGCTCGCGCGGTGCTGTCACGCCTGGGTCCCGACGGTCGGCTGATGCTGATGGATCGCGATCCCCAGGCCATCGCCACCGCGCAGGCCGAATTTGCCAGCGATCCGCGCGTGTCGATTCGCCACGCCAATTTTTCCAGCATGGCCGAGTGGGACGAGACCGCCGGCGGCCTCGACGGCATCCTGCTGGACCTTGGCGTGTCTTCGCCGCAGCTCGATGAAGCCGCACGCGGTTTCAGCTTCATGGCCGATGCGCCGCTGGATATGCGCATGGACACGACGCAGGGCGAAAGCGCGGCGGACTTCCTGGCGCACGCGTCTGAGAAAGAACTCGCCGACGTGCTGTGGAACTACGGCGACGAGCGCTTCAGCCGCAAGATCGCCCGCGCCATTGTCGAAGACCGCGTGGAAAACCCGATCACCCGCACTGGCCAATTGGCCTCGCTGATCGAGCGCCTGATCGGCCGCCGCGAGCCGGGCAAGCATCCGGCCACGCGCAGCTTCCAGGCGCTGCGCATCCATGTGAACGGCGAACTGGACGCGCTGGAGCATGGCCTCAACGCGGCGCTCGAGCTGCTCAAGGTCGGTGGTCGCTTGTCCATCATCAGCTTCCACTCGCTGGAAGATCGCGCGGTGAAGCTGTTCATCCGCGACCACTCCGGTCGCGTGCAAGGCAGCCGCCGTGGTCCGCCGGTAGCGGCTGCGCCTGCTCGCCTGGCGGCGGTGGGCAAGGCCCAGTTTCCTTCCGATGCCGAGCTGTCCGTCAATCCGCGCGCCCGGTCGGCGGTGCTGCGCGTGGCGGAGAAGCTCGCATGAAGGTACTCGGCGGCCTCTTCATGTTCATCCTGATCGCGGCGGTGCTTTCCAGCGCCATTGCCGTGGTGTGGACGCGCCATGAGAGCCGCGTGTTGTTCGTCGAGCTGACCCGCCTGCAGAACCAGCGCGACGACCTCAACATCGAATACGGCAAGCTGGAACTGGAGCAGGCCACCTGGGCCGAGCCGCGTCGCGTCGACGACGAGGCCCGCCAGGCGCTGGGCATGCTCAATCCCAAGCCGCAAGACATCCAGCTGGTGCGTCGATGAAGCCGCGCCAGCGCACATCCTCATCCTCTTCGCGCCGCAACGGCGTGGCGCCCAGCGCCCGCCGCCGCATGCTGGTGGTGAGCTGCGTGCTGGCTGCCGCGTCGCTGGGCCTGGTAGCGCGTGCGTTCGACATGCAGGTGGTCCGCAAGGACTTCTATCAGAACCAGGCCGACGCCCGCATCCTGCGCGAAGTACCGATCGCGGTATCGCGCGGCACCATCTTCGATCGCAACGGCGAGCCGCTCGCGGTGTCGACGCCGGTGGTATCCATCTGGGCGAACCCGGCCGAAGTGCTGGACAACGAAGACAAGCTGCCGGCGCTGGCCAAGGCCATCGGCATGGATCCGGATGCGCTCAAGCAGTATCTGGCGCAGCGCTCCGAGCGCGAGTTCGTCTATCTGAAGCGCCAGATGTCGCCGGATGCCGCGCAGGTGGTGCTCGATCTGGCTGTGCCGGGCGTGGATGGTCGGCGCGAGTTCCGCCGCTTCTATCCGTCCGGTCCGGTGACAGCGCACGTGCTGGGTTTCACCAATATCGACGATCACGGCCAGGAAGGCCTCGAGCTGGCGTTCGACGACTGGCTGGCCGGCAAGGAAGGTCGCAAGCGCGTCATTCGCGATCGCCAGGGTCATGTGGTGGAGGATCTGGACCTGGTGCGCGCGCCGCAGCCGGGTCGCGACATCACGCTCAGCATCGACCGTCGCATCCAGTTCCTCGCCTATAACGAATTGAAGAACACCATCGAGCAGTCGGATGCCGACTCCGGTTCCATGGTGATCATCGACGTGCGCAACGGCGAAGTGCTGGCCATGGTGAACTGGCCGACCTACAACCCGAATGCCTTGCGCGGCAGCAACGCATCCAGCCGCCGCAATCGCGCGATGACCGACGTGGTGGAACCGGGCTCCACCATCAAGCCGTTCGTGATGGCCGCTGCGCTCTCCAGCGGCAAGTACACGCCGACCGGTCCGATGATCGACACCGGCAACGGCCACTTCTATTACATCTCGCACGACATCCGCGACACGCACGCCTATGGCTTGTTGTCGCCCACCGGCATCCTGGCCAAGTCCAGCAACATCGGCGCCGCCAAGGTATCGATGACGCTCGACACCATGCTGATGTACGACACCTATCGTGCCTTCGGCTTCGGCAACAGCACCAACAGCGGCTTTCCGGGCGAAGCCT
Organism: Dyella sp. 01N448; assembly: GCF_056399225.1. NCBI lineage: Bacteria > Pseudomonadati > Pseudomonadota > Gammaproteobacteria > Lysobacterales > Rhodanobacteraceae > Dyella > Dyella sp. 01N448. The sequence goes on along the minus strand of NZ_JBFTQX010000007.1, from coordinate 44,810 downwards.
CGGGCTATCTCAAGCCGGGCAAGAGCTGGGGCATGCTGGAGAAGGCGATTCTTGCCTACGGCTACGGCCTCAACGTGACGCCGCTGCAGCTGGCCAACGGCTACGCCACCATCGCCGACAACGGCGTGATGCATCTGCCCACCTTCGTGAAGGGCTCGGACAACGACGCCAAGCAGATCATCGATCAGAAGATCGCCAACGAGCTGGTGCAGATGATGGTGTCGGTGACGCAGCCGGGCGGCACCGCGGCGCCGTATGCGTGGATTCCCAACTACGGCGTGGCCGGCAAGACCGGCACGGCGCACAAGGCGAGCGCCGGCGGCTACTCCAAGAACAACTACAGCGCCGCCTTCGCCGGCATCGTGCCGGCGTCCAATCCGCGCATGGCGGCGGTGGTGGTGATCGATAACCCCAAGAAGGGCAGCTACTACGGCGCGCTGGTCTCCGGCCCCGTCTTCGCCAAAGTCATGGACGGCGCCTTGCGCCTCATGGATGTGCCCCCAGACAACATCGGCCGCTGGTATGTCGGCGGGCCGTTGCAAGGACAGAACGGTTTGACCGGCAACAAACAGCCCACGGTTGAAACAGTGGACGACGCACCGATCGAGGGAGCCACGCCATGAGCGCCCGCCTCGATCAGCTGCTCCAAGGCATCGCCGAGACCCCTGGTGTCGGCGATATCGTCGTTTCAGGACTCACGCTGGATTCGCGCCAGGTGCGTCCGGGCGATGCGTTCTTCGCGCTGCGCGGCACGCGCGAGCATGGCATCTCGTTTGCGCGCGGCGCAGCAGAGCGCGGTGCCCGTGTCGTTTTGGCCGAAGCGCCCCCGGCGCATGTCGAAGGACTGGACGTGCCGGTGCTGTGGGTCGATGGCCTGCACGGCAAGGTCGGCGAGATCGCTTCGCGCTTCTTCGGCCGTCCGTCCGAAGCGCTGCGCGTGATCGGCGTCACCGGCACCAATGGCAAGACCTCCACCGTGCAGCTGCTGGCACAGGCGCTGGAATTTCTGGGTCATCGCGCCGCCACCATCGGCACGCTGGGCGCGGGTCTGCACGGCCGCATCAACGAGGGTGAGCGCACCACGCCGGATGCGATCAACGTCCAGGGCTTGCTTGCTTCGTTCCGTGATGACGGCGCGACGCACGTGGCGATGGAAGTGTCTTCGCATGCGCTGGAGCAGGGCCGCGTGGCCGCGGTGGCGTTCGACGTCGCCGCGTTCACCAATCTCACCCGCGACCATCTCGATTACCACGGCAGCATGGAAGCCTATGGCGAAGCCAAGGCCAAGCTGTTCGCGTGGCCCTCGCTGCAGGCGGCGGCGATCAATATCGACGACGCGTTTGGCCGCACGCTCGCCCAGCGCTTGCCGCAGGGCGTGCAGGCGCTGCGCCTGAGCGCGGAAAATCACGCCGACGCCGACGTGCGCGCGGTGAACATCGTCACCTCGGCGGAAGGCCTGGCTTTCGACGTGCAGACGCCGTGGGGCTCGCATGCCGTGCGCAGCCGGCTGCTCGGCCGCTTCAATGTCGCCAACCTGCTCGCCGTGATCGCCTGCCTGGGCGCGCTCGGCGAATCGTTCGAACGCATGGTCGAAGCAGTGGAATCGCTGGAACCGATCAACGGCCGCATGAACCGCCTGGGCGGCGTTTCGCAGCTGCCGCTGGTGGTGGTTGACTACGCCCACACGCCGGATGCACTGGAGCAGGCGCTCAGCGCATTGCGCGCGCACTGCGAAGGCCAGCTGATCTGCGTGTTCGGCTGCGGCGGCGAGCGCGATGCGGGCAAGCGTCCGCAGATGGGCGCCATCGCCGAGCGCCTGGCCGACCGCATCATCGTGACCGACGACAACCCGCGCGGCGAAGACGGCGACGACATCGTGGCGCAGATCGTGGCGGGGCTGCGCAAGCCCGACCTGGCCACGGTGCAGCGCGACCGCGCGCAGGCGATCCAGTTGGCCTTGGCTTCGGCGCAGGCCGGCGACGTGGTGCTGATCGCCGGCAAGGGTCACGAAACCTATCAGGAAGGCGCGCACGGCAAGCGCCCGTTCGACGACTTGGCCGTTGCACGCCAGGCGCTGGAGGTGCGCGCATGATGCGTCTGAGCGCCATCGCCCTGTGGGCCCGCGGCCACCTTATCGGTGCCGATGTGGACGTCATGCGGGTGACCATCGATACGCGCAAGGTGCAGGCCGGTGATCTGTTCGTCGCCATCAAGGGCGAGCGCGTCGACGGCCATGATTTTCTGGCCGATGCCATGGCTCGCGGCGCTGCCGCTGCGCTGGTGACGCGCAAGGTCGACTCGCCGCTGCCTCAGGTGGTGGTGGACGACACCGCGCTGGCGCTGGGCGATCTGGCCAGTGCGATGCGCGCGCAGAGCAATGTGCGCGTCATCGGCATCACGGGCTCCAATGGCAAGACCACGGTGAAGACGCTGACGGCGTCGATTCTGTCGCGCCATGGCCGCACTCATGTCAACGCCGGCAACTACAACAACGAGCTCGGCCTGCCGCTGACCTTGCTGGCGATGCCGCAGGACACCGAGTTCGCCGTGCTGGAGATGGGCGCCGGCAAGCCGGGCGACATCGCTTATCTGGCTGCCATCGCGCGGCCCGACATCAGCCTCGTCAACACCATTGCGCCGGCGCATCTTGAGCGCATGGGCAGCGTGGAAGGCGTGGCCGAAACCAAGGGCGCGCTGTATCAGGCTTTGCCGGTCGACGGCGTGGCGATCATCAATGCGGACGATGCGTTCGCCAGCTTCTTCGCAGGCCTGGCCGGGTCACGTCGCCAGCTGCGCTTTGGTCTCGCGCACAAGGCGGACATCGGCGCGGACATCGTGGACCAGCGTGTGGATGGCTCGCATTTTGTGCTGAGCACGCCGGTGGGCGACGCAGATGTACACCTGCCGCTGGCAGGTCGTCACAACATTGCCAATGCATTGGCGGCGGCTTCCATCGCGCTCGCTCTCGACGTGCCGCTCGACACCATCGTGGAAGGTCTCGAGCAGGTGCCCGGCGTTGCCGGCCGCCTGCATCTGGAGCGCATGCCGGCAGGCTGGACGCTAATCGACGACAGCTACAACGCCAATCCCGGCTCGGTCGGCGCTGCCATCGATACGCTGGCGCTGGCCGACGGCGAGCGCTGGCTGGTACTGGGCGACATGGCAGAGCTCGGCGACAACGCTGTGGCGCTGCACTCCGGCATCGGCGAGCGCGCACGTCAGCAGGGCATCGATCGCATGTTCGCAGTGGGCCCGCTGAGCGCAGCGGCGATCAAGGCCTTCGGCGAGCGCGGCGAACACTACGCCGACAAGGCGGCGCTGACCGCCGCACTCAAACAACAACTGCACGGCGGCGTCACCTGCCTTATCAAGGGCTCGCGCTCCGCCGGCATGGATCAAGTCGTAGCCGCACTGCGCGGCAGTAAGGGAAATGGGGAGGGCGCATCCGATGCTGCTTGAACTCGCAGACTGGATGGCCAGGCACTTCACTGCCCTGCACCTGTTCCAGTACATCACGTTCCGCACGATCATGGCCGCGCTCACCGCGCTGTCCATGTCGCTGCTGTTTGGCCCCACGCTGATCCAGAAGCTCGCCGATCTCAAGGCCGGGCAGGTGGTGCGCAAGGATGGCCCGCAGACGCATCTGTCCAAGGCCGGCACGCCGACCATGGGCGGCGTGATGATCCTGCTCGCGGTCACGCTTTCCACGCTGTTGTGGACGGATCTGCACAACCGCTACGTATGGCTGGTGCTGGCGGTGCTGCTGTGCTTCGGCGTGATCGGTTTCTACGACGACTACAAGAAGCTGGTGCTGAAGGACAGCCGCGGCCTGGCCTCGCGCTGGAAGTACTTCTGGCAGTCGGTGTTCGGTCTTGCTGCCGCGCTATTCCTTTACTACACGGCGCCTCATGCGACGAGCGGCGCTCCGGTCGCCGAGACCGCGCTATATGTGCCGCTCTTCAAACAGGTCGCGCTGCCGCTGGGCATCCTGTTCGTGGTGGTCGCCTACTTCATGATCGTGGGCTTCTCCAATGCGGTGAACCTCACCGACGGCCTCGACGGCCTCGCCATCATGCCGACCGTGCTGGTGTCGGGTGCGCTGGGCGTGTTCGCCTATCTCGCCGGCAACCGCGTGTTCTCCGAATACCTGGGCATTCCCTCGATTCCCGGTGCGGGCGAGCTGGCGATCTTCTGCGGCGCGCTGTCCGGCGCGGGCTTGGGCTTCCTGTGGTTCAACACCTATCCCGCACAGGTGTTCATGGGCGACGTGGGTGCGCTCGCCATCGGTGCGGCGCTAGCCGCCATCGCCGTCATCGTGCGCCAGGAAATCGTGCTGCTGGTGATGGGCGGCGTGTTCGTGATGGAAACCGCCTCGGTGATGATCCAGGTGGCCAGCTTCAAGATGACCGGCAAGCGCGTATTCCGCATGGCGCCGATCCATCACCATTTCGAACTCAAGGGCTGGCCCGAGCCCCGCGTGATCGTGCGTTTCTGGATCATCAGCGTCGTGCTGGTGCTGATCGGCCTCGCCACGTTGAAGGTGCGCTGAGATGATCTTCGACGCCACCCAAGCCAAACGACGACAGGGACCCCGCGGCAGCTTCGACATGCTGCTGGTGATCGCGCTCGTCGGTCTGGCCTGTGTCGGTGTCGTGATGGTCACGTCCAGTTCCATTGCAGTGGCCGACAGCCAGCACATGGGTGCGTTCTATTTCCTCAAGCGCCACCTGCTGTTCCTGACTCTGGGAGTCGCGCTGGCAGCCTTTGCCATGCGCACCGAACTGAAGCTGCTGGAAAAGCATGCGTGGATGATGTTTGGCGGCGCGGTCCTGCTGCTGGCCCTGGTGTTCGTGCCGGGCATCGGCATGCGGCTCAATGGCGCACACCGCTGGCTCAACTTCCGCATCACCACGTTCCAGCCGGTGGAAGCGGTCAAGCTGATCCTGGTGGTGTACGTCGCCAGCTATCTCGTGCGCCACCGCGAAAGTGTGGAAACCAGCTTCTGGGGGCTGTTCAAGCCGATCATGGTGGCGGGCCTGTTCGTGGTAATGCTGCTGGTGCAGCCGGACTTCGGCTCCGCCACGCTGATGATCGCGGTCACCATCGGCATGATCTGGATGGGCGGTGCCAATCCGGTCTACCTCGGCGGCATGGGCCTGCCGGTGGTGGCGTTGCTGTGGTTCGTGGCCAAGTTCGAGCCGTACCGCATGCGCCGCCTGACCTCGTTCGTCGACCCGTGGGCCGATCCGTTCAACGACGGCTTCCAGCTCACCCAGTCGCTGATGGCGATTGGTCGCGGCGAGTGGACGGGCGTCGGCCTGGGCTCCAGCGTGCTGAAGCTGTCCTATCTGCCCGAAGCGCATACCGACTTCATCTTTGCCGTGATCTCCGAAGAGTTCGGCCTGGCCGGCATCTTGTTCGTGATGATGCTGTTTGGTGTTGCCGTGGGCCGCGGCCTGTACCTGGGCGCCAAGGGTATGGAGATCGGCCAGCGCTTCGCCGGCTACGTGGCCTGCGGCATCTCGATGATGATCGGCCTGCAGGCGATGGTGTCCATCGGCGTGAACCTGGGTGCCTTGCCGACCAAGGGCCTCACCCTGCCACTGATCAGCTACGGCGGTTCGTCCATCGTGCTGACCTGCGCGATGGCGGGTGTGCTGTTGCGCACGACTTATGAAATCAATCGCGCGATCGATGCGCGACAGATGGCTACGCGCATGCCGGCCAACGCCGTGCCCGATGCGAACGCCGCTGCCGCAGCACCTGGGCGCGAGGCGGTGACCGCATGAGCGCAATCAAGCCCGTGCTGATCATGGCCGGCGGTACCGGCGGTCATATCTTCCCCGGCCTGGCCGTGGCCGAAGCGCTGCGTGCGCAAGGCGTGCCGGTGGTATGGCTTGGCGCCGAAGGGGGCATGGAAACCAAAGTGGTGCCGGCGCACGGCATCGAGCTGGTGACCGTGCCGGTGGGCGGCCTGCGCGGCAAAGGTCTCAAGACGCGCCTGATGGCGCCGCTGATGTTGGCGCGCGCGCTGCTCTCGTCGTTGTCTGCCTTGCGCCGGATCAAGCCGCGCAGCGTGCTGTCGATGGGCGGTTACGTGGCCGGACCCGGCGGCGTTGCGGCTCGTCTCACCCGTCGCCCTTTGCTGGTGCACGAACAGAACCGTGTCGCCGGTTTCACCAATCGCAAGCTGGCCGCCCACGCGCAGCGCGTGCTCGCCGGCTTCAGCGACACCTTGCCGAACGCCGAGTGGGTCGGTAACCCGGTGCGCGCTTCCATCGCCAGCCTGCCGTCGCCGCGCGAGCGCATGGCTAGTCGCACGGGTCGACCGCGCCTGCTGGTGCTCGGCGGCAGCCTCGGCGCACGCGCGCTCAACATCGCGCTGCCGCAGGCGCTGGCGCTGATGTCACCGACGCAACGCCCGGAAGTGCTGCACCAGTGCGGCAACCGCGGCATCGATGAAGCACGTGCGGCCTATGCGAAAGCCGGCGTCGAGGCGCATATCGTGCCCTTCATCGAAGACATGGCCGGCACCTATGCATGGGCGGATCTCGCCGTGTGCCGTGCCGGTGCACTGACTTTGGCCGAGCTCACCGCTGCCGGACTCGGCGCGGTGCTCGTGCCGTTCCCTTATGCGGTGGACGACCACCAGACCCGCAATGCGGAGGCGCTGGTCGCCGCGCATGCGGCCGAGTTGATGCAGGAGAAGGACCTGGACGTACAGCAGTTGGCGCAGCGCCTGGAAGCGTTGCTGGATGATCGTGAGCGCATGATCGCGATGGGTGAGGCCGCACGCACGCTGGCCAAGCCCGATGCCGCGGACGTGATCGCCCGTGCCTGCATGGAGGTGGCCGCATGACGCCGCGTCGCCTGCTAGCGCACGAAGATCTGATGACCACCTTCCGCCGCGTGCACTTCATCGGCATCGGCGGCGTGGGCATGAGCGGCATCGCCGAAGTGCTGCACAACCTCGGCTATGCCGTGTCCGGTTCCGACCGCTCCAACTCGCCGACCGCGCAGCGCCTCTCCAGCCTGGGCATCGTGGTGCACGTGGGTCACGCGGCCGAGCACATCGGCGACGCCGACGTGGTCGTCACCTCCAGCGCCATCAAGGCCGACAACCCGGAACTGCAGGCCGCGCGTGCCGCGCGCATTCCGGTGGTGCCGCGCGCCGAGATGCTGGGTGAGCTGATGCGCTTCCGCCGTGGCATCGCCATCGCCGGCACGCACGGCAAGACCACCACCACCAGCCTCGCCGCCAGCGTGCTGGCCGAAGCGAACTACGACCCGACCTTCGTGATCGGCGGCCAGCTCAATGCCGCCGGCGCCAATGCGCGCCTGGGCACCGGCCAGTACATCGTGGCCGAAGCCGATGAATCGGATGGTTCGTTCCTGATGCTCTCGCCGGTGATCGCCGCGATCACCAATATCGACGCCGATCATCTGGAGAACTACAACAACGACTTCGCGCAGGTGAAGAAGGCGTTCGATGATTTCCTGCACCGCCTGCCGTTCTACGGCCTGGCTGTGTTGTGCGTCGACGATCCGGAAGTCGCCGCGCTGGCCAGGTCGACCACGCGCCGCGTGATGACCTACGGCATCGACACCCAGGATGCCGACGTGCGGGCGAGCAACCTCGCGCAGCACGGCTTCGAAATGCATTTCGACCTGTGGCTGCCGGGCCGCAACGAGGCGCTGCACGTCAAGTTGAACCTGCCGGGCCGCCACAACGTACTCAATGCGCTGGCCGCCGCCACCATCGGCTGGCAGCTGGGCGTGGAAGCCGAAGCGATCGCGCGTGCACTGGAAGCGTTCCAGGGCGTGGGTCGCCGCTTCCATCGCCGCGGTGAGATCGCGCTGGATCAAGGCAACGTGCTGCTAGTGGACGACTATGGCCACCATCCGCGCGAACTGGCAGCGGTGTTCGCCGCTGCACGCGGCGGCTGGCCGGATCGTCGCCTGGTGGTCGGCTTCCAGCCGCACCGCTACAGCCGCACGCGCGATCTGCTCGATGACTTCGCCAACGTGCTCGCTGAAGCCGACGTGCTCGTGCTGACGGAAATCTACGCGGCCGGCGAAGCGCCGATCGCGGGCGCCGATGGCCGTGCCCTGGCTCGTGCCGTGCGCGCACGCGGCAAGGTCGACCCGGTGCTGATCGATCATCCGCGCGATTTCAAGGAAACGCTGCCTGCGCTGCTGCGCGACGGCGATCTGTTGCTGCTGCTCGGCGCCGGCGATATCGGCGCGGCGGCTGTTGAGCTGGCCAACGCCGGCCATTTGAGGACCCACAAGTGAGCAAGACGATTACCGACCCCGCACAGTTTGGCCGCGTCGCCGTTGTCATGGGTGGCAGCTCGGCCGAGCGCGAGGTCTCGCTGGATTCCGGTCGCAACGTGCTCGCGGCGCTGCAGGCGCGCGGCGTCGATGCGCATGCCATCGACGGCATTCCGGCCCTGCTCGATGCCGTACGTGCCGGTCACTTCGCCCGCGTGTTCAATATTCTCCACGGCGGTGGCGGCGAGAACGGCGAGCTGCAGGGCGCGCTGCAGTCGCTGCGTGTGCCATTCACTGGTTCGGGCGTGCTGGGTTCCGCGCTGTCGCTGGACAAGATCCGCGCCAAGCTGGTGTGGCAGGCGATCGGTCTGCCCACGCCGAAGTTCAAGGCGCTGCCGCGCGGTGCCGATGTGCATGCCGCTGCGCGCGAGATTGGTTTCCCGTTGATCGTGAAGCCCGCCTGGGAAGGTTCCAGCGTCGGCGTGACGCGCGTGTTCGACGAAAGCGGCCTCGATGCCGCCGTCGAGCTGGCGCAGAAGTATCCCGGCGACATGTTGATGGAAACGCTGATCGAAGGTGGCGAGTACACCGTCGGCGTCCTCGATCGCCAGGTGCTGGCCACCATCAACATCGTGCCCAAGGGCGAGTACTACGACTACAACGCCAAGTACATCGCGGAAGACACCCAGTACATCTGCCCGGGTCTGCGCGGCGACGACGAGCGCGAGATGCAGGAGCTGGCGCTGCGCGCGTTCGATGCGCTGGCCTGCTCGGGCTGGGGCCGCGTCGACGTGATGCGCGACAAGCAGGGTCGCAACTGGCTGCTGGAAGTGAACACCGCGCCGGGCATGACCTCGCATTCGCTGGTGCCCAAGGCGGCCGCGGTCGCCGGCATCGACTACCAGACGCTGTGCTGGCGCGTGCTGGAAACGAGCTTCCGGGAGGGCGTGTGAGGGGAACCGTCCGCCTCGTTGCCTGGGTTTTGGCCATCGCGCTCGTGGCGCTGCCGATCGTCGGCGTGCTGCGCGGATGGTTTGCGGCCAATCGTTGGCCGGTGACCCAGTTGATGGTGCAAGCCGAGTTCAAGCATGTCACCGAGGACTCGCTCCGTTCGGTGGTCATGCCGCGCCTCGGCAAAGGGTTCTTCGCGCTCGATCTCGATGGCGTGCAGAAAGCCGTGGCCGCGCTGCCGTGGGTGGAGTCGGTGGAGGCGCGCAAGCGCTGGCCCGACACGTTGATCCTGCGCATCTACGAGCGCCAGCCGTTTGCGCGCTGGAACGAGAAGCAGCTGATCAGCCGCCAGGGCCTGGTGTTCGACGTGCCGGACGTGTCGGCCAACAGCGATCTGCCGGACCTGCGCGGCCCGGATGCGCGGCTGGCCGAAGTGGTGAGCTTTTACGCGGAAACGCAGAAAGCCTTCGCCAATACCAAATTGAAAATCACCGGCGTCTCGCTCACCGAGCGTGGCAGCTGGAGTCTTACCACGAGCAGCGGTGCACAGATCGTCATCGGCGATCGCGAGCAGGCGGGCCGTCGCCTGCGCCGTTTCCTCGATGTCTACCCACAACTGATGGCGGGCCACTCCGAGGGCTTCGCCTATGCCGATCTTCGATACACCAATGGATTTGCCGTTCGATGGCCGCCCCAGGCGAACACCGTGAACGCTGGAGGCTCACCCCGCACATGAAGACCAAGAACGACAAGCAGCTAGTCGTCGGCCTCGACATCGGCACCTCGAAAGTGGTGGCGATCGTGGGCGAGTACGAGCCTGGCGAACCGATCGAAGTGATCGGCATCGGCACGCACGTGTCGCGCGGCATGAAGCGCGGCTCGGTGGTGGATATCGAATCGACCGTGCACTCCATCCAGCGCGCGGTGGAAGAGGCCGAGCTGATGGCGGGCTGCGATATCCGCTCGGTCTACGCCTCGATCTCCGGCAGCCACCTGGAAACCAAGAACTCCCACGGCACCGCGCCGATCCGCGATCGCGAAGTGACCCCGGGCGACCTGGAGCAAGTGCTCGAAGCCGCCAGCGCCGTGGCGATCCCGGCGGACCGCAAGGTCCTCTATAAGGAGTCGCAGGAATATCGCATCGACGGCCAGGATGGCATCCGCTCGCCGGTCGGCATGAGCGGCGTGCGCCTGGAAGCGAGCGTGCACTTGGTCACCGGCGCCGCCGCGGCGGTGCAGAACATCAGCAAGTGCATCCAGCGCTGCGGTCTCACCGTCGACGAGCTGGTGCCTTCGGCGGTCGCCAGCGCCAAGTCGGTGTTGACGGATGACGAGCGCGAGCTGGGTGTGTGCCTGGTCGATATCGGCGCCGGCACCACCGACATCGCCATCTATACGCAGGGCGCGATCCGCTACACCAAGTCGCTGCCGGTGGGCGGCGACCAGGTGACCAACGACATCGCCTATGGCGTGCATACGCCGACTGCGCATGCCGAAGAGATCAAGATCAAATACGCCTGCGCGCTGGCGCAGCTGGCGCATGCCGAGGAAACCATTCAGGTGCCGAGCGTGGGCGATCGCCCGCCGCGCCGTCTCGCGCGTCAGTCGCTGGCCCAGTCGGTGCAGGCGCGCTACGAGGAAATCTTCGAGATGGTGCAGGACGAGCTGCGCCGCTCCGGCTACGAAAGCCTGGTGGCGGCCGGCGTGGTGCTCACCGGCGGCGCGTCGCGCATGGAAGGTGCGCTCGAGCTGGCCGAAGAGATCTTCCACAAGATGGTGCGCATCGGCGTGCCGCAGCACGTGAGCGGCCTGGGCGAGGTCGTCGCCAATCCGCTGCATTCCACCGGCGTGGGCCTGCTGTTGCATGGCTCGCGCTCGGGCGGCATGCGCGTCAGCGGACCTAGCGGCGGCAGCGTGGGTGGCCTGGTGGACAAGTTGCGCGGCTGGATTACCAAGAATTTTTGATTTGGGCAGGGCATGAGGCCTGGCCTAGGACGAATGGATGTTCGTCCGCCACCGCGGGGCGACAGGAATGTCAGCACCCGCGGTTACAACGACAACGATGCTCTACGGAGGACGGGAAATGTTTGAACTCATCGAAAAACTCGCACCCAATGCAGTAATCAAGGTCATCGGCGTGGGCGGCGGCGGCGGAAATGCCGTGGCACACATGCTTAATGCAAACATCGAAGGCGTCGAGTTCGTCGTCGCCAATACCGATTCGCAGGCCATGAAGAGCTGCGGCTCGCGTACGCACCTGCAGCTGGGCGCCAATGTCACCAAGGGACTGGGTGCCGGCGCCAATCCGGAAGTGGGCCGCCAGGCCGCACTGGAAGACCGCGAGCGCATCGAGGAAATGCTCGAAGGCGCGGACATGGTGTTCATTACCGCCGGCATGGGCGGTGGTACCGGCACGGGCGCCGCCCCGGTCGTGGCCCAGCTCGCCAAGGAAAAGGGCATCCTCACCGTCGCGGTGGTTACCAAGCCGTTCCCGTTCGAAGGTCGCCGCCGCATGCAGGTCGCCGCCAAGGGCATCGAGGACCTGTCGCAGCACGTCGACTCGCTGATCACCGTGCCGAACGAGAAGCTGCTGTCGGTGCTCGGTCGCGAAGTGACGCTGCTTAATGCGTTCAAGGCCGCCAACGACGTGCTGCTGGGCGCCGTGCAGGGCATCGCCGACCTGATCACCGCCCCGGGCCTGATCAACGTCGACTTTGCCGACGTGCGCACGGTGATGTCCGAGATGGGCATGGCGATGATGGGTTCGGGCACCGCCCGTGGCGACGACCGCGCCCAGGCTGCCGCCGAGGCCGCCATCAACAACCCGCTGCTGGAAGACGTCAATCTCAACGGCGCCTGCGGCATCCTGGTCAACGTCACGGCCGGTCCCAACCTGACCATGCGCGAATTTGACGAGATCGGTCGCATCATCCATGACTTCGCCAGCGAAGACGCCACCGTGGTGATGGGCACCTCGCTCGATGCGGAAATGCAGGACGACGTGCGCGTCACGGTCGTGGCCACCGGCCTCAACCGCGCCACCGCCGCCCGTCAGCCGCAGCGCCCGGTGATTGCCCAGCAGGTGGAGATGCGCCAGCGTCCGCGTCCTGTCGTGCTGCGTACCGGCACCGGCAACGAAGTGGTCGACTACGCCCAGCCGGAGGTCACCACCACCAGCCGCGTCGAGACCGGTGGCCCGGCCAAGAGCGCCGACCCCAGCTTCGATTACCTGGACATTCCGGCGTTCCTGCGTCGTCAGGCGGACTGAACAAGCTGACTGGGCAAATAATTTGAAGAAAAATTGAACAAATCGCCGGTTTCACTTGTCAGTAACGAATCGCGCATGGGATCCGCCTCGGCGGAACCCTTGCCCGAGTCCGCTTTTCCGCCCTTCGGGGCGGGAGGTGGCTTGACTGACGGCGTTCCGGTGCTCGTTCTTGAGTAGTAGGGCCATGCCTCACGGATGAGCATGACCGGCCAGGATGGATTCCTGGCCTGGTCCGACGCCCCGAAACCGGATCCCGTCCCGGTTCGGGGCGTTGCGCTTCAGTTAAGTCATTGAAAGTACTTGGATAAGTGCTGCGCACCCCACGAACGGAAATCGTTCGTGAATGAAAGGAGCATGAAAGGGTGAACAGTGTGTGTGGCGCGGATCGCCTTTTCACAGGTTAAGACTGTGTTAGCATCCGTTCCCTAAATTGGCTGCTGCCCCTTACAGGTACCAAAAAAATGATCAAGCAGCGTACGCTCAAGAACATCATTCGCGCCACCGGCGTCGGTCTGCATACCGGCGACAAGGTGTATATGACGCTTCGCCCCGCTGCCCCCAATACGGGCATCGTGTTCCGCCGTACCGATCTCAATCCGCCGGTCGAAATTTACGCACGCCCCGACAACGTCGGCGACACGCGTCTTTCGACCACGCTCGTCAATGGCGAAGTCCGTGTTTCGACGGTGGAGCATCTGCTCTCGGCGATGGCCGGCCTCGGTATCGACAACGCCTATGTCGACCTGTCCGCTCCGGAAGTGCCGATCATGGACGGCAGCGCCGGTCCCTTCGTGTTCCTGCTGCAGTCGGCCGGCATCGAAGAACAGAACGTCGCCAAGCGCTTTATCCGCATCAAGAAGCCGATCAAGGTGCAGGACGGCGACAAGTGGGCGAGCTTTGAGCCGTTCGAAGGCTTCAAGGTCGGTTTCTCGATCGAGTTCAACCACCCGATCATCAGCAAGCGCACCTCGCGCGCCGAAATCGATTTCTCCACCACCTCTTTCGTGAAGGAAGTGAGCCGCGCTCGCACCTTCGGTTTCATGCGTGACATCGAAATGCTGCGCGAACACAACCTCGCGCTCGGCGGCTCGATGGACAACGCCGTGGTGCTCGACGACTACCGCGTGCTCAACGAAGACGGCCTCCGTTACGAGGACGAGTTCGTCAAGCACAAGATCCTCGACGCGATCGGCGATCTCTACCTGCTCGGCCACAGCCTGGTCGGCGCCTACTACGCCCACAAGTCGGGCCACGAGCTCAACAACAAGCTCCTGCGCACCCTGATGGCCGACGCCACGGCCTGGGAAGAGGTCAGCTTCGCGGACGATCCGGCCACCTCGCCGATCTCCTACGCCCACCCGGCACAGGCGATCTGATCGCCTCGCGATCGGCTAAGTCCTCGACAAACCTGAACAAACTGAACGGCCGCGTCCCAGGGACGCGGCCGTTCGTTTTGTGATATACCTCGCGCCTTCTATTGGCAGCTGTTCACGTACTGATGACATCAGGGTCTATCGGGTCCGTGGGGGCGTGGTATAAACCCATGAGCACCGACCCCAGGGCCGGTGCCTGGGAAGTGCGTCAATGGAGTAGCAAGCCGGAACCCGGCGTCAGGGGGTTTCGTCGGATCGGGAATCAGAAACTTCGGCGATGGACGCCAACTCGAGGAACAGTTCCCGCAATTCGGGGTCTGTGGTTGAGGCTGCGGCGGCTCTCAAGTGAGAGGCCGCAGCTGGCGAAAGCGGTTTTGACCGATCCGGCACGATTTCTGTCGGTGGTTGGGGGGCCACTTTCACGGTGACTGAACTGGCGTACGTGCCTACGGCACGTGCGGTCGAGAGGATTTGCGCCTGGAGCAGGCGCAGCCTGGCGGCCAGAGCCGGCGAGGGAGCCAGAAAAACGAGGCGTCCGTCTTTCAGGTTGGCGAAGCGAACCTGTTCGCGGAGTGGTGACGGTAACGTCTGGCGCAGTGCACGATCCAAGGCATCAAGCTCACGGGCTTTGCGGGCCAGTGAGGCAATCGGGCCGTAATCGGTAATGGCTTTGAGGCCGGAACCGGAGCGGCGATAAGGCTTTGAGTCATCGCGCTGCATGGATGCCGACATCTTCTGACGTAGAACAATATGCAAATCATACTTGTGTCCCGCACCAAAAAGGTGCCGAAAACCTGGAACCTCGCCGATCGACGCCTTCGCTGGCGCCTGTTTGCGGTGGCCGCCGCTGGCGTACTCGCCTGTGCGGGTCTGGGTGGCGCCGTGGCCATGGCGGTGGCCAGTCCGCATGACCGGGCGCTGGCGGAAATTCGCCGCCTTCGGCAACAGGTGCAACAGCAGAACGCGCAGCTGGGCGGAGTACGCAAGGACGCTCAGCGCGATATCGACGCGCTGGCGGTCAAGCTGGGCCAGTTGCAGGCGCAGTCCACCCGTTTGAACGCTCTGGGCGAGCGCCTGACCCAGGTCGGCAAGCTGGACGATGGCGAATTCAATTTCGACGAGCAGCCGGCGGTCGGCGGTGTGGAAGACAGCGCGGACAGCGGTTACTCATTGCCGCAGAACCTGGACATCAGCATCAACCAGCTGGCCAGTCAGTTCGACAGCCAGCAGGCGCAGCTTTCGGCCCTGCAGAGTCTGCTGCTGGACGCAAAGATCGAGTCCAATCTCAAGCCCACCGGGATGCCGGTCGAAGGCTATATCTCCTCTTATTTCGGTGGTCGCCCGGACCCGTTCAGCGGTCATAGCGCCTACCACACGGGTCTGGACATCTCGGCGCCCAAGGGCACGCCGGTCCACGCGGTGGCCGAGGGCATGGTCACCTACGCCGGCGAGCGCACGGGTTACGGTGAGGTCATCGAGATCGACCACGGCAATGGCTACATGACCCGCTACGCCCACAACAGCAGGCTGGAGGTCAGCCCGGGCCAGCGCGTCCACGTTGGCGACGTGGTCTCCGAGGCCGGTTCCACCGGTCGTTCCACCGGTTCCCATGTGCATTTCGAGGTCTGGTACAAGGGCCGCGTGGTCAATCCGCTGGCCTTTGTGAAGAACCATCGCTGAGCGCGCCCATAAGGGTGGCTGAGGCCGCCCTTGAAAGCTTTCTGGCGTGCCGCCACTCCATGAGCGGGACGATGATCGGGGGAGTCTGCGGCGTACCCGCAAGGGAATGCTGTGTCTCGGTGCCGGCCGAAGCCTGTAGTGACGCGCCGTTTGGGATAGCCCGCCGACCCTAGTATCATCAATCCTTTCGTCCTGCCTGGATTTGCCCGGCAGGCCGTTCATGAATCTTAGATCCGGAAGATCGATGCTCAATCGTGCCCTGACGAGCCTTTTTGGCAGCCGCAACGAACGTGTGCTGCGCCAGCTCTCCAAAAATGTTGCGCGCATCAATGCGTTGGAACCCGAGTTCGAGAAGCTGAGCGACGAGGCGCTGCGCGCCAAGACGGACGAGTTCAAGCAGCGCGTCGCCGGCGGCGAGGCGCTGGACAAGCTGCTGCCGGAAGCCTTTGCCGTTGTGCGTGAGGGCGCCAAGCGCGTGCTCGGCATGCGCCATTACGACGTGCAGCTGATCGGCGGCATGGTGCTGCATTCGGGTCGGATCGCCGAAATGCGCACGGGCGAGGGCAAGACCCTGGTTGGTACGCTGCCGGTCTACCTCAATGCCCTCGAAGGCAAGGGCGTGCACGTCGTCACCGTGAACGACTACCTGGCTCGCCGCGACTCGGCGCAGATGGGCAAGCTGTATGGCTTCCTCGGCCTGAGCACCGGCGTGGTGTGGCCGGGCATGGACCACTCCGACAAGCACGTGGCCTACTCGGCCGACATCACCTACGGCACCAACAACGAATTCGGTTTCGACTACCTGCGCGACAACATGGCGCTCAGCAAGGACCAGCGCTACCAGCGCGGCCTGCACTACGCCATCGTCGACGAAGTGGACTCCATCCTGATCGATGAAGCGCGCACGCCGCTGATCATTTCCGGCCCGGCCGAAGATTCCCCGCAGCTGTACCTGGCGGTGAACAAGATCGTGCCGAAGATGATCCGCCAGGAGAAGGAAGACACCGCCGGCGATTATTTCGTCGACGAAAAGCAGAAGCAGGTGCATCTGTCCGAAGAGGGCATGTCGCACGCTGACGAACTGCTGCGCCAGGCCGGCGTGATCGACGCGGACAGCGGTCTGTACGATTCGAAGAACCTGGCCGTCGTGCATCACTTGAATGCCGCGTTGCGCGCCAATGCGATCTATCACCGCGACGTTGACTACATCGTGCGCGATGGCGAAGTGATCATCGTCGATGAGTTCACTGGCCGTACGCTGGCGGGCCGTCGCTGGTCCGATGGCCTGCATCAGGCGGTGGAAGCGAAGGAAGGCGTACCGATCCAGCGCGAGAACCAGACGCTCGCCACGATCACCTTCCAGAACCTGTTCCGCATGTACAAGAAGCTGGCCGGCATGACCGGTACGGCCGATACGGAAGCCTACGAATTCCAGCAGATCTACGGCCTGGAAGTGGTGGTGATCCCCACCCACAAGCCGATGATCCGCCAGGACAACGCCGACATGGTTTTCCTTGGCCAGCAGGCCAAGTACCGCGCGGTGATCGAGGACATCAAGGACTGCCACAAGCGCGGGCAGCCTGTGCTGGTGGGTACGACTTCGATCGAAGTGTCCGAGTTGCTGTCGGACCTGCTGCGCAAGGAAAAGATCGCGCACGAGGTGCTCAACGCCAAGCAGCATGAGCGCGAAGCGCACATCGTGGCGCAGGCCGGTGCGCCCGGTTCCGTCACCATCGCCACCAACATGGCCGGTCGCGGTACCGACATCGTGCTGGGCGGCAGCCTGGAAGCGGCGCTTGCGCTGCTGCCGGAAGACGCCAGCGACGCCGACCGCACCAAGGCCAAGGCCGAGTGGAAGAAGCTGCACGAGAAGGTGCTGGCTGCCGGCGGCCTGCACATCGTGGGTACCGAGCGTCACGAATCGCGTCGTATCGACAACCAGTTGCGCGGTCGTTCGGGCCGTCAGGGCGATCCGGGTTCTTCGCGCTTCTACCTGTCGCTGGAAGACAACCTGCTGCGCATCTTCGCGGGCGACTGGGTCGGTCGCTGGATGCGCATGTTCGGCATGAAGGAAGAAGACGCGCTGGAAGACCGCATGGTCAGCCGCCAGATCGAAAAGGCGCAGCGCAAGGTCGAGCAGCACAACTTCGACATCCGCAAGCACCTGCTGGAGTTCGACGACGTCGCCAACGACCAGCGCAAGGTGATCTACGCCCAGCGCGACGAACTGCTGGTGGTGGACGATGTGTCCGACACGATCGCCGACATCCGCGACGATGTGGTGACCGAACTGGTGCGTCGCCACGTGCCGGCCGACAGCATCGACGAGCAGTGGGATATCGCAGGTCTGGATCGCGAGCTGGAAAGCGAGTTCGGCCTGTCGATCGATCTGAAGGCCTGGATCGATCAGCAGCATGAGATCGACGACAAGATGATCCTGGAGCACGTGCGCCAGGCGGTGGAGCAGCTGTTCAAGGCCAAGGAACAGCAGACCGGCGTGGAGACCATGCGCCAGCTTGAAAAGCACATCATGCTGAGCGTCGTGGACAACGCCTGGAAGGAACACCTGGCGAGCATGGATTACCTGCGTCAGGGCATCTATCTGCGCGGTTACGCGCAGAAGCAGCCCAAGCAGGAGTTCAAGCGCGAATCGTTCGAGCTGTTCTCCAGCATGCTCGACCGCATCAAGGCCGAAGTGGTGCAGATGCTGGCGCGCGTGCGCGTGCGCAGCGAGGAAGAAGTCGCCGCGATGGAAGCCGAGCAGCAGCGCCTGGCCGACCGCCTGCAGCGCCAGATGCTGGCGAGCGGTGGTGGTGCGCCGGTGGGTGCGCTGGGCATGGATGCCGAGGCGGTGGCCGCCGGCAGCATGGCCGCGCCGGCCCGTACGTCCGATCAGGACGGGCCGCGCGTCGGCCGCAATGATCCTTGCCCCTGCGGCTCTGGCAAGAAGTACAAGCATTGCCACGGTCAGCTCAGCTAATAAACAAAAACCCCGCGAAAGCGGGGTTTTTTTTGCTCAGGATTGTCTTGCTTGTCTGTGGGAGCGCACCCTGTGCGCGACAGCCAACGGAGCAATGAACATCACGACGCCGCAGTCGCGCACAGGGTGCGCTTCCGCATGGCTCAATCCCCGTCAGGAACCTTCTTTCGATAAGGCTCGGCATTGACCGTGATGTATTGCGGTTCTTCGGTGTCCAGGCGCATCGCCGTGAGCTGTCCGCCCCAAACGCAACCCGTATCGATCGCGTAGATGCCGATGCCCGCGAAACGGCCCAGCGCCGACCAGTGGCCGCAGACGATGCGCGTCTCGCGCCGGCGCATGCCGGGCACTTCGAACCACGGATACATGCCGGGCTTTTGCGTGCCGGGAATACCCTTGCTCTCGAAGTCGATGCGGCCCTGGATGTCGCAGTAACGCATGCGCGTGAGCGTATTGATCGATGCGCGCATGCGTTCGACGCCTTGCAGGCGGCTGTTCCACGCCGCGGGGCGATTGCCGAACAGATTCTTCAGCAGGCGCGGATGGCGCGGGCCACCCAGTTCGCGCTCGATCTCCTGTGCCGAGCGCTGGGCCTGGCGCAGAGTCCACATGGGCGCCAGGCCCGCATGCACCATCGTCCAGTTGAGCTGCTCATCGTGATGCAGCAGTTTCTGCGAGCGCAGCCATTCCAGCAGCACGGGCGCGTCGTCGGCAAACAGCACTTCGCGCAGTTCCGGATTCACCTTGGACTGCGCTTCGGGGCGTCGCTGGCCGATCGCCAGCAGGCTGAGATCGTGGTTGCCGAGTGTGACGACCGATTGCTCGCGCAGGCTGTGGATCAGCCGCAACGTCTGCAGCGACTGTCCGCCGCGATTGACCAGGTCGCCGCAAAACCACAGCTTGTCCACCGAGGGATCGAAGCGGATCTTGTCGAGCAGGCGTACAAGTTCGGGATGACAGCCCTGCACGTCACCGATTGCGTACGTAGCCATCAGTGCAGGGTACGTGGAATCGACAGGGTGAACGGCGGGATCGCCGCTTCGAAGTGGGTGCCGTCATCGGCCAGCATTTGATAGCTGCCCTGCATGATGCCCACCGAGGTCTCCAGTACCGCGCCCGAGGTGTATTCGTATTCGTCGCCGGGACGAATCCACGGCTGCTCGCCCACCACACCTTCACCCGTGACTTCTTCGACCTTGCCATTGGCGTCGGTGATGACCCAGTGACGCGTCAACAGGCGCGCGGCGATATCGCCAGCGTTGTGCAGGGTGATCGTGTAGGCGAAAACGTAGCGGTTGTCGCCGGGACGAGATTGGTCGGGGACAAAGCGGGGTTCGACCTGCACGTCGATCGTGTAGGAAGATCTTTCATTCATGGCCCGATTGTACGGGTTGTCGGGGCGCATGGGTAAAGCTGCAGGCCACTCGATGGCATCGGGGGCCATCGAGCGACGGATCGCGCATCAACCGTGCGGAACACGGGCGAGTCGGACGTAGTCCTGGGGTGAAAGTGTTTCGGCGCGGGCCTTGGGGTCCACGTCGGCGGCCATGATGGCGCTGGAGTCCATCACGTTCTTCAGGGCATTGTTCAGCGTTTTGCGGCGCTGCGCGAAAGCGGCCTTCACAATGGCATGAATGCGCTCGGGATCGGCATCGGGCAACTGATCGGGACCCAGCGGCACCAGTCGCACCACGGCCGAGTCCACCTTCGGCGGCGGCCGGAAGGCGCCCGGCGGCACCACGAACAGCGGCTCGACGCGGCAGACCAGCTGCAACATCACGGACAGACGTCCATAGACTTTGCTGCCCGGCTCCGCGGCCATGCGATCCACCACTTCCTTCTGCAGCATGAAGTGCATGTCCTGGATCGCGGCGGCGTGCTCCACGCAATGGAACAGGATCGGGCTGGAGATGTAATACGGCAGGTTGCCGGCAACGCGCAGGCGCTCCACGCCGTGGCGATGGGCCAGCGCGGTGAAGTCCACTTTCAGCACGTCTGAATGGATGATGCTGAGCTCACCCACGCTGGCGGCACGCGCCTGCAGGCCGGGGATCAGATCCGTATCCAGCTCGATCGCGGTGAGCTTGCCGGCCGCCGCGAGCAGCGGCAGCGTGAGCGCGCCCTCACCGGGGCCGATCTCCACCACGAAATCATCCGCACGCGGCGAGATGGCGCTGACGATGCGCTCGATATAGCGCTTCTCGTGCAGGAAGTGCTGGCCGAAACTTTTCTTGGGGCGGGCGTTCATGCTTGTCCTTGCGCGATGTCGCGGCGTCGTGCCACGAGCTCAAGCGCCATCTTTGTTGCTGCAATAAGGCTGGCCGGATCCGCGCGACCGGTGCCGGCCAGATCAAGCGCCGTGCCATGGTCGACGGAGGTGCGGATAAAAGGCAGGCCAAGCGTGAGGTTCACCGTGCGGTCGAACGCTTCGCTCTTGAGCACCGGCAGCGCCTGGTCGTGATACATCGCCAGCACCGCGTCGTAACGCTCGCGCAGCGCCGGCACAAAGGCGGTATCGGCGGGCAGCGGGCCCAGCAGCTGCATGCCTTCGGCGCGCAGCGACTCGAGCGTGGGGATGATGGTGTCCAGTTCCTCGCGACCGAGGTGACCGCCTTCGCCCGCATGCGGATTGAGGCCAAGTACGGCGATGCGCGGCTCGGCCAGACCGAATTTATCGCGCAGCTCGCGATGCACGATGCGCAGCACGCGCACCAGCGCCTCACTGGTGATCGCTGCGGGCACCGCCGACAGCGGCAGATGCGTGGTGGCCAGCGACACGCGCAGCTCCGGGCTGGCGAGCATCATCACCACCTCGGCGCCCGCGCGTTCGGCGAAGAATTCGGTGTGGCCGCTGAAGGGTATGCCGGCTTCGTTGATCGAGGCCTTCTGGAGCGGCGCGGTGACGATGGCGGCGTAGCGACCCTGCAGGCAGCCATCGGCCGCCTCGGCCAGGGTGGCGAGCACGTGCTGCGCATTGGCAGGATCGGGCGTGCCCGGTGTCTCGGTGGCGCCGAGCGCGATGTGGTGGACGCGCAATTGGCCGGGCTGGCGCTCGACGATGTCGCTGCCGTCGTCGTCGATCAGCTCGACCGTTTGCCCGCAGCGCCGGGCTGCGCGTTCAAGCAGGCCGCGATCGGTCACCGCAACGAAATTGGCCGCCAGCGGAGTGGCGGCCAATCGGATGACAAGCTCGGGACCGATCCCCGCTGGCTCACCTGCGGTGATGGCCAGTCGGGGCAGGGTCTGGGTCTTCAATGCGACCTCAGGACGACTTTTCGGGCTGCGGCGCGTTGGGGTCACGCAGCTCGGGCACCAGGATGTTCACATAGGCGCCGGAACGCATGTCGCGCAGGTAGTCCTCATAGGCCTGCTCGGCCTTGCGGTTGCCGATGGCCTGGCGTGCCTGGTTGCGCGACAACTCATCGGTACGGTCGCTCTGACGGGTGCCCAGGCGCTCAAGGATGTGCCAGCCCGCTTCGCTCTGGAACGGCGGGGACACCTGATTGTCCTTTAGCTCGCCCAGATGCTGGGCAATGGTCGAGCCCCAGTCGTTCTGCATGAACCAGCCCATGTCGCCGCCATTGTTGGCGGTGGTGTCGTCCTTGGAGTTTTCCTTCGCCAGCTTGGCGAAGTCTTCATGCTTGTTGACCAGGCGGCTGTAGATGTCCTCGGCCTTCTGGTGAGCCTGTTCGGCGGTCAGCAGTTCGCTGGGACGGATCAGGATCTGGCGGGCGTGGTATTCCTGCACCACCTGGCGGCTCGGCGCACGCTGCTCAATGAGCTTGAGAATGTGGAAGCCGGTAGGGCCGCGCATGGCCGGCGAGACATCGCCCGCCTTCATGTTGCCGACCGCATCGGCAAAAGCCGGCGGGATCTCGTCCATGCGGCGAAAGCCCAGGTCGCCGCCGTCGAGCGCGTCCTGTGCGTCGGAATAGCGGATGGCTGCAGCGTGGAAATCCATGCCGCCCTTGATGGCTTCGACGGCCTGGTTGGCCTTGTCCTGAGCTGCCTTGATGTCGGCGGCGGTGGCGCCGGCCGGCAGGCTCACCTGGATGTGAGCCAGGTGGACCTCACCCGCCTTGTAGGACGGACTGGCCAGCATGTTGTTGATTTCGCTGTCGGTAATGCTCACCTGGTCGCGCACCACGCTGTCATGCAGGCGCTGGGCGACGAGCTGGTCGGACAGCTGGCGACGGAAGGCGGCAAAGCTGTTGCCGTCCGCTTCCACGGCGGCGCGCAGCTGCTCCGGCGTCATTTTGTTCTGCTGCGCCACGGCGTTCACGGCCTGGTCGACGTCCGCATCGGAGACGCGGATGCCCTGGTCGTCGGCGCGCTGCACCTGCAGCTTCATCAGGATCAGACGGTCAAGCACCTGGCGGCGCAGCACGTCGATCGGCGGCAACTGGCCGGGATTGCTGGCGTACTGCTGCTGGACCGAACGGACGGCCTCGTTCAGCTCGCTCTGCAGGATCACACCCTCGTCCACCACCGCCACGATACGGTCGAGCGGCTGCTTGCCCTGGCCTGCGGCCTGGGGCAGCAGCTGGGCATGGGCGGGCAGGGCGGTCGCGGTGGCGACCGCGAGCAGGAACAACGCGAGAGGCTGCTTCATCAGTACGGGGCCTTCGATCGCCGTGGGCGATAGGGGAAGTTATTGATAACCAAGAATACCATTGCGGATGGCGTTTTCCGACTGGCCGGTGAAGCCGCCCATGCCCTTGAACTCCACCTCGAACATGATCGCCGTGTTGGCCGAGCCAAGCGTGGTGGTGTAGTCGTAGGTATTCACGTAATGGCGGCCGACCAGGCGCAGGGCCACGCAGCAGCTGTCGTACTCCACGCCGGCCAGGGCCTCCACGGTCTTCTTGTCGAGCACCGAGTAGGTCCAGTGGCCGATCAGGCGCCAGCGGTCGGAGACGGGATAGACAATCGAAGCGTCGTATTGTTCCAGCAGGGGCAGTTCCGTGCCGGGGGTGCGACGGTAGCGGTAGGAGAAATTGAGGATGCCGTCGGTCTTGATGCGCTTTTGCAGCGTGATGGCGCCCAGGTCCGTGAGATCCAGATTCGGGTTCCACTGGTACTGCGACATCAACTTCCAGTCGTCATTGAGCTGGGTGGTGAGGTCGATGATGTAGTCGGAGCCGGACCAGTTGGTGGGTGCCGGAGCCGTGTTGTTGGTGGTGGGGATCTGCACCCGCTGCTGGGTGAAATAGCGGATCTGGCCGAAGCTCGCCGACAGGCGCTCCACGCCGTTGTCGTCCAGCAGGCGCGAGGTCAACATGGCGCTGAGATTGTTCGCGTTCTCCTGGCGGTCGGCGCCGGAGAAGGTGTTGGGCGTGAACAGCTCCCAGGTGTCGAACGACATCAGGTTGGTGTCGAACAACGGCAGGTTGTTCTGGTTGCGATACGGCACGTAGAGGTAATACAGGCGCGGCTCAAGCGTCTGCGTGTAGCCGGTGCCGAACAGCGACGTGCTGCGATCGAACACCAGGCCGCTGTCCACGCTCACGATGGGCAGTGAGCGGCTTGGCGAGTTGCTGGTGAACGGCGACGTCGTGCCGGAACTGAGTAGACCGTAATAACCGTATTGCTGCGTGTTGCCGGTGAGGTCGTAGCCCGTGTAGCGATATGCGACCCTGGGCTTTACGAACCAGGCTGCACCGCGGAAATCGGCCTGAATGTACGGATAGAGATCCAGGCGGTTGCCCTCGACGGAGTCTTCCTTGCGGAAGGCGACCGCTTCGGTATTGGCGCCCACGTCCAGCCAGCGGTTGATCGGGTAGTCGACGTTGAAGGTCGCGCGCGGCCAGCGCTTGTACTGCACTGACGTGTCCGGCAGCGAGTAGTCGGCATTCTGGTAGTAGTCCGCGCCGAAGCTGGCGTTCCAGAACGCTGCGCCCCACTTGCCCGCGCCGTTGATATACGTCGACGAAGTCAGCTGGCTGGTCGTGGTCGTATAGAAGTCGTTGCCGAAGTCGCGCAGATAGTTGCGGTCCGAGGCCAGGTTGATGCCTGCGTTGAGCGACCACGGTCCGTACAGATGGGTGGAGTCGTAAAGCTTCAGCAACCAGCGATCGGTGCCCTTGGTGTTTTCCGTGCTGTCGGGATCGTTCGCGCCGTTGTCATGCGGCAGGAACTCCAGGTTCACCTGGCCCGTGCTGCCCGGTACGAGATAGCGAAACTCGCTCGCCAGCATCACGCCGCGATCGGTGTAGATGCGCGGGTCGAGCGTGGCGTCGTAGTTCGGCGCGAGGTTCAGGTAATACGGCGCGCTGATCATGAAACCCGAGCGGCTGGAGTTGCCGACGGTCGGGGTCAGGAAGCCGCTCTTGCGATCATCGTTGATCGGGAAGGTGAACGTGGGCAGCCAGAAGAACGGCACGTTGTACAAGTACATGGTGGCGTCGTGCGCCACGCCTTCGCCGGTTTCCTTGTCCATGCGGATGTCCTTCGCATGGATTTCCCACACGTGGTTGCCCACGTCGCAGGTGGAATAGGTGGCGTTGAAATAACGGCTGCGCTGGTCGTCCAGCATCTGGCCCTGGGTGGCCACGCCGTTGCCGCGATTGGTCAGCATCTGGTAGCTGACGTTGTCCGCGATCGACGTGCTCGCATCCTGGTTGCCGCGCATATGGTCGGACGACACCAGCTGGCCAACTTCTTGATAGCGCACGTTGCCGCGCGCGTCGTAGTCGGTGGTGTCGTCGCTGTAGTCGGCGACGTCGGCCTGCATGCGCTGGTCGGCGCGGTCCATTTTCACGTCGCCTTCCAGGTGATAGACGCTCTGGTTGGAGCTGTCCACGCGCTGGGCGGCGACATAGGTATTGGAGGTCTCGCGGACCGAGCTGTCCTTGCTCATGGTCGGGTCGTAGAACGACAGCATCGCGTTGGGGCGACACATGTTGTAGTTCAGCGGCCGCGTCGGGCAGCGGAACGCGCCCAGCGGGCAGTTCGACGTCGCCGGCGGCGCTACGCTCGGCGTGGTGGGGGCGCTGGGCTGGCTGGGTGCGGGTTGCGCTTCGGCTGCCGACTGGGCCTCAACCGGGCCACCGAACAAGGCAAGGGCAGCGGCGACCGCCAGCAGGCGGCGAGGGGGCAGGTGGCGCGGAGGCAGCTTGGGCGTCACGATGGCAGTCTGTCGGCTGTGAGGCTCGTAAAACTAGCAGAAAGGCCTCGTGGACGGCAGTTGGATAGCGCACGCCGGGAGAAGGATTCAGCATGAGCGAGCAGAAAACGGGCAAGAGCGACGACCAATGGCGTGCCGAGTTGACGCCGCAGCAATATGCGGTGTGCCGGTGTTCCGCCACCGAGCCGCCCTTCAGCGGCAAGTGGTACCGGCACAAGATCGCAGGCACCTACGTCTGCGTCGCCTGCCAGGCGCCCTTGTTCGCGTCGGAGGCCAAATACGATTCGGGTTCCGGCTGGCCCAGTTTTTTCCAGCCACTGACGCGCAAGGCCATCAGCCTCATGCAGGACGACAAGCACGGCATGCGCCGCACCGAGGTGCGCTGTGCTGCCTGCGAGTCGCATCTGGGGCACGTCTTTCCGGACGGCCCCAAGCCGACCGGCTTGCGCTATTGCATCAATTCGGTGGCGCTGGATTTCAGCCCGTCCGGCGCCTGATGGCCAGGGCTCAGGCGTCGAGCAGCTCGCCCACGTGGGCGGCCACGCTGGTGGACAGGGCGAGCAGGTTGTAGCCACCCTCCAGGGTCGACACCACGCGACCCTGCGCGTGCGCGCGGGCCACGTCGACCAGGCGCTGGGTGATCCAGGCGTAGTCCTCGCTGCCGAGGCGCAGGTCGGCCAGCGGATCGTTGCGATGGGCGTCGAAGCCCGCCGACACCAGCAGCAGCTGCGGCTTGAACGCGTGCAGCTTGGGAATCAGCACGCCCTCCCACAGCTCGCGGAATTCATAGGAGCCATCACCAGGAGAAAGTGGTGCGTTGACGATGTTGCCCACGCCGTGTTCGTCGGCGCGGCCGGTTTCCGGATAGAGCGGCATCTGATGGCTGGAGATGAACATCACGCGTGGCTCGCGGGCGAAGATGTCCTGCGTGCCGTTGCCGTGGTGCACGTCGAAGTCGGCGATGGCGACCCGCTTGAGCCCGTGCGTGGCG
Source organism: Dyella sp. 01N448 (assembly GCF_056399225.1). Classification (NCBI taxonomy): domain Bacteria; kingdom Pseudomonadati; phylum Pseudomonadota; class Gammaproteobacteria; order Lysobacterales; family Rhodanobacteraceae; genus Dyella; species Dyella sp. 01N448. The sequence continues at coordinate 18,167 of NZ_JBFTQX010000007.1, read as the reverse complement.
ATGGCATGGGCCGCGCCGACGGCGATGTTGTTGAACAGGCAGAAACCCATCGCGCGATCGGGCGTGGCGTGGTGGCCCGGTGGGCGCACTGCGCAAAACGCCATGCCACCCTCGGCTCCCAGCACCGCATCCACCGCTGCGACCACGGCGCCGGCCGCCCGCAGGGCGGCTTCGGCCGAGCCGGGCGACATCAGGGTGTCTTCGTCGAGGCGCACCGTGCCTTGCTCGGGCGTGATCGCGAGGATGCGGTCGACATGCTCCGGTGTGTGCACCCGCAGCAACTGCTCGCGCGTGGCGCGCGGCGCTTCCACTCTATCGAGTGCCGCAAAGCGGTCCTGATCCAGCGCCTGCAGCACCGAGCGCAGGCGCGAGGGCGACTCAGGCTGGGCCGGACCGGGATCGTGCTGCAGGCAGCTGGCGTGGGTGTAGAGCCGCAGCATCGAGGGTCACGCCTGGGGCTTGCGGCGGCGCTCGTGCTGCCACAGCACTTCGCCGTGGCCACTGGCACGGGCCAGCACGCGCGAGAGCACAAACAGCAGGTCGGACAGGCGATTGAGGTAGCGCTGCGCTTGCGGGCGGACTTCTTCCACGCGACCCAGCGCAATCACCTCGCGCTCGGCGCGTCGGCACACCGTGCGTGCCAGATGGCAGCAGGACGCGGCCATGCCGCCGCCCGGCAGGATGAAATCCTTCAGCGGCGGCAGCGGATCGTTGAAGCGATCGAGTACTTGCTCGAGCTGGTCGATATCGGCGTCATGGACCATCGCCATGCCCGGGATGCAAAGCTCGCCGCCCAGGTCGAACAGGTCGTGTTGCACCTGGGTCAGCGTTTCGCGCACATCCTCGCCCACGCCATCGCAGGCCAGCACCATGCCGATCGTGCTGTTGAGCTCATCGACCGTGCCGTAGGCACCAACGCGCAATGAATCCTTGGCGACGCGCGAACCGTCGCCCAGACCGGTGCTGCCGTCGTCGCCCGTGCGCGTGTAGATCTTCGAAAGACGGTTACCCATCGTGGCTTGCCTATGGAGATCAGTGCGACAGCTTGGACGAATCAGCGTGACCGAGCATGCGCGACAGCTGCACCACCAGGCCATGCACCACCAGACCCAGCGCCACATAAAGCACCGTGGTCTCGAGGAAGAAGCCGTACCAGTCGACCATGTTCTCGAACCATGCGGCGAAGCTGCGCGGCTGCGGCACGGTGCTGCTCAGCCAGTAGTAGCTGCCGTTGGAGATGACGTAGCAGGCGAGCCAGCTGCCCAGCAGGGCGGCCACGGTGAAGCCGAGGCTGCGCGCGTTGAGGCCCAGCTTCTGGCCGGCCAGCCAGCTGCCGCCCAGCCACAGGCTGGCGTATGCCGGGACCAGGGCCCAGTAAGCCGCCGAGACGCAGTAGTGATCCCAGAAACTGATGCCCTGGTTGCTGATGACCAGGTAGTCGACCAGCACGGCCTCGGCCAGCAACAGGGGCAACGCCCAGCGCACTGAGCCGCGCAGCCAGAAGCCGGCCAGGAAGAAGATGCCCCACGAGGCATCCCACACATCGTGATGGAACAGCGAAAGGTGAATACGGGTCGCGGCCATCACCACGGCCAAGGCCAGGAAGATGCCTAGGCGCTGGGTCTGCGTCTTAGCCATGAGCTGCTCCAAAAAGGTCGCGTCGAATGCAAGCGGCAAGTCTATCGCAATTGGGCAGAGTCAGGCCCGGGGTCCAGCGGCTCGCTGTCGTCTGGCCTTCCACACGTCATAGTTCAGAGCATCCCCGGCGCGTATCATGCGACGCCATGACGAACTCATCCTCCCAGCCTGCTGCCACGCGGCCGGTGCTCATCGTCGGCGGCGGACTGGTCGGCGCCAGCCTGGCCATCGCCCTGGACGCGGCCGGCATTGATGCCGTGATGGTCGAGGCGGCGGCGCCGCGCATCGGCGATCAGCCCAGCTACGACGAACGCAACCTCGCCCTGGCGCGCGCCACCGTGAACGGCCTCACTGCCATTGGCGTGTGGAAACACGCGGCGGCCCAGGCCACGCCGATCCATCACATCCACGTCACGCGGGCCGGCGAGTTCGGCAGCGTGCAGATGGATGCGGCGCGGCAGGGCGTGGATGCCCTGGGCTGGACGCTGCCTGCGCGCGAACTGGGCGCGGCACTGCTGCGGCGGCTGGACGAATGCACGCGCTTGCGCCGCCTGGCGCCCGCGCGGGTGGAGTCGCTGGAGCCGGTGGCCGATGGTTGGCGCGCGCGCATCCAGACCAGGGACGAGGTCGTCGAGATCGAGACGCCGCTGCTGGTCGGCGCCGATGGCACCGCCTCGTTCGTGCGCGAACGGTTGGGCATCGAGGCGGAGCGCCATGATTATCGCCAGACCTTGTTTGTCTGCACGGTGACGCCGGAGCGCGACCACGCGCAGCGTGCCTACGAACGCTTTGCCGACCACGGACCGATCGCCCTGCTGCCGCTCGCCAATCGTCGTTGCGGACTCGTGCTCACCGTGCCGCAAGCCGAAGCCAAGGCCGTCGAGGCGATGGATGACGAGGCCTTTATCGCGCTGGCGCAAGAGCGCTTCGGTTGGCGGCTGGGGCGGCTGAGCCGTCCGGGCAAGCGCCACCCTTATGCGATCCAGCGGGTGGCGGCGCGTTCGCTGGTCTCCACGAGGGCGGTGCTGGTGGGCAATGCCGCGCAAACGGTGCATCCGATTGGCGCGCAAGGTTTCAACCTGGGATTGCGCGATGCACTGACCTTGGCCGAAATGTTGACCGATGCGCCCGATCCGGGTTCCGACGATTTGTTGGCGAACTATGCTGCCCGGCGCGCGCCTGATCGCGACGGCACCATGGCGATGAGCCATGGACTGGTGCAACTGGCCTGCCTGCCGCAACCCTTGCTGGCGCCGTTGCGTTCCTTGGCCATGCTGGCGTTCGATCGCCTGCCGCCGTTGCAGCGTTTGCTGGCGCGGCGTGGCATGGGTTTCCGCGGCGAGCCGCCCAAGGCCGTGCTGGAGCGTCTGCCATGAGCGTGACATCGATCGCCCGCAGCGAATCGCGTCGTCGCGGTCCTGCGCTTGACGTGGCCGTGGTGGGTGGCGGCATGGTGGGCGCGGCGACGGCATTGGCGCTGGCGCGTGCCGGCTTTGCCACCGCACTGATCGAGGCCCGCGCGCCGGCACCGTGGTCGGTGCAAGACGAAGTGGATTTGCGCGTCGTGGGATTGGCGCCATCGTCGATCACCTTGCTTGAGGACCTGGGCGTCTGGACGTCCATCCGCGCGTCGCGCGCGAGTCCTTATGCGCAGATGCACGTATGGGATGCCGCGAGCGGTGCGGCCATCCACTTCGATGCCGCGCAACAGGACCGCGACCTGCTTGGTTACATCGTCGAGAACAATCTCGTGCAATGGCAGCTCTGGCAGGCGCTGGAGTCCGCCGGCGTGCGTCGCCTGTGCCCCGCACAAGTCAGTGGCTACGAGGTGCTCGAGGATCGCGTGCAGCTGAGCCTGCAGGGAGCGGAGGTGGAGACGATTTCCGCACGTCTGCTGGTTGCCGCCGATGGCGCTGCCTCACCGTTGCGCGCGATGGCGGGCATCGAAACCCATGGGCGGGACTATGCGCAGCGTGGCGTGGTGGCGCATGTCACGACGGAGCGCGCGCACGAAGGCACCGCCTGGCAACGCTTTCTCGATACCGGACCGCTGGCCTTGCTGCCGCTGGCGGACGGTCGCAGCTCGATTGTGTGGTCGCTACCCGAAGCAGAAGCGCTGCGTGTACTGGCGCTCGACGATCAGGCGTTCTTCGACGCGCTCGGCGTGGCCAGCGATTTCAGGCTCGGACGCATCACCGGCGCCACCGCACGTGCGGCGTTTCCCTTGCGCCTGCAGCTGGCCGAGACCTATCAGGCCGAGCGCTTCGTGCTGCTCGGTGATGCCGCCCATGCGGTGCATCCCCTGGCGGGGCAGGGCGTGAATCTGGGTCTGCGCGATGTGGTCGAGCTGCGCAACACGCTCGTCGCCGCGCGCGATGCCGGCAGCGATATTGCCGCTCCTCACGTGCTGCGCCGCTATGCGCGTCGCCGCCGCAGCGCCGACACGATGGACGCCCTGGGCTTCGATGCGCTGGCGCGCATCTATGCGTGGCAGGCCTCGCCGCTGGTGGCCGCGCGTGGTCTGGGCGTGCGCATCATCGACAAGTTGTCACCGATCAAACGCAGACTCGCGGAACACGCCGCCGGCCTGTAGACCGTTCGAAACCCCGCAACCAGGAGTGGACGTCATGCGCATTGCCCGTCTTTGCAGTTTGCTGTTGCTGTCAGGAGCCGCGTTCGCCGCGCAGGCGAAGATGGTGGAAAAGCCGGTCGAATGGACGCAGGACGGCACCACCTTCCATAGCGTGCTGGTGTATGACGATGCCGTCGCCACCAAGCGTCCCGGCCTGGTGATGGTGCCCAACTGGTATGGCGTGAACGATGGCGCCATCAAGAAGGCCGAAGGCATTGCGGGCAAGGATTACGTGATCCTGGTCACCGACATGTACGGCGAAAAGATCCGCCCGACCAACGACGACCAGGCCAAGGCCGCGACCAAGCCGCTGTATACCGACCGCGCGCTGATGCGCAAACGCATCGACCTGGCGCTGGAGCAATTGAAGGCGCAGGGCAAGAGCGCGCCGATCGACGTCAGCAAGCTGGCCGCCATCGGCTTCTGCTTCGGCGGCTCCGCCGTGCTTGACCTGGCTCGCAGCGGCGCCGACGTGGCCGCGGTGGTGTCGTTCCACGGCGGCCTGCAGACCGATGACCCGTCGCTGGCCAAGAACATCAAGGCGCGCGTGCTGGTGATGAATGGTGCCGACGACAAGGGCACCATGCCCGACGCCGACAAGTTCATGGACGAAATGCGCGGCAGCAAGGCCGACTGGCAGTTCGTGGTGCTGGGCAATGCGGTGCATTGCTTCACTGAAACCGATCAGCACAGCGCCGGGTGCGCTTATGACGAGCGCACGGCGCAGCGTAGCTATCGTTTGATGCGCGATTGGCTGCATGGGGCGTTCACGGCTACCCCTTGAAGCGCCTGGACGAGGCGCGCATGACGCGCCTCGTCGCCCGCCGCTCAGTCGAGTTCGCGCCAGTGCAGACAGGCGCGGATGCATGAAAAAAGCAACATCAGCGCGATGACGGTAAAGCACGACATCATGAGGTAACTCGTCCAGAAGAAGGCTGGATCGAACGTCATGGAGACGTAGCGATCACTGTCGTAATGCCTGCGGCCGCTGATATCAGTGAATTGCGTGCCTTGGCAGCGCTTCATGAGGCATCGGATGGCGCCAGACGAGAGCACCCGGTAAGAAATCCAGCTCAGCGGGCCGAGCATCGTGGTCGCCACGAGCATGCCCATCAGCACGCCGCTGCGGAACCCGGGGAACGGTTTCTTCCTTTTCGCGTATCCACGCGATTCATTGACGAGCGCGATGACGACGGTGATGACGGCAATGGCGATCATCTGCCACGGCGCCAGCGCGTCGCCGTTCAGCGCTATGCGGTAGGGATGAAACGCGTCCACCATCCACTGTGGGTCGGGCTTGGGCATCATGTCGTCCTTGAACACGCGGGGAGTTCAAGAACGAGTATGGCTTGGGGTGTCGCCTCAGGAAAGGCCCGCCCGGCGCCGTCGATCGGTGAAGTGGGAGTCGCGGGCCGTGCGCGAAAAATCAGAAGCTGCGTTGCACCGAATAATCTGCCAGCGTCGCCATGGCGTCGCGCCACGGCGAATCGGGCAGGGCGCGCAGTGCATCGCGTGCGGCGTCGGCGTGCATCACGGCGCGTTCGTGGGTGCGTTCGAGCGCACCGGAATCGCGGATGGCGGCGATGATGCGGTCGAGCGAATCGAGGCCGCCATGTTCGATGGCGTGGCGCAGCGACTGCTTCTGTTCGGCATCGGCGCGCTGCAGCGCATAGATCAGCGGCAGCGTCGGCTTGCCTTCGGCCAGATCGTCGCCGATGTTCTTGCCCAGGGTGCCGGCGTCCGAGGTGTAGTCGAGCAGGTCGTCGGCGATCTGGAAGGCGTAGCCCAGCTGCATGCCGTAGCGGCGCAGGGCGGTGCACTGCTCCACCGGCAGCCCGCCGAGCAGGCCACCCAGCTCGGTGGCGGCGGCGAACAACACGGCCGTCTTGCGTTCGATCACATTGAGGTAGGCAGCTTCATCGACGTCGGCGTTGCCGATGTTGAGAAGCTGCAGCACCTCGCCTTCGGCGATGGTGTTGGTGGTGTCGGCCAGGATGCGCATGATGCGCATGTCATCGAGTTCGACCATCATCTGGAACGAGCGCGAGTAGAGGAAGTCGCCCACCAGCACGCTGGCCGCGTTGCCCCACAGGGCGTTGGCAGTCTTACGGCCGCGGCGCAGGTCCGATTCGTCCACCACGTCATCGTGCAGCAGGGTGGAGGTATGGATGAACTCGATGACTGCGGCCAGCTTGATGTGATGCTCGCCGTGGTAGCCGGCAGCGTTGGCCGCCAGCACGTGCAGCATCGGGCGCAGACGCTTGCCGCCGCCGGCAATGATGTGGTCGGCGATCTGGTTGATCAGCACCACGTCCGACGACAGGCGTTGGCGGATCAGGGAGTCGACCCGGTGCATGTCTGCAGCGGCGAGCCCTCGAACGGCGGCAAAGTCGGCAGAGCGGCGGGTGTCGGCTTGGGTCGTGGTCATGAGGCAGTCATAGCGTCGTATCACGGGATTATAGAGAGAGTTGGGCGCAAGAAACCGCCGCGACACGGCACCACGGTTGGTTTTTTGGGGTCAAACGTATAATCGGTGACTCATGCGACCCTTTTAAGAAGCCCCGGTGAGCAAACTCTCCCCACTTGAACGACGCAGCGCGCTGACCCTGGCCTGTGTGATCAGCCTGCGCTTGTTTGGCCTGTTCCTGATCATGCCGGTGTTTTCGCTGTACGCGCAGCAGATGCCGGACGCCACGCCGTGGCTGATCGGGCTGGCGCTGGGCGTGTATGGCCTGGGGCAGGTCCTGCTGCAGATACCGCTGGGCCTGTTGTCGGATCGCATCGGCCGCAAGCCGGCGATCACCCTGGGCTTGCTGGTATTTGCCGGCGGCGGCCTGGTGGCGGCCATGTCGCACGGGCTGCTGGGCATCGTGATCGGACGTGCCCTGCAGGGCATGGGCGCGGTGGCGGGTGCGGGCACGGCCCTGGCCGCCGACCTGACGCGCCATGAAAACCGCAGCAAGGTCATGGGCATCATCGGCGTATCCATCGGCGTGGCGTTTCTGCTGGCGCTGATTCTCGGTCCGCCGCTGGAAGCCGTGGCCGGCCTCTCCGGCCTGTTCGCGGCCACTTCCATCCTGGCCCTGGCGGCGCTCGTGCTGCTGTGGCTGATCGTGCCCACCCCGGAGCGGGCGTCCGCGCCGGCAGCAGCCAGCTGGGCCAGTGTTTTGTCGATGTTGCGTGATGGCCGCATGCTGGTGCTCAACGGGTCGGTGTTCTTTCTGCACATGTTGTTGACGGCCAGCTTCGTGGGCTTGCCGCTGCTGTTGGCCAACCGACTGCATTTGCCGGTGAATCGTCATTGGGAGCTTTATCTGCCGGTGATGGTGATCGCGGCCTTTGTGCTGGGCGCCTGCCTGCATCGCATGCGCGATCTCGCGCAAAGCCTGAACCTGGTGGCTGTATGTGTCGTCGCGACCGGGTTGGGGTTGCTGGGATTTGGCCTGTCCGGCGATCACGTGGCGGTGTTGGGGGTGGCGGCGGCGGTGTTCTTCTCCGCCTTCAATCTGCAGGAAGCGGCGCTGCCCAGCCTGGTCTCGCAATTGGCGCCCGGCTCGATGCGCGGTGCGGCGATGGGCGCGTATTCGACCAGCCAGTTCCTGGGCGCCTTCGTCGGTGGCGCGGTCGGCGGCATCGCGCTGGGCCGGCTCGGCACCGATGGCGTATTTCTTTGCGCGGCGGCGCTCACCCTGGTCTGGCTGCCGCTGGTGCTGCTCGGTGCCCGTCATATCGAGGCAGGCCGGGCAGGTCTGGATGCGGCCCCTGCTGCCGGCGGCGCGTAACTCGGCCACGGATGCTCAGAGATGCGGCGGCGTTCCTTGGCATCGGATCGCCCGGCAGTGTATGACGTCGGGCTGATGTGACGGGGCGGCCGAGCTCGCCGTCGTCGCGCGATCTGTCCATCGACGAGGCCGCCCATGTCTGCACGCCCATCCCGCCTATCGCGTCTTTACGCTGTCACGGCCCTCGCCGCGATGACGAGCTTTTACGTAGGCCACGCCACGGCCCAGGAGATCAGCCGCGGCGATCGCTACTCGGGCAACACCTGGGCCTCGCGTTCGCCGGTGATCGCGCAACACGGGATGGCCGCGACCGAGCAGCCCCTCGCCTCGCAGGTCGCCATCGATATCCTCAAGAAGGGCGGCAGCGCGGTGGATGCGGCGATTGCCGCCAATGCCGCGCTTGGCCTGATGGAGCCGGTGCTCAACGGCATCGGCGGTGACTGCTTCGTGATCGTGTGGGATCCGAAAACGCGCAAACTCTATGGCTATAACGGCTCCGGCCCGTCGGCCAAGGGGCGCGACCTGGCCAGGATGCAGGCCGAGGTGAAGGCAGCGTATGCCAAGGCCGGCATGCCGGCGAAGGATCACATTCCTTCAGTGGGTTCGCTGCCTATCACGGTGCCCGGTACGGTGGATGCGTGGTTTGCGCTGCACGAGAAGTTCGGCAAGCTGCCCATCGCCGAGGATCTGGCGCCCACCATCGCCTACGCGAAGGACGGTTTTCCGATCACCCAGCTGGTGGCCAAGTACTGGAAGGGCAACTTCGCCGCGTTCGAGCGCGAGAAGGGCTTGATCGAAGAATTGGACAACGCCCGCCACACCTATCTCATCGACGGACATACGCCAGCCGAAGGCGAGGTGTTTCGCAATCCCGATCTCGCGCGCACGCTCAGCATGATTGCCGAAGGCGGTCGCGATGCGTTCTACAAGGGCGCCATTGCCCACACCATGGATGCCTATTTCAAGCGCATTGGCGGCGACCTGCGTTACGACGATTTTGCGGGCTACCACGGCGAGTGGGTGACGCCGCAGTCGGTGAACTATCGCGGTGTCGACGTCTACGAACTGCCGCCGAACGGGCAGGGTTTCGCGGCGCTGGAAATGCTGCAGATACTCAAGGGTTTCGACCTGCGCAAGATGGGCGTGGGCAGCGCCGATGCCATCACCGCCATGCTGGAAGCCAAGCGCCTGGCCTATGAAGATCTCGCCAAGTTCTACGCCGATCCGAACTTCGTCAAGGTGCCGATGAAGGGCCTGATTTCCGAAGCCTATGGGGAGCAGCGGCGCAAGGAGATCCATCTGGATCACGCCAACCCGTCGATCGGTCCTGGCGATCCGCGCCTGTTCAATGGCGACACCACGTATTTCGCCACCGCGGACAAGGACGGCATGATGGTGTCGATCATCCAGTCCAACTATCGCGGCATGGGCTCGGGCCTGGTGGCCGACGGGCTGGGCTTCATGTTCCAGGATCGCGGCGAGCTGTATTCGCTCAAGCCCAAGGCCGCCAACGTGTACGCCGCGGGCAAGCGGCCTTTCCACACCATCATCCCCGGCTTTGCCATGAAGAATGGCGAGCCGTGGCTGGCCTTCGGCGTGATGGGCGGCGACATGCAGCCCCAGGCCCATGTGCAGGTGCTGACCAATATCATCGATTTCGGCATGAACGTGCAGGACGCCGGTGATGCCGCGCGCTGGCGCCACTACGGCAACGCCGAACCCACCGGCGAGCCCTCGCTGGGCATCGGCAAGGTGGAGATGGAATCGGGTTTTGACGCTGGCGTGAAGGCCGAATTGACACGACGCGGCTATATGATCGAAGCGGGTACGGGCAATTTCGGCGGCTACGAGGCCATCATGTTCGACCCGAAGCAGCGGGTGTACTGGGGTGCCACCGAAATGCGCAAGGATGGCGAGGTCGTCGGCTACTGAGGCTGAGATCGGGTCAGCCTGTTCAGACGAAAAATCGATTGTTTTTACGAGCGCCGGCCCCAATGATGGAGGGGCCGCAAGATGTCATCGGTCGAGGTTTGCCATGGCCCACCACATCATCGAGCTGATCGCCCAATACGGGCTGCTGCTGGTATTCGTCAACGTGCTCATCGAGCAGGCGGGCGTGCCGTTGCCGGCCGTGCCGACCATGATCGTGGCGGGCGCTTTGGCGTCGACCGAGCGTCTGCCGCTGACCGGTGTGGTCGCCGTGGCGGTGCTGGCCTGCCTGCTGGCCGACTACGCCTGGTATGCCGCAGGCCGCTATTTCGGTGGCGGCGTGATGCGCACGCTGTGCCGGATCTCGCTGTCGCCCGACTCCTGCGTGAAGCAATCGGAACTGCGCTTCCAGCGCTGGCGCGGCGGCGTATTGCTGCTCGCCAAGTTCGTGCCGGGTCTCTCCACCGTGGCGCCCCCACTGGTCGGTGCGATGGGTCTGCGGACGGCACCGTTCGTGTTTTTCGATGGCCTGGGGTCGCTGCTCTGGGTGGGTGTGGCGGTGAGCCTGGGCTATGTGTTCTCGACTCAGATCGATGAGCTGCTGGTCACGCTGGCCAATGCCGGCAGCGTGGCGCTGATGCTGATCGGCAGCCTGCTGGTGCTCTACATCATCATGAAATGGTGGCAGCGCCACCGCCTGATCCGCGCCTTGCGCATGGCGCGCATCACCGTGCAGGAACTCAACGACGAACTCAACAAGGGCCGCAATCCGGCCATCGTGGACGTGCGTTCGGAAGCGGCGCGCATGCTCGATTCACGCATCATCCCCGGCGCCTTGCTGGCCGATGTGAACAGCGTCGACATCATCGTCAACGCCGTGCCGCTCGATGCGGAGCTGGTGATCTACTGCACCTGCCCGAATGAGGCCTCGGCTGCGCTGGTGGCCAAGGCGCTGATGTCGCGCGGGTACAAGCGGGTGCGCCCGTTGCTGGGCGGGCTGGATGCCTGGGATGAGGCTGGCTATCCGGTCAATCGCGCGCCGGCGGCGAATGACGGCGACGTGATTTCCCACGCTGTCTGAGCCTGCCCCTGTAGGAGCGCACCCTGTGCGCGACCGCCGACCATAGGGCGGCCTGTTCGGCCGCGTTCGCGCACAGGGTGCGCTCCCACAGGGGAAACGGCGCCCGAGACGCGCCCGGGCAAATTTTTACGGTTTCTATACGCGGCCGGGTGAATTCGCTACCCCTTTCTTATGCGCTGCTTCCGACAATTTGCACCGTTAACTAAGACGGTGAGTCGGACTTCAATGGACGCCCTTTATCTGCTTTTTTCGATCGTGCTGTTTGCGGCGGCGCTCGGCTTTCTGCTGATCTGCGATCGCCTCGGTCGCCGTCCCTGATCGCCTGTCGTCGCCACGGGCGACGACGTTGCTGGCGCGCGCTTTTCCTGCGGGAGATCCACCTATGAACGCTTTCTACCTCGTGGCTGCCGTGATCGCGGTGGCCTTGACGGGCTACCTGTGCGTGGCTCTGCTCAAGCCGGAGTGGTTCGAATGACCACCTTCGATTTCTTCCAGGTTGTGCTTTTCCTGGCCGTGCTGCTTGTGCTGATCAAGCCGGTCGGCGCATACATGGCCCTGGCGTTTGCCGATACGCCCAACGGCGTCAATCGCGTGGGCGGCAAGTTGGAGCGTCTGCTCTACCGCCTCGCCGGCGTGCGCAGCGATGAGCAGATGGGCTGGCGCCGTTACGCCATCGCCATGCTGGTGTTCAACATGCTCGGCCTGTTTGCGGTCTATGCACTGCAGCGCACGCAGCAGTGGTTGCCGCTCAATCCGCAGCATTTCGATGCGCTGTCGCCGGACCTGGCGATGAATACCGCGATCAGCTTCGCCAGCAATACCAACTGGCAGGCCTACGGCGGCGAAAGCGCCATGAGCTACCTGACCCAGATGCTGGGCCTGGCGGTGCAGAACTTCCTCTCCGCAGCGACCGGCATTGCGGTGTTGCTGGCGGTGGTTCGTGGCTTCACGCGTCGCAGCGCCAACAGCGTGGGCAACTTCTGGGTCGACATGACCCGCACCACGCTTTACGTCTTGGTGCCGTTCTCGCTGGTCGTCGCACTGCTGCTGTCCTCGCAGGGTGTGGTGCAGAACTTCAAGTCCTACGTGGATGTGCCGCTGGTGCAGAACACGACGGCCGTGGAAACGGTGAAGGATGCCGCCGGCAATACGGTGAAGGATGCGGCCGGCAAGGACATGACCAAGTCGACCACGGTCACCACGCAGACCTTGCCGATGGGACCGGCTGCCTCGCAGATCGCGATCAAGCAGTTGGGCACCAATGGCGGCGGTTTCTTCAATGCGAACTCCGCGCATCCGTATGAGAACCCGACGCCTTTCAGCAACTTCATCGAGATGCTGGCGATCTTTCTGATTCCGGGCGGTCTTTGCTACACCTTCGGCAGCATGGTGGGTGACCGCCGCCAGGGCTGGGCGATCCTCGCCACCATGCTGCTTATTTTTATCCCGCTCTGCTTTGGCGCCATCGCCGCCGAACAGGCCGGCAATCCTGCGCTGCACGGCCTGGCCGTGGATCAGCAAGCCTCCGCGCTGCAGGCGGGCGGCAATATGGAAGGCAAGGAAACGCGCTTCGGCATCGCCGCCAGCGGTTTGTTCGCCACCATTACCACGGCAGCCTCTTGCGGCGCTGTCAATGCCATGCACGACTCGCTCACCCCGCTGGGCGGCCTGGTGCCGATGTGGCTGATGCAGCTGGGTGAAGTGATCTTCGGCGGTGTGGGCTCGGGTCTCTACGGCATGCTCGCGTTCGCCGTCGTCGCGGTGTTCATTGCCGGACTCATGGTAGGTCGCACGCCGGAATACCTCGGCAAGAAGATCGAAGCGCACGAAATGAAGATGGCCAGTCTCGCCGTGCTGGTGCCTTGCGCCCTGGTGGTGATCTGCACGGCCATTGCGGTGATGACGCCAGCTGGCGTGGCCGGTGTGTCCAATCCGGGTGCGCACGGTTTCAGCGAAGTGCTGTACGCCGTGTCGTCGGCAGCGAACAACAACGGCAGTGCGTTCGGTGGACTTTCCGCCAACACACCGTTCTGGAATGTGCTGCTGGGCGTGTGCATGTATCTGTCGCGCTTCCTGCTCGCCATCGCCATGCTCGCCATGGCCGGCTCGCTCGCCGCCAAGCGCCACGTACCGCCCTCGGCGGGCACGTTGCCCACGCATACGCCGCTGTTCGTCACCTTGCTTGCCTGCGTCGTGGTGGTGGTGGGCGCGCTCACCTTCCTGCCTGCGCTTGCGCTTGGTCCGATCGCCGAATTCCTGATGTCGGTGCGCTGATCAGCGCCCGAAGGAAGCAAATCCATGACAACGACTCATACCCCTGTCCACGGCGTTCGCAGCTTCGATCGCGACCTGATCCTCAAGGCGATCGCCGATTCGTTCCGCAAGCTCTCGCCGAAGCAGCAGTTCCGCAACCCGGTGATGTTCGTGGTGTTCGTGTGCAGCGTGTTGACCACTTTGCTGTGGGTGCAGGCGCTGACCGGCCACGGCGAAGCGCCGACCGGTTTCATCTTCTGGGTGACCATCTGGTTGTGGTTCACGCTGTTGTTCGCGAATTTCGCCGAGGCCTTGGCCGAAGGTCGCGGCAAGGCGCAGGCCGCTGCGCTGCGTGGCTCGCGCAAGGACGTGGTGGCCAAGCGCCTGTCGGCGCCTTACAAGGACGCGCCGATCACCTATACGCCGTCGACCGAATTGCGCGTGGGTCACCACGTGCTGGTGGAAGCGGGTGAACAGATGCCGGGCGATGGCGAAGTGGTGGTCGGCGCGGCAAGCGTTGATGAGAGCGCCATCACGGGCGAATCCGCGCCGGTGATCCGCGAGTCCGGCGGCGATCGCAGCGCCGTCACCGGTGGTACGCGAGTGCTGTCCGACTGGCTGGTGGTGCGCATCACCAGCAACCCGGGCGAGAGCTTTCTGGACCGCATGATCGCGATGGTGGAGGGCGCCTCGCGTCGCAAGACGCCGAACGAGATCGCGCTTACCATCCTGCTGGCCAAGTTCACACTGATCTTCCTGCTCGCCTGCGCCACGCTGCTGCCGTATTCGATCTACAGCGTGCAGGCGGCCGGCGCGGGCAACCCCATCACGCTGACCGTGCTGGTGGCGCTGCTGGTGTGCCTGATTCCGACCACGATTGGTGCACTGCTGTCGGCGATCGGCATCGCAGGCATGGATCGCATGATCCGCGCCAACGTGATCGCCACCTCGGGTCGTGCGGTGGAAGCGGCCGGCGATGTGGATGTGCTGCTGCTCGACAAGACCGGCACGATCACGTTGGGCAATCGCCAGGCCGTGGCTTTTCTGCCGGCGCCGGGCGTCGATGAACATACCCTCGCCGACGCTGCGCAACTGGCCTCGCTGGCCGACGAAACGCCGGAAGGCCGCAGCGTCGTGGTATTGGCGAAGGAACGCTTCGGCATCCGCGAGCGCCAGTTGGAAGAAGGTCACGCCGAGTTCGTGCCATTCACTGCGCAGACCCGCATGAGCGGCGTCAATCTCGGCAATCGCCAGATCCGCAAGGGCGCGCTGGATGCGGTGGAACGCTACCTGGAATCCAACGGCAGCCACTTGCCGCCGCTGGTCAAGCGCATGGCCGAGGACATCGCCCGCCGCGGCGCCACGCCCCTGATCGTCACCGAAGCCGCCACGGCGCTGGGCGTGATCGAGCTGAAGGACATCGTGAAGGGCGGCATCCGCGAGCGCTTCGCCGAGATGCGTCGCATGGGCATCAAGACGATCATGATCACCGGCGACAATCCGTTGACTGCCGCCGCGATTGCTGCGGAAGCAGGTGTCGATGACTTCCTCGCCGAAGCCACGCCGGAAGCCAAGCTCAAGCTGATCCGCAAGATCCAGGCCGAGAACCGCCTGGTGGCGATGTGCGGCGATGGCACCAACGACGCGCCGGCGCTGGCCCAGGCTGACGTGGCGGTGGCGATGAACACCGGTACGCAAGCGGCCAAAGAAGCCGGCAACATGGTCGATCTCGACTCCAATCCCACCAAGTTGATCGAAGTGGTGGAGATCGGCAAGCAGATGCTGATCACGCGCGGCTCGCTCACCACCTTCTCGATCGCCAACGACGTGGCCAAGTATTTCGCCATCATCCCAGCGGCTTTTGCGACGACTTACCCGGCGCTCAACACGCTCAACGTGATGAAGCTCGCCACGCCGCAGAGCGCGATTCTCTCGGCGGTGATCTTCAACGCGCTGATCATCATCTTTCTCATTCCGTTGGCGCTGAAGGGCGTGAAATACCGTGCGTTGGGCGCCGGTGCGCTGCTGCGTCGCAACCTGCTGGTCTACGGCCTTGGCGGCATCGTCGTGCCGTTCCTTGGCATCAAAGTGATCGACATGTTGCTCGTGCTCTGCGGTCTTGCCTAAGCCCCCTCATTACTGACGCACTACTGGAATCTACGGAGTCTTTGCCATGCAAGTACTCAAGCTTTCTGTTTCGCTGCCCGACGACACCCACCCAGACATGGAGCTTCGTCTCTCATCAGACGACTCCGCCTGCGACGTGGTGATCGCATTGCCGGTGCAGGGTCGCCCGCGCGTTCAAACGCGCGACACCCAGGCGCCGAACAGCGAACAGGACGAATACGTGCTCGGCGGTTACGCCGGCATTTGACGTGAGGCCGCGGCACAGCGGCCCACCCCTCTCTACCCACAGAAAAGGACGGCTCGCCCCGAGCCGGTTTCAGGAACACCCATGATGTCCAAGAAGCTTCTTTCGTTTGCACTGTTGATGGCTCTCGCCCCCGCGGGCGAAGCTGCTGCTGCGGTGGCGCCGGTCGCCGGCACCGACGTGACGCCGGCGGCAGGTCTCGATGACGGCTCGGCCGGTGCGCCGGCGGCTTCCGGCGACGACTGCTCGCAGGGTTTCTTCTCCCGTCTCGGCGCGGCCTATCGCGCCGATGCGCAGCCGGCCGATCCCAATGCGCCCGCCGCACCGCGCCGCGCGATGGACGCACCGCTCGATTCACCGCCGTTTCCCAACAGCGAGTGGCAGCTCGGTGGCGTGCCCGCCCCGATCGGCGTGCCGGTGGCTTACGGCCAGTACCCGCTGCAGAAAGCGCTCTCGTGCACCAAGGTCGGTAATTGGATGAAGCGCAACCGCATCGAGATCAACGGCTGGATCAACCCGTCGGCCAATGCAAGCTCGTCCAGCTTCACGAACTATCCGCTGTCCTACGCAACGCGCCCCAATCGCGTGGAATTCGACCAGCTGGTGTTCAACATCACCCGCGTCGAAGACACCGTGCAGACCGATCACCTGGATTGGGGTTTCAACATCTCCACCCTGTACGGCTACGACTATCACTACACGATCACCAAGGGCGTGTTCAGCAATCAGTTGCTGAACCATCCCAATTCGAATGGTCCGCTGCCGGGCAAGGTCTATGGCATCGATCCGATGCTGTTCTACTACGACCTGTACATTCCTTCGGTGGCAGAGGGCATGGTGGTTCGCGTGGGCCGCTGGTTGTCGCTGCCGGATATCGAAGCCCAGTTCTCGCCGCAGAACTATCTGGTTACCCATTCGATCCTGTACACGGTCGACCCCTATACCCAGACCGGCGTGATGACCACCACCAAGCTCAATAGCCAGTGGACGGTGCAGCTTGGCGTCAATGCCAGCAACGACGTTGCACCTTGGAATCATTCGGCGCGCCCGTCGCTTCAGGCTTGCGTGCGCTGGGTGTCGAAAGACAACAATGACATGCTCTACCCCTGCGTGAACAACTGGAACACCTCGGACTACAACTACAACAACGTGCAGATGTACGTGATGACCTGGGGCCACCGCTTCAGCCAGAGCGTGCACATGCAGACCGAGGCTTACTACATGTACGGCCGCAACGTTCCGGGCTTCGGGCCGGATGGCGAGCCGGGCGTGGTGGCGTCGTCGCCGTATCCGGGCAAGGCGGGCGAGTACGGCGTGGTGAACTACCTCAACTTCGAGTTGAACTCGAGCAACATGATTTCGTTCCGCAACGAGTTCTACAACGACCAGAAGGGCCAGCGCACCGGCTACGCCACCAAGTACAGCAGCCACACGCTGGGCCTGACGCACTGGGTGTCCTCGGACCTGGAGATCCGTCCGGAGATCCGTTACGAGCACTCCTACGACGTGAATGCGTACAACGCCGGCAAGAAGAACTACCAGGCGATCGCGCTGGTTGACGCGATCCTCCACTACTAAGGTGAAACCCATGGCTAAGCTGATTCGCAGCGCCATCGTGATGCTGCTCCTGATGACCGTGATCACCGGCGTGGCCTACCCGCTGGTGGTCACCGGTGTCGCCCAGGTGCTGTTCCCGTCGCAGGCGAACGGCAGCCTGATCGACAGGGAAGGCAAGCCGATCGGCTCCACGCTGATCGGCCAGTCGTTCGACGACCCCAAGTATTTCTGGGGTCGTCCTTCGGCGACCTCGCCGCAACCCAATAATGGGCTGTCGTCGTCGGGCTCGAACCTCGGGCCGACGAATCCGGCGTTGACGGATGCCGTGAAGCAGCGCATTGAAGCGCTGCGTGCCGCGGATCCTTCGAACACTGCAGCGGTGCCGGTGGATCTGGTGACCGCGTCGGGCAGTGGTCTTGATCCGGAGATTTCGCCCGCGGCGGCGGCTTACCAGGTGGCGCGGGTGGCGAAGGTGCGCGGGTTGAGCGAGTCGCAGGTGAGGGCAATGGTGATCATGGCGACGACGGGGAGGCAGTTTGGGATGTTGGGTGAGGCGCGGGTCAATGTGCTTAAGTTGAATTTGGCATTGGATGGGCGGTGAGTCATCACTTCTCCCTCTCCCCACCGGGGAGAGGGCTGGGGTGAGGGGCGGGTGCTCGCGGGAACGTTTCATCTTTGCCGTCGTCCTGGCGCAGGACGGGATCCAGAGTCTCGGTTTCTGGTTGTCGCGTTACCGCCAGCGTGCCGCCTACGACGCAAAGCTAGTCCCTGTGGGACGCGGCGGGCGTTTCGAACGGCTGCCGCCGCTCGAGTCACTTTTCTTTTGCTGGCCCACGCACGCGCAGGAGCGCGTGCGAACGGCGAAGCCGGCCCGAAGGGCGGAGGGCAGGATGCCCGGAGTAAAAGAAAAGTAACCCAAAGAAA